>PSML01000016.1:32688-32953 GCA_040290145.1 Meiothermus sp. | reverse complement strand
GAGGCCCGCCCGCCCCTCCCAACCCTCCCCCTGGAGGCGGCCTTCCAGCCCGAAGCGGCTCCCCCCGTCATAGCTGTAGCGGGCCCCCACGCTGAGGCCCCCCCCTTCGTAGCCCACCTCCGCCCCCCAGCGCAGCCGGTCGAGCTGGGCCAGCCCCAGGCCGAACCTCCAGCCCCCGCTCCTGTACTCGAGCCCCACCCCGAGGCCGATCCGGTCGCGGGGGGTGTCCTCCGGGGCGTAGGTGACCCGCAGGCGCACCGGCTGG
>PSML01000016.1:22365-32566 GCA_040290145.1 Meiothermus sp. | reverse complement strand
CCCTCCTGCAGCACTACCCGCTCGCTTCCGGCCAGTACCCCCTCGCCCAGGGGGTAGATGCGGGTCCCGTCGGGGGTGATCTCCCGGGTCCGGGTGGCGCTGCTCAGGAGGGCCGCGAAGCCCTTCACGCTGAGGTCGCCGCGCCATTCGCCGCGCAGGGCGGTGGCGGAGGGCAGATCCCTCACCCCCGGCAGGCTCAGGGCCTCGGCGTAGTAGCCCAGGCTGAGGCGGGGCTCGTCGTAGCGCAGGGCGATGGGGTCGTCCGAGCGCAGGGCGGGTTTGGCCTCCTCCCCTGATCCCAGCAGGGGGAAGCGCCCGTCGGGTTTGACCTGTTGGGCCAGTCCCCCTAGGTCGAGCGCCCCTTGCAAGCTTCCCTGGCCGAGGGGTGCTTCGAGGTAGGCCCGGGCATTGCCAAAAGCCTGGACCGTGCCGCCCAGCCGCACGCCGAGGCTCCCCTGGTACTGGTAGAGCGCGGCTCGAGCCCCCGGGACGAAGAACTCGGCTGCCGTCTCTAGGGTGTTGTAGGCCAGCTCGAGGCGTAGGGGGCCCGGCGTGGCCAGGGGTTTGAGCCGCAGCCTGGCCTGTCCGTCCTTGAGCAGCACCTGATACCCCGACAGGAGCGGAAAGGCGTCGGGCTCGAGCGGTTCGCTCGAGGTCTGCGCCGTGACCGCGCCAAAGCCGGCGGGCAGGCCCAGGGCGTCCAGGGCCCGCACCTCCAGCTCGAGGGGGGTGCGGCCATCGGCCACCAGGCGCACCGGGCGGACCTCGAGCCGCACGGGCGGGCCTGCCAGGAAGACCTCCACCCGGTCGGAGCCGGCGGGGGTCTGGACTTGGATCAGGTTGCGGCCCGGTCTCAGCGGCAGCCCGTAGTACTCCAGGCGCTGGAGGCCGGTGCCGCTATCGTAGGTGGCCTGGCCCAGGTTTTTGGAATCCACCTCCTCGCCGTTGAGGGTCAGGCGGGTCTCGAGGCCCAGCGGGGTTTGCAAGACCACGCGGATTTTGTCTACCCGGAAGAGGGTTCCGGCCCTCGGCTCCTGGATCAAGCCGCCCTCGGCCTTGACCTCTATGGGCAGGGCCTTATCGTAGTCCGCGTAGGGCTGCTGGCCCTGCAAGTACACCTCCCGGTCGCCCACCCGCACGGTGAGGGTGGGCTCGGCGGGCGCTCCTAGGGCCTCGCGGTGGCGCAGCCCGAAGCTGAGCAGGCCGCTGGTCTGGTAGGGGATCTCGAAGTACAGCCGCCCCTGCCCGTCCACGCGCGGGTCGGGGAGGGGGCGGCCATCCAGCCGGGCTGAGCCGGGCTCATAGGTACTACCGGCGGGGGGTTGGTGGGTGATGAGGAGGCGCTCGCCAGCCGCCGCACCCTTCACCTCGAAGGGCAGCTCTACGCTGGAGAGGCGCTGGGGTTCCAGGGGGGGCAGGGCCAGCAGGGTGGCCCGGGCCGGGAAGGAGGCTGGGGCGCCGCCCACCAGGGCCAGCGCCTGGGCCTCCAGCGCGCCAGCCCGTTCGGCCTGGGCCAGGAGGGCCAACTCCCGCACCTCACCGGGCTGTAGGGCAAACTCCAGGCTTTCCGGCAGGGCCATCTTCAACCCCTCGGCGGGCGACTCCTGCAGGCGCAGGCTGAGCGGGTGATCGGTGGGGTTGCCCACGCGAACGGTAAAGCGAGCCTGGCCGCCCACCAGCACCCGGCCCGGTTCGACGCTCTGCTCGAGCCCGACCAGGGAGCGCTGGAGGGTATCGGCTGCGCGGGGGTTGCCGCCGTCCGAGCTGAGCTGGGCCAGGAATCCGCCGCTTGTGGGGGGGCCCAAGCGTACCCGGGCCAAGTAGGTGTGGGTTGCGCTCTCCCCTGGGGCCAGCTCGCCGCTGAACTCTGGGGTGGTGTCGGGGTCCAGCCACTCCGGGTAGGTATCGCGCAGCCCATAGCGCAGGGGGGCCTGGCCGGCGTTGCGCACCACCAGGCGCACCTCCACCGTCTCGCCGGGCACCACGATGCGCTTGTCCAGCGTGCGGGAGAGCTGGGCACTCGGGCGCAGCACCTGGACCTCGGCCTGGGCTTGATCCAGAGGAGCCCCCCAAGCGTCGAGCAGCCGGGCGGTGTTGACGATGCGCTCTGGAGCGTCGGCAGTGACCGGGCTTCGGACCTGGAAGGTGCGTCGTTCACCTGGGGATAGCTCAAAGGTCTGGTCAAATCTGGCCGGCCCATCCTCCAGGCGCACCCGTCCAGCCTCGTCACCGGTGTTCTCCACCGCGAGCCGCCAGATGGCCTCACCCCCCACCTCGACCCGGGGGGTCAGGGCCTCCTTCTTTAGGGCGAAGGTGGCGGGCTGGAGGATCTTCAGCCGGGTGCGGGCCTGCCCAGACCAGGGGGCCAGGGTGGCGATGGGCTCCGGCTCGGCTTTGCAGGTGGCCCGGGCCGGGACGCGCAGCACCACATCGCGGCCCTGCCCCACCGGAGCGGTCAGACGGGTCGGGTCCAAAGGCTCCAGGCAGGGGGGTAGGGTAAGCTCCAGATCGGCGGGCAGCAGGTCGGGGAAAGCGGAGCGGGCCCGGGCGGTCAGGGTGGTTTGCTCACCCACGCGCAGGAGGGTGGGGGCGGCCTCCAGTTCCAGACGAACCTCAGGGTAGATCCGATAGCGCACCCGTTGGGTTTGAGCGCTTTCCAGACGCACCTCGCTGGGGCCTTCGATGCGGGCCCCGCTTAGCTGGGGGGTAAGGGCGTAGGTTCCCGGCGGTAGCTCCAGGCGGGCCTGGCCCTTCTGGAGCAGGACCGGTTTCTCGTTCACCAAGAGGGGCAGGTCGAAGGGTTGCTCTCCATCGGGCCGTACCAGCACGGCCTCCATCTCCAGCACGGACTGGGGCGCGGGCTTTTCTACCACAAAGCGGGCCTGACCACCCGCACAGCCGAAGCGGGCGGTCTGGGCATCCAGGGCCTCTCCACCTTCTAACTCCAAGCGCACCAGGCGGTAACCCTCGGGGAGGGCGGGCAGTCGGACGGTGCGCACCTTGTCCCCCTCCACGATGGGGCTTATCTGCACCGGCTGACCGCTGAGATCCTGTACCAGGGCCTGTACGGGGCGTGGGGCCACCACCCGGAAGGCCCTTGGCTCGACCTCCATACAGGCCTCCACCCGGAAGCCGATGGTGTTGGAGTACTGGGCCGCGCCCCTGGGCTGGCGGAAGCCAAAGGTGAAGGTGCCGGGCTGGCGGACGTCGTAGTACGCCCAGCTTCGGTCGCCGGAGACCGGGCGGCCTGCGACCCTCCCATCGGGAAGGCGCACCCGGCCCTCCAGCTCCTTGGGGCCGTCTTCGTCGTAGAAGCCCACCCGCAGGGGCAGGGCCTGGGGGCTTACGTCCAACACGAAGGGCTCGCTCCAGTCTCCTCCCCGGATGGTCGCGACCGACACGGGATTGGCGGTGGCCCTGCGCACGTCATAGAGTTGCAGGGTGGGGTCTACCACCAGCTCGGCGGCCTCCGGCACGCTCGTCTGGATGCGGTAGCGGAAGGCGTTCTTGCCCAGGCCCTGGAAGCGGCTTTTGATCAGGTAGACCCCCGGCTGCACCTCACCCCGGAAGAAGGGCACCCAGCGGTGGGGCTCGAGCCCAAAGGTCTTCTCGGCCAACACCTGGTTGTTGTGGGTGAGCACAAACTCAGCCCGCAGGGAACCCCGGCCCCTATCGTAACGCTCATCGCCCAGCTCCTCTTGCCCCTTGAGGGCCCGGCGGTAGTCTTGGGGGTCGAAGCCCGGGGAGTAGATCTGCAGGTTGAGGATGGTGGGCTTGTTCACCACCACGCCCGCCCGCAGCTCCTCTATCTCCCAGCCCAGTTGGCTGCCCGGCACAATACCTTTGAGGTCGGTGCGGGCCTGGGCCAAAGCAGGGAGGAGCAGCAGGGCCAGGAGGCCCCACGCCCAACGCAGGGAGGGTGTCTTGGGTGGGCTCACGGATACCTCCAGCGCACCTGGGGGTCGGTCAGGAGGCCCTCCGCCAGCTCATAGGTCAGCTCCGTCTGGCCCTCAAACGTCCCCAGCCTGAAGACCTTTTCTCCCCCCGCCGGAAGCGGATCGGTGAGGGTAAGGTCGGGGAGGGGTTCGCGGGTCTCGAGCCGGAGCACCACCCTAAAGCCCTGCGGCAGCGGGATCAGGCGCTTCTCGATGCGCAAGGGGCCGAACTCGAGCACGGTGCTGCGGGTGACGCCGATGGTCCCCTGGGGGGCCTCGAGGGGGAAGTCGCTGCGGGTGAGCCCCTGCACCTCCACCCGGTGGCGGTAGCCCTCGCCGGTGGCCTCGGGGTGGGGGAGGGGGCGGAAGGGGGCCGAGGCCGGGTCGAGCATGAGGGTCCAGACCCCCGGCTCCAGGTCGCGGAAGGCGTAGCGCCCCTGGGCATCGGTGAGGGTCTGCCAGCCATTCCCCAGGATCACCCGGGCCCCGGGCAAGGGTCTGTCGAGCCCCGGGGTATAGCGCCCGTCGCGGTCCACGTCCAGGAAAACCTGCCCCACCAGGGTACCCCGCCCGTCGAAGATGCCCGGCACGAGCCGCACCAGGGCTTGGCCCTGGGCGCTGGCCAAGGCGGTTCCCGCTCCGGTGGTGCCGAAGGCCTGGGCGGTGTTCAGGAGGGTCTCGGGGGCTCCCGGGAGTACCCGCAACCCGTAGGTCAGGCAGCGCCGCTGACCGGCCCCCAGGTGGATCCCTGACCAGACCAGGGTGCCCCCCTGGGGGGTGGGCTCGAGCCCCAGGCCAGCGCCGGTGCAGCCCGCCCCGCCCTCGTAGAGCCGGGCCGAGCCGGGGATGTACTGGGTGCCGGCGGACGGGGTGTCCACCAGCCGCACCTCGAGGTCGGCGGTGCTGGGGTTGGCCACCTCGAGCCGGTAGGTGAGCCGGTCGCCGTAGCCTGCTCGGGGCGGGTCCACCGATTTTAGCAGCAGCAGGTTGGCGCTGAAGACCCGGTTCTGCACGGTGTTGGACTGCAGGGGGGTGGGGGTCAGGGTGGAGGTCAGGCTGAAGCGGTTGAGGATGGGTGTGTCGTCGGGGGTCCCCCCGCGCACTCGAGCCCTTAGGGTGAGGGTGCGGGTGCTGGCGGAGGCCAGATCCCCCAGATTCCACTCCACCTGGCCCGTGGCCGGGTCAAAGGTTCCCCCGTCCGAGGCCGAGAGGAACTCGAGCGCCGGGTCCAGGCGGTCCAGCACCCGGACGCCCCGCAGGTCCGCCAGGGTGTTCTCGATCCGCAGGGTGTAGGTCAGGAGGGTCCCCGCCGCCACCGTCCCCGCAGGGCTCACGCTCTTGCCCAGGAGCAGCCCCGCTGGCCCCTGCGTACTGAGCACCTGGTCCTGGGTGCGGTTGACCCCACCGGTGGCGGCGGACTGCGCCGACAGCTCCACGGTGAAGGGCGGAAGGGGTGCCTCCACCCTCAGGCAGTAGCGGAAGTCCCGGCGGGCCCCGGCGGCCAGGGGAAGCGGGTTGGGTAGGGGGAGGCCCTCCGGGGTTTGGAAGCTCCCGGCTCCCCCCACCGGCAGCCCGGAGGCCCGCAGGGTGTAGAGGTCATCGGCCTCCCCGGCGTTCTCTAGGGTGTGGGCGAAGCAGTAGGTCTGCCCCGCTACCAGGGTGGCGGTCTGCCGGTCGTCGGAGCTCCCCTCGCCGCCGGGGAGGGCTCTGGGGTTGCCGAAAGGCCCCAGATGGTGGGCGTAGCCCGGCAGCACCTCGAGGATGGCCTCGGCCCAGGCCGGGCCCCCCTCGCCGGTGGCCTCGGCCCGGTTGGTGCGGACTCCCTTCACCCCCCCTCGGGCTCGCACCCGGAAGGAGAGGCGGGCCTCCTCGCCGGGCTCGAGCTTGGGCAGCCGCAGGCGCAGGCCCTTGACCTGGGTCGGCTCCTGGCCCTGCCAGTTGACCCCGTCGGGGGTGTACTCGAGCTGGCCCTTGACCGCCTGGGCCGAACCGGCCACATAGTCCAGACCGGCCATCCCGGGGGTGTCGAGCCGGTCGCTGAGCAGCACCGGGCCGGCCGCGGCCTGGCCCCCGGTGTTGCGCAGCACCAGGCTGAACTCCGCCTCACCGCCGGGGGAGAGCCCGGCCGGGCTCACCGACTTGGTAACCTCTAAGGCTGGGCCGCTGGTCGCGGCGATCAAGGCGTAGTTGTCGGCGTCCTGGGCGCCGTTGCAGGAGAGCACCGGGGTGAGGGGGAGTTCCCCGCTGGCCGTGAGGGGCAGGGTGACCTCCATCACCACCCCGGCGGTCTGGCCCATCTCCAGGCGCAGCCCGCTGATCTCGGGCTCCCCGGGGTCGCGGCGGGCGTTCTGGTCCGTGTCGAGAAAAAACCGCACCTGGCTGGGCACCCAGGCGCCACCGGCCTGGGCCCAGGTGAGGCTGAAGTCAAAAGGGGCGTTGCCCGCGTTTTGCAGCCGGTAAGCCAGATAGGCAAGCCCTCCCGCCGGGGCCACCGCGCGCTGGGCCGGGCTGGTGGGGGTGCCGTTGGGCAGCACCACCGGTACGCACAGGGCCTGCACCACGGTCTCGACCACGTTGGAGAGGTAGTTCTGACCCTCCACCGAGGCGCTGGCCTGGTTGCGGATCACCGTGCCCGCTGGGGTCGTGGCCCAAGCCGCCCCTAGGAGAAAGAGGAGGGCCAGGCTCCAGCGGGCTGCGGATAGGCTTTTCATCTCGCCTTTTTCCAAGCTCTCCCCCGCCCCGGTGGCTTGGGGCGGGGGTGAGGGGGCCTACTGCACCTGCACCTTGAAGGTCAGGGTGATCTTAGCGCCAGGGGGCATCACGTCGTTCCCGTCGATCGTCCCATCCCCGTTGGTATTCACCCCCACGTAGACCGTACCGCCTGCGGGGAGGCTGGTGGGAGCGGCGGTGCTCCAGGTGGTGCCGTCCGTGGAGTAGAGGACGGTGGCTCCAGCGGGGAAGCCCGTGGCCGTGGCGGAGACGCTCACGAAGCCCGTGTAGCCCGGCAGCGGGTCGGCGACCTTGACCGCCTTGAGGTCCGCGGTGCCGATGTTCTCGGCCAGCACGGTGTAGACCAGGGTGTCGCCGGGGTAGGCCTGGCTGCCATCCGAAGAGCGCACGGTGGCGCTGGTGCCCACGTAGCTCACCGCGCTCTTGGAGAGGCGCAGGTCCCCGCCCACCACGGTGGTGGTCTCGCTGGCGGTGGCGCTCGCGCTCGTGCTGCCCACGTCGCAGCTCGCGGTGAGGGTGTTCACATCGGTGCGCCCGATGGGCTCGCCCGCCGGCACCAGCACCCGGACGTAGATCGTCTGGTTACCGCCGTTGGGGGTGAGGCTGATCCCGATCAGACTGGGTGCCCAGGTGGTGCCATCCAGCGAGTACTGGTAGGTCCAGCCATAGCTACCGCCGTTACCGGAGACCGTGCAGGTGGCACCGGTGTTGGAGCTGTTGGTCAGGGTGTGGGTGTACTGGATGGTGCCGGGGCTGGTCACGGTGCCCGAACGGTCGGGGATCAGGGAGACCTGGGCCAACGTGTTGACGTTGATCTGGGTGGGGGCAAAGTCCTTGGGCTCGGCACCGGACTGGCTGCTCTGGGCGGCGAAGCTGAACCCAGCCGGCCCGGGCGGGGCGGTGTTCTTGAGGGTGACCACGGCCAGGTACTTGAACTCCCCGTTCGCCCCCAGGAGGCCGGTGCTGCTGATGGGGGGGCCGTCGGGGAGGCCGTCATCGTTGGCGTCGGGGTAGAAGAGCAGGCTGTCCACCGCGGCCGCGTAGCCGGACCCAGGCTGGACCAGCAGGGTGTAGTTGTCCGCCTGGCCGCTGGGGTTGAGGTTTTTCACCCTGAGCCGGTAGACCACCTGGGCCCCGGGGTTGGCGGAGGGGTAGACTGTGCCGTTTTGGTAGATGGGAGGCCGGCTGGTGGACAGGTCATCAGAGGTGTAGTTCGTGCCGTTTTGCGTCTGGCTCTGGGTGTAGGGCCCGTAGCCGTTCACCCCGCCGTAGAGGTCAAGGCGGAAGCCGTCCGCTAAGGCGGTGACGGTGTCGGTGGTGGGGTCGGTCTTGCCCGGATCGCCCACCGAGGTGGCCGTGACGGTAAGAGTGAAGGAGTTACCCGTAGCACCGGCAGGGACCTGGCACTTCAGGGCGAAGTTGTAGTCCGCACCGGCCGCCACCGGGCCCACGGGGCCGCTGATGGGGGTGGTGAGGTCATCGGCCACCAGGCCGCAGCTCCAGCCGGTGGGGGCACCGCTAAAGCCCAGGGTGAAGCTGTCCGCGGCGTTCCCGGTGTTCCTCAGGGTGTGGCGGAAGATCACGGTGGTGCCGTCGTAGACGCTGGCGATGCTCTGGGCGTCGCCGGAGCGGGTGACCGTATAGCCTAGGGCGGTATAGGTGCCCGAGGCGCCGGCCGTGGGGAACCCGTACGGCCCGACGGCTACGTTGTAGCCCGCCCCTACGGTGTTGGTGGTGGAGTTGGTGGTGACCGTCTGGGGAGCCGTGCCGTCGTTGAAGCGCACCGTGGCCGAGTTGGTGTAGAGGGTGCCCGAGGCCGCACCGGTGGGCACGGTGGCCCCGAAGCTGAAGGTGTAGGAGGCCCCTTGCGGGAAGAAAGCCCCGCTGCCGCTGATGAACAGGCCGATGGCCACCGTGCCGTTGCCGGTGAGGGGCAGGTTAGAGGAGCCGAGCGGGCTCCAGCTCGAGCCATCGGTGGAGTAGACGAAGCTCACCGTGCCCGCGCCCGCGCTGCCGGTGGGCATGCTGCTCACGCTGAGGCCGGAGGGGATGGTGTCGGCGACCAGGATGCCGGTGCCGCTGAGGCCCGTCACGCTCACCCCATACGCCGCGCCCCCGCCGGTGTTGGCGCCCGAGACCGTGTAGGTGATGGTGGAGCCGGGGGTCACGTTCCCGCTCGGTGAGGCGCTCTTGAAGGCGGTGAGGGCCGCGGCGGTGGTGGCGGTGGCCCGGGCCCAGTTGTCGTTGTCTTTGACGTTAGGGTTGCCCACCGAGGTACCGGTCAGGTTCAGGTTGCCGTACTGGCCATTGGTGGCGCTTGTGGGGAGGGTGGCCCGCACGATCAGGCAGGCCGAGTTCCCCATGTTCAGGGTCACGCCCGTGATGGGGGTGGTCTCGCCCGCGTCCAGGTTGCCGTTGCAGTTGGCGTCCAGGAAGATCTGAACGCCCGTGAGGTCAAAGTTGTCCGCGGTGCCCTGGACCGTGGCCAGGTTGATGGTGTCGGTGCCGTTGCCGGTGTTGGTCACCTGGTAGTTGAAGAGCACCTGGGAGCCGGGCAGGCCGCTGCGGGTCTGGCCGGGGCTGGCCTCGTTCGCCCCGTTGGGGGTGATGGTGAAGCTGTAGACCTGCTGCACCACGGTGACGACCAGGTTGGAGGTGGTGCTGCGGGGTTGGCCCGCGGAGTCCACGTAGGTGGCCGAGGCCTGGTTCTGGATGCTGGTGCCGGCGGGCGTAGGGGCCGCCAGGGCCAGGCTAAACCATAAGGACAAGAGGACGCCGATTATGCCGACGGGTTTTTTCATAGGTCTCCTCACCATGGACTATCTGACGGTGGTGCGTAATTTGAGCAAGACTTTGGCCTTGGGGCCGAGTTCGGGCAGCAGCCAGCGGGCGTGGGTGTACTCTGCGGGCCTCACCTCTACTTCTCGCTCCACCTCCTGGCCGTTCTCGACGGAGCGAACCCGGCGCTTGAGGGGGGGGAGGCCGTAGGTTTTGCCGCCGTCGTAAGAGAACTGCGGCAGAATCCGGACCCCGCCCCACGGCAGTGCGGGGGCGCTCCCCTCGAGGTAGGCGGTCTCTTTAGGAATCGGAATGACCAGGGCTACTTGGCGCAGGGGGCGGTCGGTGGCGTTCTCCGCCTCGAGCCGCCACTCCAGGATCTCCCCCGGCTTCACCGCTAGGGCAGGCTGGAAGGCTTCGCTCACCTGACCGTTTTTGCTCTCCTGGACCACCAGCACCGAGTTCAGCGTGAGCTTCACCACCTCGGCCCCTTGGGCCAGGGCGGGGATCAGCAGGCCCAGGGCCAGCCCGATGATGGCGGGCCTCCAGGTGCGCTCCCGGCTCTTGCTGCCCCATACCAGAATCTCGTTCATCACTACCTCCAACAGGGTTTGAACCCTCTAGGGTCTTTTCGCCAAAGTAGATTAGACTGGATGTATAAAAACCCGATTTAAATTTTCAAACTACGTCTTTAACCCAGTCGGCGTATAGTCCGACAGGTATCCCCTTTTGGACCTGCTGGGGTGGGACAGGGCTGA
>PSML01000016.1:0-22298 GCA_040290145.1 Meiothermus sp. | reverse complement strand
CCTTAGCCTGTGGCAGGCTAGGGGGGCAACCCCTTTAGCGCGGGATCTGCAACTTCTGCCCCACCTGAATCTGGTCCGGGTCTTGGAGGTTGTTGGCCCGGGCGATCTTCATGTAGCTCTCGCGGGTGCCGTCGCCGTAAAACTTGAGGGCGATCCCTGAGAGGGTGTCGCCGGGTTGCACCGTGTACCACTCGTCGGGGACGTTGACGTAGCCCTGCTTGGCGGCGAACTTAGCCTTGGCCCCGGGGTGTATCTGGAGGGCGCTGGCGTCCACGTCGGTGGCTCCAGCCCCTTTGGCGATCTGCACCGCCAGGTTGAACTCGTGCTGGCTGTCCACCGCGCCCCGCAGGACCACCCCGCTCCCTCTTTGCAACACGTCGATGGGGTCATCTTTGAGTTCTTCGTTGGCCTCGAGCGCGGCCAGCACCTTCTTGGCCAGGGCGCTGCTCTCGGCCGCCCGGCGCACCTCCGCTTCGGCTTGGGCGATCTCCGCGTCGGAGACCTCCTGCTGGGCTACGATCACCCCGCTGGTGTCGACCGATTGGATGCCCTTGATCCCCCCGACGGCCACCTCGATGGCCCGCAGGTAGTTCTTGTTGGGAACCGCCCCGCTCACCCTGAGCACCCCGCCCTGCTCGCTGACCCGCAGCCCCAACCCCTGGAACACCTTCATGCTGTCGATGGCTTCCTGAGCTCTTTGCGCGATCGATTTACCAAATGGCCACATACTCCCACCTCCCGATGTGAATCTTCAGCCCAACTCCGCCGAGGAGAGGTCCCCCAGCACCAGCTTGTGGGCCTTGGGCAGACCGTTGCGGCTGGTGACCCGGGCCCCCACCCCCAGGATGCTCTCGTGCAGCCGCAAGGGTACGTCCTCGACCACCGCGCCGTCCTCGAGGATGGAGAACTCCACCTCCGCCCGGCGCACCACCGCCCCCGGCCCCACCGAGGTAAAAGGCCCGATATAGGCCCCCTCCACGATGGCCCCGCTGGCGATCATCACCGGCCCCAGAATGGTGGACTCCCGCACCACCGCCCCCTCCTCGATGACCACCCGCCCGGTGATCTTGCTCTCCCAGACCTGGCCCTTGGTCTCCGGGATCATCTCCACCAGCAGGAGCCGATTGGCGTCCAGGAGGTCGTTGGGCCGCCCAGTGTCCTTCCACCAGCCCTGCACCTCCTCGCCCAAAACCGCATAGCCCTGGTCCAACAGCCCCTGGATGGCGTCGGTGATCTCGTACTCGCCGCGCCCGGAAGGTTTGAGGTTGGCGATGATGGGGTGGATCTCCGGGCCGAACACGTACACCCCCGCCACCGCCAGGTCCGAAGGCGGCTCCCTGGGCTTTTCCACCAGCCGGGCCACCCGGCCCCCCTCCAAGACCGCCACCCCGAACTGCCTGGGGTCAGGGACCCGTACCAGGGCGATCACCGCCCCCACCCCGGCCCGGTAGCTCGAGACAAAGCGGGTGATCCCCGACTGGAATAGGTTATCCCCCAAATACATCACAAAGGGGCTCTCCCCCAACCAGTCCCGGGCCACGCCCACCGCGTGGGCGAGCCCCTTGGGCTCCTCCTGCACGATGTAGCTGAGGCTCGCCCCGGGGAAGCCCTCCAGGGCCTGCATGATGTCCTCGCGGTTCTCCGGCGATACCACTACCCCGATCTGGTCTATCCCGGCCTCGCGCAGGTTCTTCACCGCAAAATAGATGATCGGCCTACCCGCGACCCGGAAAACGTGCTTGGGGCGCGTGTAGGTGAGGGGCCGTAGCCGCGTACCGCGCCCGGCGGCGAGGATCAGTCCTTTCATTCCGCCTCCATCTTACCCCGCTGCTGCGGCGGGCCGGTGAGGTTCCCCACAACCCAAAGGCCCGGTCCCCCTGATTGGGTGGGGATGGGGAGGGTTGATCGTAAACGTTTACAACCCCCGCCCCAGCAAGTAGCCCAGCACAAAGAACCGTACAGTAGAGAGATCGGCTGGGTGGGTTGACAGGAGCTTTGAGAAGGCTTACACTGCACCTACATAAATTTTGTAAGCGATTACAAAGGGGGTTATGGAGCGGCGTGTTCCCACCATCAGCGATGTCGCCCGGCTGGCCGGGGTCTCCACCGGGACGGTGAGCCGGGTGCTGAACCAGCGCTCGGGGGTTCGCCCCGAGACCCGCGAGCGGGTGCTGGCGGTGGTCGAGCGGCTGGGTTACGTCCCCATGGCCGCCGCCCGGGAGCTTTCCGGCCATACCGACAAGGTGGGGGTGCTGGTCTCGCCGCGGGTGTGGAAGTACTCCCCCTACTTCATCCTGCTCTACGAGTCGCTGAGTGACTCGTTGTGGAACGAGAACTTCAAGCTCGAGGAGATCCCCTTTAGCCCGTCGGGCCAGCCGATGGCCGAGGCCCGGGGGTATGTGGTGCTGGGAGCCCACGACCACGACCCCCGGCTCGAGCAGATGGTGCGCCAGCACCCCTCCACGGTGCTGGTGGGGGTGCAGCCGGGGATGTTCTGGGTAGCCCCGGACGACCCCGGGGGGGCTTACCGGGCCACTGAACACCTCATCAAGCTAGGACATCGGGAGATCGCCCACCTCTCCGCCGCCGGCCAGGTGGGTCGCGAACGTTTCGAGGGCTACCGCCAGGCGCTCGAGGACTATCGGGTTCCCTACCGCCCCGAACTGGTGTTTGACGGGGCGTTTTCCACCTTGCCCGCTTACCGAGCGGTGCGGCGGGCCTGGGAGCAGGGGGTGCGCTTCAGCGGGTTGTTCGCCGCCTCCGACGAGATGGCTTTGGGCGCGGTGGCGGCTCTGGAGGATCTCCACCTGCGCATCCCCCAGGATGTCTCGGTGGTGGGGTTTGATGACCTGCCTGACCTGGGCCGCCCGCTCACTACGGTGCGGCAGGAGATCCCCGAGATCGCCCGCACGGTGGTGCGGCTTTTGAAGGAGGCGATCTCCCGCGCACCTCCGCGGGGGGTGCGGGTTCCGGTGCAGCTGGTGGTGCGCGACACCACGGCCCGGAAACGCTAGCCGCAAGGCAAAAAACGCGCAGGTCGGGAATCGGCATCTAGGCATGGAGGAGGAAGATCATGAAACGACTGTTCGTAGCAGTTTTGGCGCTGGCTGGCCTCGGTAGCGCACTGGCTCAAACCATCGTGCGGCTGCAAGGCTTCGGGGGGAACGACCCTGCGGTGCTCCAGGGCTTGCTCCGGGAAGTGGTGAACCCGGCGTTGGAGAAGGACAACATCAAGGCGGTTTACGAAGGGGTGGAGGGGGACTATAACGCCACCTTGCTCAACGCGCTATCGGCCGGCACCGCGGGGGACCTCTTCTACGTGGATGTGTTCCAGTCCGAGCCGATCTTCGCCTCAGGCAAGGTGGAGCCGCTGAACCAGTACTTCACCCAGCGCGAGCTCAACCAGTTCCTGCCCAGCTTGCTCCAGGCCTTCACCGTGAACGGAAAGGTCTACGGGATTCCCAAGGACTTCAACACCCTGGCCGTCGAGTACAACAAGGACATCTTCGATGAGGCCAAGGTGCCCTACCCCAACCAGACCGACACCTGGGACACCTTCAAAGACAAGCTGAAGAAGGTGCAGGCCGCCCTCAAGGACGTGGTCGGGATGTGCGTGGTGGCCGACTATGCCCGCATGGGAGCTTTCGCCTATGCGGCCGGTTTCCGGCCCTTTAATGCCCAGGGCAAAACCGTGCTGGACGACAACTTCCGTCGGACCTTCGAGTGGTACACCTCCTTGGTCAAGGACGGGGCGGGCAAGTTCGCCCAGGATCTGGGCGAAGGCTGGACCGGCGGCTGCTTTGGCAAGGAAAAGGCCGCGGTCGCCCTCGAGGGGGCCTGGATCGGCGGTTTCTTGCGGGATAGCGCTCCCAACCTGAAGTACGGCACCACCTTCTTACCCCTGGACCCCAAGACCAAGCAGCGCGGAAACTTCGTCTTTACGGTCTCTTGGAGCCTCAACGCGGCCTCCAAGAACAAGGAGGCGGCGGTCAAGGTGCTCAAAGCCCTCACCAGCCCCGAGGCGCAGAACTGGGTGCTCTCGCGCGGATTGGCCCTGCCTAGCCGCACCGTCTTGGCCAGCAGCCCCATTTTCCAGCGCACCGGCAAGGAGCCCGAACTCTACCGCACGGTCTTCAACGGCTCGACCCGGATCGGCGGGGCGGTGTTGCCCTTCAAGTTTGGCAAGTACAACGGGGCCGACTGGATGCGCCCCATCAACGAGGCTCTGCAGGCGGTGATCACCGGGAAGAAGAGCGTAGATCAGGCCATCGCGGATGCCCAGGCCGAGCTGAACCGCATCGTCCGCTGATCGCGGGTGAACCTGTCCGGGGGCACACCGACGTGTGCCCCCATACCTCCAAAGGAGGGAAAGATGCCTAGAGCAAAACGCACCGAACTGCTCTACGCGCTGCTATTCACCGCCCCCTTTCTGGTCTATCTGCTGGTGTTTCACGGCTTTGCCTTTCTGCGCGCGGTCTTTTTCAGCCTGACCAATAAAGACCTGTTCAATGCCCCTAGCTTTGTGGGCCTGGCCAACTACGCCTATTTGTTCCGTGATGAACGCTTTTTGTTGGCCCTGCAGCATTCGATCTCCTTCACCGTGGTGGTGACGGTCTTGCAGACCTTTTTGGCCCTGGTGATGGCGGCCATCGTCAACCAAAAGATCCGCGGGATCATCTTTTTCCGGACCGTTTACTACGTACCCAGCATTCTCTCTTCGGCCGCGGTGACGCTCATTGCCATCTGGTTTTTCCAGCGCAACGGCTTCCTCAACTCCATCATCGGCTGGTTTGCCGCGTATCTGCCGGTGATCTTGGTGTTTTTCGGCATCTTTGTGCTCATGCAAGCCGTTCAGGTCATGTGGGAGCGCTCGAGGGGGCTCCCGGTGGGCCTCTTCGATCCTGCCCTAGGGGCTCTATCGCTGCTCATCGCTATCGTCGGGACCTGGATCCTCTCGGCTAGTGGGCTGGTCACCCCCCGCGAAGCAGCACCCTTTGACCTGGCCTGGCTCTCCGAGACCCGGAGTTTCCTGGGCATTCCCATCCCGCTGTGGGCCATCATCCTCCTCAACACCTTCACCACCATCCCTACCCTGATGCTGATCTTCCTGGCAGGTTTGCAGGACATCCCCAGGAGCGTCTATGAGGCCGCGGCGATCGACGGGGCCTCTGCGGTGCAGCAGTTTTTCCGCATCACCATACCGATGCTGCGCCCGGTGACCTTTTTGGTGGTCACGCTCTCCTTGATCGGAACCCTGCAGATGTTTGACCAGGTGGCCCTCTTGGGCAATGCGTCTTCCCTGGACTCCATCATCACCCTGGCCTACTTCGTCTACAACAACGTTTTCAACTCCAACGTGCCCGGCAACGTGGGGATTGCCTCGGCGGGGGCCCTGTTCTTGGCCTTGCTGACCTTCGCCGTCGTGGGGCTGCAACGGGTCTTTGGTATTTCCGAAAAGGGCTATTGAGTAGGAGGCGAGATGGCAACGCAGATCGCTCGACCCAAAGCCAAGCTCGACGAGCGCTTTCTGGCCCGCCAGCGCTGGGCCAGGGTGGGCTGGGTGTACGGGGCCATGCTGGCCCTGACGGTGTTTTTTATCGGCCCTTTCTACGTGGCCTTTTTGGGCAGTCTCAAGGACAACCCGCTCGAGTACCCCTTCCGTTACTATTTCGCCCAGATCCAACCCGCCAACTGGGTAGCGGCCTGGCGGCTGGGGCAGCAGGGAGCAGGCAACCCCTGGACCGGAGGGTTTGCGCCCGGGGCCCGGGTCCCCTTCGAGGTGGCCTACTTCGTGCCCCGCGATCAGCAGCCCGCACCTCCTACCGTGGTGGTACCTACCCGGCGGTCTGGGGCGGGCTTGAGCGCGGTGCTGGTAGAGGTTCAGGCCTCGCAGTACGCCAAGGTTTCGCCGGTGGAGGAGGTGAGCCGGACTCCCGCTACGGTGGATGGCGAGCCCGGCCAGATTGTGCGCTACCGGTTTACCGTGACCTATCCGGGCTCTGGGCCCAAAGCCCCCCGCCTGCCGCTTGACATCGAGGCCCCGCGCACCCAGCGCTTCTACGCGGCTACCCTAGACCCCAACCGGCTCGAGCGCCGAGGCCGGGTGGCCAGTTGGGACAGCATCACCCCCGGATTTTTCGGCTATACCTTCCGCAACTACCTACGGGTTTTCAACGAGGCGCGCAACCCCGACACCCGCGATAGCCTCTTCCTGCGCTGGACGGCCAACACCTTCTTTGTGGCGATCGCGGCGGTGATCATCAACCTGATCTTTGCCTCGATGGCCGGTTACGCCCTGGCCCGCATGTACTTGCCCGGCAAGAACCTGATTTTCGGGGCCATTATCCTCCTGCTGGCGGTTCCTGCCCAGGTCACCTTTATCTCCAACTACCTGATCCTGCGGGACCTGGGCTTGGTAGGGGCCTTATGGGGCCTCATCATCTGGATTGGCATAGATATGGCCCGGGTTTTCCTGATGAAGCAGTTCTTCGAGAGCATTCCCCGCGAGATCGAGGAGGCCGCGCGGATAGATGGAGCCAACCCCCTGGTCACCTTCTTCCGCATCATCCTGCCGTTGGCCACCCCCGCTCTGGGAGCGCTCACCATCCTGACCTTCCAGGGGGTCTGGAACGAGTTCTTCAAGGCCACGGTGATCCTCTCGGCGCAGCAAAATAACTACACCCTGCCCCTGGGGCTCAACTTCTTCCGCAGCTCCTACGGGGTGCAGGGTGACTGGGGTGCGATGCTGGCCAGCGCTTTCCTCTCCATGATCCCGGTGGTGATCTTGTTTGTGGTGTTCCAGCGCTACTTCATCGAGGGGGTTTCGACCAGCGCGGTGAAAGGCTAGGGGGTCTTGGGCTGGTGCCGAGCCCCCAGTGACGGGTAGCCCGATGGGGAGCTATCGGCGAGGTTTTTCTATGCTGCCACTCAAAGAGGACGACACCTACGCAGTGCTTTCGGACCACGGGATGGTGGGTGAGCACGAGGAGGGTTTTTACCGCCACGATACGCGCTACCTTTCGCGCTACCGCTGGAGCCTGCCGGGCTTTCACCCCCTGCTTTGCGTGACCCCCCGCCCCGACCATCTGGTACAGCACTGGGGGCTTATCGTGGGACCAGACCAAAAGGTAGGGCTGCGGCGGGAGCTGGTGCTGCAACGGGGAGGCTTTCGCGATAGCCTCGAGTTTGAGAACACCTCGCTCGAGCCCCACACCTTGGAGATCTCCCTCGACGCGGCGGCGGACTTCATGGACCTGTTCGAGGCCAGGGGATGGCACAGCGTGACCCGCAAGGTTGAAGGCTTCTCTTACACCTCCGAGGATGGCCTCGAGGTCGCCACCCGGCTCGAGACCCAGCCCCCGGCCCCCGAGCGTAGGTGGAGGCTCGAACTCCGTCCCCATGAGAAGTCCCGGGTTGTGGTGGAGGCCCGCTTCGAAAGTCCCTTTGATCCTCACGGCACCGAGCTTCCCAGTTACGAGGAGTGGATTCGCCGCTTTCCCCTGCACCTCTCCAGCGGGCGCAGCCAGCAGGTCCTGGAGCAGGCCCTGACCGATCTGCGGGCCTTGCTTTTCTCCCTTCCCGAGGGGCTGTACCCGGCGGCGGGCATCCCCTGGTATGTCTGTCCGTTTGGTCGCGACGCCCTGCTCACCGCCTATATGACGCTACCTTGGGGGGCGGAGGTGGCCAGAGGGGTACTTACCTACCTGGCCAAGCACCAGGGCCAGGAGGTGAATCCTTTCCGCGATGAAGCCCCGGGAAAGATCCTCCACGAAGTGAGGCTGGGCGAGCTCTCCCGCACCGGAAAGCTCCCTTTTGGCCGCTACTACGGTACGGTGGACGCCACGCCCCTCTTCGTGGTCCTCTTGGAGCGCTACTGGCAGGATACCGGGGATCTCGAGTTCGTCCGGCAGCTCAAGCCCAACTGGGAGGCGGCCCTGGCCTGGATGACCACCTATGCTGACCCCGATGAGGACGGGCTTTTGGAGTTTTTTCCCAACGAGAAGGGCCTCACCGTGCAGTCTTGGAAGGACTCGGGCGATTCGCAAAGCCACCGTGACGGCTCACTGGCCAAGGGAGCCATCACCGTGAGCGAGGTGCAGGGCTATGCGTATGCGGCCTATCGGGCTGCTGCGGGTTTTTACCGGGCCCTGGGCCAGCCGGAACAAGCCCCTCATTGGGAGGCCAAGGCCGAGGGGATCAAGAGACTCTTCCACCAGAAGTTCTGGCTTCCCCACTTGGGAACCTACGCCCTGGCCTTGGACGGGGAGAAGAAGCCCCTGGAAGTCCTCTCCTCCAACCCCGGCCACCTGTTGTGGAGCGGCATTGTTCGGCCGGAGGTGGCTGCGCGGTTGGTCCAGACCATGTTCTCCCCGGCCCTTTGGAGCGGCTGGGGCTTGCGTACCCTGGGTGCCGGTGAGGTGCGCTATAATCCGCTCTCTTACCACAACGGCTCGGTCTGGCCGCACGACACCGCCATCTTTGCGGGGGGTTTGGCCCGCTACGGGTTCCACTCTGAGGCGCGGAGGGTGGCGGAAGCCCTTTTCCGCCTGGCCATGACCCAGCACGACCTGCGCCTGCCTGAGTTGGTGGGCGGTTACGATCGACACGAAGGCGAGCCGCCCGTACCCTACCCGGAGGCTTGCCGCCCGCAAGCTTGGGACGCGGCGGCGGTGGTGTACTTGCTGCGGGTGGTGTGGGGGATGGAGCCTGGGGTAGAGGTTGAGCCACCCAAAGGGGGGTTGCTGAGCCCAGCCTAGACCGGTCTTCCGGCCATCATAAAGCTGGCGGTCATCCCCCCGTCTACCGGCAGGATGGCCCCGGTGATAAAGCTGGCCTGCGGCGAAGCCAGGAACATCACCGCCTGGGCCACCTCGTCGGGCTGCCCCAGCCGCCTGAGGGCGTGCAGGTCTTCCCAGTCGCGCAGGGTCTTTTCCGGATCGTCGGAGGAAGCGATCGCCGCCAAGACCCCTTCGGTCTCGATGGCCCCCGGCGCAACCGCGTTCACCCGGATGCCCAGCGGGGCAAGGTCAAGCGCCAAGGAACGGGTGAGGTTGACCAGCCCGCCCTTCGACGCGTTGTAAGCTACGTTCTCCTGCTCGGCGAAAAGCCCCTGCACGCTGGCTACGTTCACAATAGCCCCTCCGCCGGCCTTGGCCATCTCCCGGGCGGCCAAGGCCGAGAGGTGCATGGGGGCGGTCAAGTTCACCTCGAGCACCCGCTGCCAGGCCTCGAGCCCCACCCGCAAGGCCGAGCCGGATGTGGCGGTGGCGGCGTTGTTGACCAGCACGTCGAGCCCTCCCCAGGCCTTCACCGCTCCCTGCACGAAGCGTTCCCGGTCGCGCTCATTGGCCAGGTCGGCGCGCAAGGCGAAGGCCCCCAGGCTCTCGGCCAACTCCTGAATCTCGGGGCGCAGGTCGCACACCGCTAAGAGGGCCCCCTCCTGGGCGAAAAGCTCGGCGATGGCCCGCCCGATGCCCCGGGCAGCCCCGGTCACCAAGACCACCCTACCCTGGAACATGGTCTGATTTTATGGCAGAGGCGACCCAGGCCGGTTAACCCGCCTCGATCTCGTCGGTGGTGAGGGCTTCGGCCCAGCGCTCCAGATGGGCGGCGTCCCCCACCGTGATGGCGTAGCCTTCCTCTGCTGGGGCAGGGGCTCTGTCCACTCGGTCCAGGAGGGACCGAACCCTGGACTCTGGAAACACCAAGCGGGTGATCGAGGTGTTTTGGATACGGAAGCGCCGCCAGATGTTGCCGGTCAGGTCCAAGGTCAGCTGGAGCGCAGCCCGGATTACCCCGCCGTGGGTCACGATCAGGAACCGTCCTGAGGGCAGTTCGTTCAGGAAGGCCTCGACCCGGCGGCTCACGTCGGCCATGCTCTCGCCTTGGGGCCTTGGGGTGTTCCAGGGGTCGGCCCGCACCGCCCGGACGTAGTCGGGGAAGCGCTCCTCGATCTCGCTTTGCAGCAGACCCTGCAAGGCCCCAGAGTTGATCTCGCGGAGGCGGGGGTCGAGGTAAATGGGTATGTCCAGGGCCTGGGCGATGGGCCGGGCGGTCTCCTGCGAGCGCTCGAGGTCGGAGCTGTAGAGCTTATCGAAGGTCACCCCGCTCGCGCGCAGCCGCTCGGCCAAGCGGAAAGTCTGCCCGATGCCGCGGGGCGAGAGCGGCACATTGAGCTGCCCCTGATGCCGCCCCTCGGCGTTCCAGGTGGTCTCCCCGTGCCGCACCAGCCACAGTTCCTTCACAAGACCCTTACCCCAGCTCCCGCCACGATCCGCCCTACACGATACCCCACGCCCAGCGTTTGCCGAGCTGGCTCCATGTCACTTTCTTTCATGACAATCAGATAGCCCAGCCCCATATTGAAGACCCGAAACATCTCGGCCCCCTCAACCCCTCCGGCCCGCTGGATCAGGCTGAAGACCGGCGGAACCGGCCAACTTCCGATCTGAATCTCCGCCCCCAGGCCCTCGGGAAGCACCCTGGGCAGGTTCTCGTAGACCCCGCCCCCGGTGATGTGGGCCATGGCCCGCACCTCTAAACCCGACTCGAGCAGCCGGGAGACCGGCTCGAGGTAGCTCTGGTGCGGCTTGAGCAAGGCTGTCGCCAGGCTGGCCCCAGCGAGTTCGGGGCGGGGTTCCTCCAGGTCCCAATCCGCCAGCACCTTGCGGGCCAGCGAGTAGCCGTTGGTGTGCAGCCCCGAGGAGGGAAGGGCCAGGATCGCATCGCCGGGCTCTACCCTCGAGCCGTCCACGATTCGTTGCCGGTCCACCACCCCCACGATGGTCCCGACCAGGTCGAGCCCGCCCGGGTGGTAGACCCCCGGCATCTCGGCGGTCTCGCCGCCCAGCAGGGGCATCCCGGCGGCTTTGCAAGCCTCGGCCAAAGACTCCAGCACCTTTCCCAGGAGGTCGGGCTCGAGCCGCGCACTGGCCACGTAATCCAGAAAAAACAGGGGCTTGGCCCCCTGCACCAAGAGGTCGTTGACGCAGTGGTTGACGATGTCGAAGCCCAGACCCTCCCAGCGCCCGGTCTGGGCGGCGAGCAGGGTCTTGGTCCCCACCCCGTCGGTGCTGGCGACGAGGACGGGGTGCTCGAGGCCCTTGAGCCTCGAGGCGTCCAACATCCCCCCGAAGGCCCCCAGCCCCCACAGCACCTCCGGGGTGTAGGTGCCCCTGATCTTGGCCGAGGCCGCCCTGAGGGCCCCGGCTTTGCGGCCGATGTTGACCCCTGCGTCTTCGTATTTCATAGGTTTTCAGGCTCCCGGCTGATTCTGCGACGAGGCGCCTCTAGGGGATCGCGTACAGAGCGCACCTCCACCACAACAAGGGTCGGGATGGTCCGCATCGACCCGCACGACATCCGGGTAACGCTGCACGTCCTTGGTATCGCGGATGTCCTCTCGCCGAGGCTTCGCGTCGGGCATCCCTCGAGGTTCACCCTGGCCGCGCCCATACCCTCACCCTAAGCGGGTTGAACCCCGATCACCTCGGCCAGGAGTTGCCGCACCAAGTCCGGCTTGGCGGTGCCCTTGGACTCCCGCATCACCTGCCCCAAGAGGGCGTTGATGGCCTGGGTCTTGCCCCCTTGGATCTGTTCCACCACCTGGGGGTTCGCCGCCACCACCTTCTCCACCAAGGCCCGGATGGCCCCGGTGTCGGCCACGACTTTCAGCCCGCGCTCCTCCACGAGCCGCTCCGGGTCGGCCCCTTCCATCACCTCGCCCAGCAGGTTCTTGGCCACCCGGCTGGTGATCTCGCCCCGCTCCTGGAGCCCCGCCAGCTTGGCGAGGTTCTGCGGGGTGAGCCGGGTATCCCCGATCTCGAGCCCCCGCTCGTTGAGGTAGCCGGCGACGTCGGAGCCCAGCCAGTTGGCCAGGGACTGGGGGTTGCCGGTGTAGCCCTCGAGCGCAGCGTCGAAAAACTTGGCCAGCGAGGCGTTGTAGGCCAGGATCTCGGCATCGTACTCGCGGATGCCGGAGGCCACGTAGCGACTGAACTTCTGCGCCGGAAGTTCGGGCATGGCCGCCCGGATGCGCTCGAGCCAGCCCGCATCAATCCGCAAAGGCGGCAGGTCCGGCTCGGGGAAGTAGCGGTAGTCGGACTCCCCTTCCTTCACCCGCATCACATAGGTCTTTCCCGCGGCCTCGTCCCAGCCTAAGGTGGCCTGCTCGACCCGGCGGCCTTGGCGCAGGAGTTCGGTCTGGCGCCGAATCTCGAACTCTAAGGCCCGCGCCACGCTGCGGAAGGAGTTGAGGTTCTTGATCTCCACCTTGGTGCCCAGCGGCTCCCCCACCCGCCGCACCGAGACGTTCACGTCGGTGCGCATCTTGCCCTCCTCGGGGTTGGCGTCGGAGATGCCCAGGGTCTGGGCGAGGCTGCGGATGTGGGAGAGGAAAAGCCGGGCCTGCTCGGGGCTTTGGAGGTCCGGCTCGGTCACCATCTCGATGAGGGGGGAACCGGCCCGGTTGAGGTCAATGAGGCTGTGCTGGCCCCCCTCGGGGTGCAGGCTCTTGCCGGCGTCCTCCTCGAGGTGCACCCGCTTGATCCGGATGCTATGCCCGGCGACCTCCAAGTGGCCGTTCTGCCCGATGGGCCGGTCGTACTGGCTGATCTGGTAGTTCTTGGGCATGTCGGGGTAGAAGTAGCTCTTGCGGTGGAACTGGGTCCACCCGGCGACCTCGCAGTTCAGGGCCAAGGCGAACATGATCCCGTAGTCCACGGCCCGCGCGTTCACGCTCGGCAGGACCCCCGGCAGACCCAGATCAATCGGGTGGACGTGGGTGTTGGGGCCATCCCCAAAGTACTCGGCGGGGGTGGGGGAGAACATCTTGGTCTGGGTCTTGAGGTGGAGGTGCACCTCCAAGCCCACCACGGCTTCGAAGCCCGACATACGGCCTTATTGTGACGACTCCCTGGACTTTAGTCCAGGGCTGCCCCGCGCCCAATAAAAACGCTCGGGTTTCCCCGAGTCCGATAAAAGTAGCATATCGGCTTATACGTTATGCGTCAAGGCTTTGCAGGACGGCTGTTGTTCGGGTCCATGGGAAGGGGTAAGAACCCGCGCGCCAGAGGCCTGCTCTTTCCCCCGCGCCTAGGGGCGGCGCTGCGTGCCCACGTTGGCCGGGGAGGCCGAACCCCCAGCGCTGGCCAGCCGGGCGAACTCCTTGGGGTCCACCGCGCGGCTTTGGCCCATCTCGTAGGTGATGAGCTTGCGCTTGTAGAGGTCAGCCAGGTAGGCGTCCATGGTGATCATGCCGAACTGGCCGCCGGTCTGGATCACCGAGACCAGTTGGTGGCTCTTGCCCTCGCGGATCAAAGCCCGCACCGCCGGGGTGGCGATCATCAGTTCGTAGGCCAGCACCCGGCCTCCCCCGAAGGCCTTGGGCAGCAGTTGTTGGGTCATCACCGCGACCAGGTTGTTGGCCAGCTGGACCCGGACTTGCTCCTGCTGGGTCTCGGGGAAGACGTCGACGATGCGGTCTATGGTCTCGGGGGCGGAGTTGGTGTGCAGGGTGCCCATCACCAGGTGGCCGGTCTCGGCGGCGGTGATGGCTGAGGAGATGGTCTCGTAGTCGCGCATCTCGCCCACCAGGATCACATCCGGGGCCTGGCGCAGCACGCTCCGCAGGGCTTTGTGAAATCCATGGGTGTCCGAGCCGATCTCGCGTTGGTTGATGATGCTGGTCTTGTGGCGGTGAAAGAACTCGATGGGGTCCTCGATGGTCACGATGTGGGCGCGGCGGCGCTCGTTGATGTAGTCGATCATCGAGGCCAGCGTGGTGGACTTACCCGATCCGGTGGGGCCGGTGATGAGCAGCAGCCCGCGCGGGGTGAGGGCCAGCTCGCCGATGTTTTTGGGCAGGCCCAGCTCCTCGAAGCTCTTGACCACGGTGGGCACTACCCGCAGCACCCCGCCCACGCTGCCCCGTTGCAAGAACACGTTGACCCGGAAGCGCCCCTTGGCGGGAAGGCTGAAGGAGAAGTCCAGCTCCTTCTCCTCCTCGAAGTTCCGCTGCTGCTTTTCATCCATCAGCGCGTACATCAGGCGGCGGGTGTCCTGGGGGGTAAGGGCCCCGTGCTCGGTGGGGTGGAACTCCCCGTCGATCTTGATCATGGGGGGGAGGCCCACGGTGATCACCAGGTCCGAGGCGTTGCGGTCCACCGCCAGGGTGAGCAGGTCTACGATATCGGGGGTTTTAGCCATACCTCCACTCCTCGCTATTCCTCATCCGGAAAAGAGCCGTTCAGTCGATGGTGCGGGCCAGCACCTCTTCGAGCGTGGTGATGCCCATAAAGGCTTTTTGGATGCCGTCCTCGCGCAGGGTGGACATCCCGGTCTTACGGGCGATCTCCTTGACCTCAGTGGCCGACTTCCCGGCCACGATGGCGGCGCGGATCTCCTCGTTGATCACCATCAGCTCGTGGATGGCGGCGCGGCCTCGGTACCCGGTGCCGTTGCAGCGCTCGCACCCCACGCCCTTGTAGAGTTTCTTGCCGCGGATATCGGCGTCGCCTAGCTCGAGGCGGCGCAGCACCTGGGGATCGGCCTCGACCTCGGTTTTGCAGTGCTCGCAGACCCGCCGCACCAGCCGCTGGGCCAGCACCCCCACCAAGGCCGCCGAGATGTTGAAGAGTTCGACCCCCATCTCCTCGAGGCGGGTGATCGCTCCGGCGGCGTCGTTGGTGTGCAGGGTGGCGATGACCAGGTGACCGGTGAGGGCCGCCTCGGTGGCGATCTTGGCGGTCTCCGAGTCGCGGATCTCACCGACCATGATGATGTCCGGGTCCTGACGCAGAAAGCTGCGCAAGGCTTTGGCGAAGGTGAGCCCGGCCGCCGGGTTCACCTGGGTCTGGTTGATGCCGGGGATCTCGTACTCCACCGGGTCCTCGACGGTGGTGGTGTTTTTCTCCGGGGTGGCGATGCGCTTGAGGATGGAGAAGGTGGTGAAGGACTTACCCGAGCCCGTAGGGCCGGTGATCAGGAAGATCCCGTAGGGCTTGGAGATCACGTCCTCGAAGCGCTGGAAGACGCCAGGGGCGAAGCCCAGCCCCTCGATCTCGGGGATCTCGGTGGCCTTGCGCAACAGGCGCATCACGATCTTCTCGCCATACACCGTGGGCAAGGTCGAAAGCCGCAGGTCGAGGTCGATGCCGCGCTCGCGGAAGCGCACCCGTCCGTCCTGGGGGATGCGGCGCTCGGCGATGTCCAGGTTGGCCATGATCTTCGCGCGGCTGGCGATGGCCGGCCCCGCGCCTTTAGGGAGCTTGGTGTACTCGCGCAGGTTGCCGTCCACCCGGATGCGCACCAGGATCTCCCCCTGGCGCGGCTCGATGTGGATATCCGAGGCCTCTTGGATGTAGGCTTCGCGGATGATGTTGTTGACCAGCCGCACCACCGCGTTGTCGTCGAGGGCGCTGGTGCTAACCTCCTCCTCTTGCTTTTTCTTTTTCTCGAACTCCTTGGCGAGTTCGTCCATGTCCCCGCTGCCGCCATAGCTGCGCTCGATCAGCTTGTTGATGGCGGTCTCGGTAGCGACGGCGGGGATGATCTCCCGCTTGGTGATCATCTTCAGGTCGTCGATGGCGAAGATGTTGCGGGGGTCTTTCATCAGCACCACCAGGGCGCCGTTTTCTATGTGGTGAGGAAAGACGTGGTAGCGCCGCATCGTGCTCTCCTGAACCATCGTCAGCACCGAAGGGTCGGGGGGTTGCTCAACCGGGTCGATGTACTTGTAGTTGAGCTGGGCGGCGAGGCTCTTGGCCATCATCTCCGGCGTGACCTTGCCGGACTGGATCAGGGTGTCCTCGAGCCGACCCCCACCCTGCCGCTGCTTCTGCAAGGACTCCTCGATGTCCTCCGGCTTGACATAGCCGAGTTCGACGAGCACCTCGCCCAAGGGGCGGGTCTTGCCCAGGCGGCGTTGCACGCTCAGGGCCTCTTGCAAGGCCTCGCGCCCGATCTTGCCCTTTTGCACCAGGCTCTCGCCCAACCGCGCCTTCTCCGGATAGGCCTTGTTGAAGATGCCCTCCCAGACCTTGGGGGTGGCCAGCATGAACTTGGCCGGTTTGTCCAGGAGCCGGGCCACCTCCTCACGGTGGCGCGGGTCGGCCAGGATCACCCGCACCGCCTTGCCCTCCATGTCCACCGGCACCGCCTGGTAGCGCAGCGCGTCGGCACGCAGGAGCAGCGCGGTGACCTCGGGCTGGGGCTCGGGGAGGTCCCCTTCCTTGAGGAGTTCGTTGAGGAACCCTATCCCGGCCTGCTCAGCCAGGGCCTGGTAGAGCTGCGGCTCGCTGATCAGACCCCGATGCATCAGCACCCGGCCCAGGAGTTCCCCGCTTTTCTCCTGTTCGGCCAGGGCGGCCTGGAGGGCTTCCGGGCTGAGCCAGCCCTTATTGACCAGCAGATCGCCCAGCCTGACCTCGGCGGGGCTGGCGGCCCCTGGCGGGGCTGGGACCTCCAGGCCTAACTCGGGGTAGTGCTTGGCCAGGGCGTAGCGGAAGGAGGCGCGGGTGGCCTGGTAGGGCTCGACGATCTGGCCGGTGAGGTCCTCGAGCTCCTCCAGCACCAGGTTGTCGAGCGGGTTGAGCAGGGCTACTTTGAGCAGCCCGCTATCGAAGGCGAAGGGGATGGCCTCGAGATCGCGGGCTTTCTCGGCGGGGAGGAGCGACTTGGCCTCGGGGGGGATCTCCACCCCGGAGAGTTCCACCAAGGGGATCCCGAAGACCTCCTCGATGGCCTGGGCCACCCGGCGCTCCGACAAGAGCCCCATCTCCACCACGATCTCCACCAGGCTGCCGCCGATCTCGCGGTGGCGCTCGATGGCCCGCTGGAGGTCTTCATCCTCCAGCAGGCCCATGTCCAGGAGGGCCGCGCCCAATCGCTTATCGCCAATCGTCAGTACGTGCATTCCCTGCCTCCACTACTCGAGCCCGCGCAAAACCCAACGTTCCAACCGGCGCACCAGCCGGGTATAGCCCAGTTCTCGCTGGGAGAGGGGCGGCACCAGCACGGTGTGCAGACCGGCCAGGTTCCCCCCCAGCACGTCGGTAAAGAGTTGATCGCCGACCGCCACGACCTCTTGGGGGGCAAGCCCCAGTTGCCGCAGCCCCTTCTTGAAGCCGAACCAGGGTTTGAAGGCCAGACCGGTTCCGGCCACCCCCAGCTTCTCGCTCCAGTAGCGCAGCCGCTTGCGCCGGGCGTTCGAGACCAGAAAGAGCTTGACCCCAGCCCGTTTGAGCTCCTCGACCCAGGCCACCAGCTCCGCGGTGGGCTCGCCGCGGAACTTGTAGGGCACCAGGGTGTTGTCCAGGTCCAGGATCACCCCTTTGAGCCCGCGCGCTTGCAGCCACTCGGGGGTGAGCCCAAAGAGCGACTCGAGCCGTTCTTTGGGCCTGAGCTGCTGCTTTGCCGTGCGAAGCATACGTTTAGTCTACCCTCCGGTTTAGACGCGACGGGTGAACCTGTCACGTTCGACCAGGATCAGCTCGGTCCGAGGACCCGGATCGCGGATCGTCCATCGCGTGTAGCACAAGCCTTGAGCAAAGCGGCGGTCTATGGCTTTGCGCCTAGCCTCTGGCCTGAATCACCCCCCACATCCGCCCAGTCTGGCCCCGGTCGCGGCGGTGGGAGAAAAACCGAGGGTCGGCGTAGGTGCAGGCCCCCAAAGTCCACAGATGGTGGGGAAGCACACCGGCCCGGACGGCCTGGAGCTTCAGGGCCTCGAGCAGGTCTAAGCGGTAACGCCCTGGGACAGCGGGGTCGGGCCAGAAGGTCTCGAGCCCGGCCCCTCGGAACCCCTCCACCACCTCCGGCCCCACCTGGAAATGCTCGCCGCAGATCCCCGGGCCGATGGCCACCCGGACGTCTCCCATCCGGCTGCCGTAGTGGGCTTTCAGCCGCTCGAGGGCGTTCGGCAGGATCCCCGAGACGACCCCGCGCCAGCCCGCGTGGAGGGCCCCCACCGCGCGGGTGGTGGGGTCTTCCAACAGGACCGGGTAGCAGTCCGCCACCCCAACCCGCAGGAGCAGTCCGGGGGTGTCGGTGAGCAGGCCGTCCCCCTCCCAGGTTCCTGGGCCGCTAACGGCGTGAACGATCTGGCTGTGGAGCTGGTGGAGGGCCGCCACCGGCGGGTGGCCAAAGCGCTCGAGCACCCGGCGCTGGTTCTCGGCCACCTTCCGGGGGTCGTCACCCGTGGCGGGGGAGAGGTTGAGGCTGGCGAAAGGGCCGCCCGAGACCCCGCCCTCGCGGGTGGTAAAGCCGTGGGGGGACTCGAGGAGAGGGGAGATGATCATGCCCTGAGCTTACCCCCTGGGGGGAGATCAATAATGGACAAGCTTTGTAATCTTTGGCGCAATCCCACTGGCCCACAGACAGTACCCTGACCGGATGACCGATCGCAACCAACTCCGCTTCAATCAGGTCCTGCTCACCGGGCTGATTCCCTTGGCGCTCTTCTGGGGGCAACCCGGGGTGGTGGGGCTTTTGTTTGTGCTGATGGTCTCCCAGCACCTGCCCTACGACCTGCTGGTCCTGCTCAAGCGGGGCCTGGGCATCCCCCCGCAGCGGGTGGAGGAAGACCCCCGCCCGCACCGCTTCGCCCGTACCGTGGGGGCGGTATTCTTGGGGCTTTCCGGGCTGATGTTCCCGCTGGGAGCGCCGGTGGTGGGCTGGGTATTGGCCGGGATGGTGGCTTTGCTCGCTGCGGTCAACCTGACCACCGGTTTTTGCGTGGGCTGCTTTTTGTACTTTCAGCTCCGGCTGCTGCGGTTTCGCTTGGGGTCGCGCTGATTCCCGTACTTGCGCTGGACATACTCCTCGACCATGGCCATGAAGTCCTCGGCGATGCTGTCGCCCTGAAGGGTGGTTTTGAGCTGCCCGTCCACGTACACCGGAGCCCTGGGATGCTCGCCGGTTCCGGGGAGCGAGATCCCGATATCGGCGTGCTTGCTCTCGCCGGGGCCGTTCACCACGCAGCCCATCACCGCCACCTTGAGGTTTTCCACGCCGGGATAGTGGTGGCGCCAGAGGGGCATCTGCTCGGCGAGGCGCTGGGAGACCTGGAGGGCGAGTTCCTGGAAGAAGCTGCTGGTGGTGCGCCCGCAGCCGGGGCAGCTCGCCACGGAGGGCATGAACTGGCGGACCCCGATGCTCTGGAGGATTTCCCGGGCCACCTCCACCTCCTTGGTGCGCGGCTCGCCGGGAGCCGGGGTGATCGAGACCCGGATGGTGTCGCCGATCCCCGCGGTGAGGAGGGGAACCAACCCCGCGGTGCTGGTCACGATCCCGCTCACGCCCATCCCGGCCTCGGTGAGGCCCAGGTGCAGCGGCGCGGGGGTGCGCTGGGCGAGTTCGCGGTAGACCCACCAGAGGTCGGGGGCGTTGGAGATCTTGGCCGAGAGGATGATCTTATCCTCGGGAAGGCCATATTTGAGCGCCCACTCGTAGCTGCGCACGGCGGACTCGACGATGGTCTCGAGCGTGACCTGATGGGCGTCCAAAGGCTCGGGCCGCCGGGCGTTGGCCTCCATCATCTCGTCCAGGAGCCCTTGGTCGAGCGAGCCCCAGTTCACCCCGATCCGCACCGGCTTACCGAACTCGAGGGCCACCTCGCACATGGTCTTGAAGTTGGGGTCTTGCTGGCGGCCCTTGCCCACCGTGCCGGGATTGATGCGGTACTTGTCGAGCGAGCGGGCCATCTGGGGGTATCGGCGCAGCAGGATATGACCGTTGAAGTGGAAGTCGCCCACCAGCGGCACCTCGGTGCCCAGATCGGCCAGCCGGCGCTTGATCTCGGGGACGGCCCGAGCAGCTTCGTCGTTATTGACGGTCATCCGCACCACCTCGGAACCGGCCCGGGCCAAGGCCCAGACCTGGCCCACGGTGGCCTCGATGTCGGCGGTGTCGGTGTTGGTCATGCTCTGGACCACCACCGGATGGCCGCCCCCTACGGGCACTTGCCCCACCCAGACGGTGGGGGTTTGGCGTCTGGTCGCTCCCATCACTCAGCATTCTGCCACCCCAGCGGCGGGCTGAATGGTGGTGAGGTGCGGGATGTTGGTCCTGACCTCGCTACAAAGGGGGTATGGCGGCTCGGATAAAGCGGACCAGGTCTTCTTTCATCTGCCGCAGGCTCTCCAGGTGCACGTACATCATGTGTCCGGCCTCGTAGTAGGCCATGGAGATGTTGTCTTGCAGGGTGGCGTCTAGGCCGAGATGGTTGAAGGTGTACTGGGTGGCGAAATAGGGCGTAGCCAGGTCGTAGTAGCCGTTTCCCACAAACACCTTGAGGTAAGGGTTCATGCTGATGGCCTTGCGCAGGGTCTCGGCCACGTTCACGTAGCTGTTCTCGAACTCCTTGTAGCTCCAGCTCTGGTAGAGGCTGGAGAGAACTTCGTAGGGCAGGTCGCTCTCGAACCTCAGCTCTTCCCGCACGTACTGGTTGAGGGTGGCGGTGTAGGGGCCTTGGATGGTGGCGTAGCTGGGGTCGAACTCGAACTGTTCGCCCGCATCGTCGCGGTCAATTCCCTTGAAGCGGCTGTCCAAGCGGCCTACGGTGCGGCCCTCCTCGCGCAGGAGTTCCTTCACGAAGCGATAGATGCTGATGCGGAGCCGGGTGCGCCGGATGTACTCCCGCGAGAGCCCGGTGTACCTGGCGAGTTTGCGCGCGATCCCCTGGGCCTGGTCGGCGGAAAGTTTGGCTCCTTTCATCAAAGCCGTGGCGTACTCGCCCAGGGCAAAAGCCTCCACCTCGTCCAGCACCTGGCGCAAGGGCTTTTGCTGGAGGTCTTTGGGGAGCTTGCGGTGATACCAGGCGGTAGCGGTGTAGGTGGGCAGGAAGAGGATATAGGGGAGGTCATTGCCGGGGAGGAAGCGGGCGGTGGAGAACTCCAGGATGCTCGAGATCAGCATGATCCCGTTTAGGAACATCCCGTGCCGCTCCTGTAGATACCCCGACAGCCCCGCCGCGCGGGTGGTCCCGTAGCTCTCCCCGATCAAAAACTTGGGGCTCGTCCAGCGCAGGTAGCGGCTGGTGTAGAGCCGGATGAACTCGCCCACGCTCTCGATATCCCGCTTGAAGCCGTGGTACTCCTGGATCTTCTCCCCCTGCACCATGCGGCTGTAACCGGTGCCTACAGGGTCGATGAACACCAGGTCGGTCACGTCCAAAAGCGAGTACGGGTTCTCCACCAGCCGGTAGGGGGGCGGTGGGGGGTTGCCGATCTCGTCCATCAGGACCCGCTTGGGACCCAGCAAACCCAGATGCAGCCAGACTGAACTCGAGCCCGGCCCCCCGTTGAAGGAGAAGGTGAGGGGGCGGGTGCTCCGATCGGCCACGTCGTCTTTGGTATAGGCCACGAAGAACACGCTGGCCTTGGGCTTCTCGCCCTCGGCGGCCCCGTCTTTCTCGGTCTCTTCCTTCAAGACCAAGGTTCCGCAGGTGACGGTGTAGCGGATCTCCTGCCCGCCGATATTGACGCGGTGCTGGGTGACGGCGATCTGGTCTTGCGGTTGGGGGGCGGTCTCTTCCGGCATGGGCCTAGTCTACCGGTTGGCTCTTTGCCGACGGCTCGGCCAGGCTTTGGCGGGGCATCTCGAAGCGGTCCGTGGTGCGCACATAGCCGCCCCGTCCGCCCATCCGCCCGATGAGCCGGAGGGCCCCGCTGTCCAGATAGAGTCCCTCAGGGTCAGCAACCAACTCGTCCCGAACAAAAGCACCCAGCACCTCGCCGACCAGGATGCGGTTGCGCCCGATCTCGAGCACGCTGTGCAGCCGGCACTCGAAGCCCGCCGGGGCCCGGGCGATCCGGGGCACGGGGATTTGAGCCGAGGGGGCGAGCTCGAGCCCGGCGGCCTCAACCTCGCTCATCCCGGCGGGAAATTCCACCGCGGTGAGGTTCATGGCCTCGGCCAAGTCCTCGCTGACCAGGTTCACCACGAAAAAACCGCTGCGTTTGATGTTGGCCGCGCTATCTTTGGGCTGGCTGTGGTCGCGGTTGCCGATCCCCAGCGCCAGGATGGGGGGATCCGAGCCCATCGCGTTGAAGAAGCTGAAGGGCGCGGCGTTGGCCGAGCCGTCCGGGTTGAGGCTGGTCACCCAGGCGATGGGGCGGGGTACTACCAGCGAGACCAGGAGCTTGTAGCGCTCGCGGGGCTTGAGTTTCGAGAAGTCGAAGTCCATGGCAGAAGCTTAACGCTAGGGCAAAGCGAAAGACGGTGACATCCTCCCCCGAATGAATTCGGGGGCATCCTTGTTCAGGATGCACGCAGGGCTTTATCCCCGCGCTCCGGTTCGT
>PSML01000143.1:0-3918 GCA_040290145.1 Meiothermus sp. | reverse complement strand
GTGGCCCTCTAAAGATAAAATGGTGCTCACCTTTAGGGGGTCCAGCAATCACAGGTTAGCATGCGCCGGCGCGTTTTGGAAGCCGCTGTGGTCGGTCAAGACATCCCAGACCCCGTGGGGACTGGGCGGGTTCCCACGGTTGGGTTGGGGCCGTCTCACATATCTCTCTGTCCGGGTACAGCCGCGGACGCCTTGGGCTCGAGCACGAACAGCACCAGCGCTACCCCGGCCATGGCGGCGCCGAAGAAAAAGGCCGCGCTGGACCCCCAGCGCTCCCACAAAAAGCCGAAAAGGGCGCTGGCCGGGAACAACAACAGGCCCACCAGGGTGTGGTAGAGGCCGATGGCGCTGGCCTTCTCGGTAGCGGGGATGACCGTCGCCAGATAGGCCCGGCTGCTCCCCTCGAAGGCCGCACTGTACAGCGCGTAGAGCAGGAAAAGCCCGATCCCCTGCCACACCGCGGTACACAGGCCGAAGCCCAGATAGACCAGGGCGTAGGTGCTGAAGCCGGTCGCCACCAGACGCCTCAGCCCAACGCGGTCTGCCAGTGAGCCCAGCGGGTAGGAGATGAGGGCGTAAAGCAGGTTATAGCCGGTGTAGACCAGGGTGGTTTGGGAGCTGGAGAGCTTTAGGATCAAGAAGGCGTTGGAGGAAAGCCCCAAGGTGAATAGGCTCGAGACCAGCAAAAACCAGCGGTAACCCAAGGAGAACCCACGCCAGCGCAAGGGCGGGAGCGGTTGGGCCTGGCCGGCCCTCTCCCGCACGAAGAGGACGATCACCCCCACCGCCAACAGGGCCGGGATGGCCGAGATCCAAAACACCCCCCGGAAGCCCACCCACGGCAGCAGCAAAAAGGCCAGGAAAGGACCGATGGCCGCACCCGCCGAGTCCATGGCCCGGTGCAGCCCGTAGGCCCGCCCGTACTGCTCCTTTGGGGTAACCTCGGCCACCAAGGCGTCGCGCGGGGCGGTGCGGACCCCTTTGCCGACCCGGTCCAAAAACCGGTACAGGAGGACGTGCCAGGGGGCGGTGGCCAGGGCCAGGATGGGGCGGAAGAGGGCGGGTGCGCCATACCCCCCCAGCAGAAGGGGCTTGCGGGCCGCGATGCGATCCGATATCCGCCCCCCTGCCACCTTAAAAAGGCTCGAGGTGGCCTCCGCCACCCCTTCTATCAGGCCCACGGTGGTCTTGCTGGCCCCCAGCACCGTGGTCAGAAAAAGCGGCAGGAGCGGGTAGACCATCTCCGAGGCGATATCCATCAGCAGGCTGACCCAGCCCAGGGCGTAGACAGCGCGGGGTAAGCGGGGCATGGCTATAGCCTACAGACAAAATCCCCCGCCCACAGGGCGGGGGGTGAGCCGGATGCCTTTGGGCTCTTCACCACAGCCGCACTCCCGGCACCGGGTTGAGGCTGGTAAATATCTGAACCAGCGGCAAGCCGTAGGCCAATACGATCAGGATCGCCGCCACCGCGAACCAGAAGCCCACCCGGTCGGTGAGCTGGGCAATCCGGCTGCCCTCGGGGCCACTGACCACCTGGGTGAAGACCAGCTCGGGGGTCTGGGCTTCGGGGAGCCGCTGATTTTGCAGGGCCGTGGCGAAGAGGGCGTAGAAGAAGAAGGCCGCAGCCACGAAAAGAATCACCCCAGAGATGATGTTGAGGGCCATAAAGGGTAGGGTCCCTTGGTATTGCCCGGCCACCTCGGAGATATGGGCCCGCCGCGGCACGCCCAGATACCCCATCCAGTGCAGGGCGAAGCCCATCAGGTTCATGCCGATAAACCACAGCCACATGGCGGCTCGAGCGTAGCCTACCCCCAGCAGCGGTTTGCGGGTGAGGTGGGGCACCAGGATAAAGGCTGCGGCCATGGCGCTCATGGTGACCATGGTGGCCACCTGCAGGTGGAAGTGACCCACGATCCAGGTGGTGTTGTGAATGACCTGGTTCAAGGGGAAGCTGGCGTTGACGAAGCCGCCCGCGCCTCCCGGGATAAAGGAGATCAGGCCCAGGGTGACCCCCAAAAAAGCTGGGTTATGCCAGGGCAGGGTCCGGATCCAGCCCAACAGCCCCCGGCCCCCTCGAGCCCGCCCGGCGTTTTCCAGCGAGGCCGCCAGGGTGAAGGCGGTCATCAGGCTGGGTACCGCCACCATCATGGTCAAAACGGTGTGAAAAAACTTCCAACCGGGGCTGATGCCGGGGTCGGCGAACTGGTGGTGGAAGCCCACCGGCACCGAGAAGAGCAAGAACAACAGAAAGGCCAGGCGGGCCAGCGGGTCCGAGATGAGCTTGCCCCCCGCGATCCGGGGCAGGAGGGTGTAGGCCACCACGTAGGCGGGCAGCAGCCAGAAGTAGACGATGGGGTGGCCGGTGTACCAGAACAGGGTCCGCGCCAGCAAAGGGTCCACCCCCTGGATGAGCCCCAGCGACCAGGGGATGAGGAACACCGCTACCTCCACCACCAGGCCCAGGCTGGCCAGGAACCACATCAGCCAGTGCACCAGGCTCAAGTAGGTCACCAAGGGGGTGATCTTGCCGGGGTTGGCCCGCTTCCAGCGCCGCCAGAGGTCCAGCACCAAGTAGATGCTGACCCAGCTCGAGAGCACGAAGACGGCAGCCCCTACGTAAAAGGCCCAGTGCCCTTTGAGCGGGGGGTAAAACGTATAGAGCACCGTGGCGGCGTTGCCCCACAGCGGGATGGCGGCGGTGACCAACCCCATAAAGGCCATCCACCACGAGACCCAGGCCAGGGTCATGTTGGGGCGCAGCTTGAGTTCATGCGCGGGGAAGTAGACCAGCAGAGCCTGCGCCATCAGCTGGGTAAAGACGATGGCGTTGAGCACCCCGTGCAAGGTGAGGCCCTGGTAATACGACTGCACCAGCGGCTTGAGCAGCGGGTAGGCATCCACCCCTCCGTAGTTCAGCGCCTGCAGCGGGCCAAACAGGGTGCCCAAGAGCAAAGCCGCGAAGCCCAGCATCAGGGTGTATAGGGTGTACTTCCGCTCCGGGTGTCCGGAGTAGACGTCCAGACTGGACAGGGTTTTGACCGCCATGCTCCCTCCTACTCCTCGACCACGATCTTGCCGAACATCTGGGCGTGGCCGATCCCGCAGTACTCGTTGCAGACGATGCGGTAGGTTCCGGCCCTATCGAAGACGTGCTCGAGCTTGGTCGCCTGGCCGGGGATGATCTGCGGATTGATGTTGGTGCCTTCTACGTAGAATCCGTGCTGCACGTCGGGGCTGGTGATGTAAAAGGTCACCTTGACCCCCCGCTTGACCCGGATCTCGGCAGGCAAGTAGCCAAAGGCGAAAGCCTGGACGTAGGCCACGTATTCATCTCCCACCTGCTCCACCCGAGGGTTGGCGAAGGGGCTGGTGGTGCGCACCGTGGCCACCTCGATCTGGCCGCCCCCTCGAGAGATCGTCTCGCCCCGGTTCAGCACGGTATAGCCGATGAGGACGATGAACACCAAGATCATCGCCAGCCCGAAGACCAGCCAGCCGCGTTCATAGGCCTCGATCACCTTATGGTTGTCCTGCATCCGCTACCCCCGCGCCAGAAAGACCCCGAAGGTCACGAACCAGAAGGTCAGGATGAAAATCGTCAGGATGGCCACCACACCAAGCGCGCCGATCGGTCGTTTTCCCTCCATAGGACGAGCCTCCCTTGCGATCAGTGTAGGGATGAGGAAGGGGACAAGTGTCCTAGGGAACAATGTCCCTTGGGAGAGAGGCTGCGGTATCATGGCAGGCATGGTCACCAAAGAGCTACAGACCCTCTCCATCAACGCCTTGCGCATGCTGGCCCTAGACGCGGTGGAGCAGGCCAAGAGCGGGCACCCCGGGATGCCGATGGGCATGGCTCCGACGGCTTACGTGCTGTGGACGGAGTTTCTCAAGCATAACCCGCGAGACCCC
>PSML01000142.1:0-3926 GCA_040290145.1 Meiothermus sp. | reverse complement strand
GGGGCCTCGGAAGGGGTCGGCGAGGCTGGGGGGGCGGTCTGGGGGGGCGCGCTTTGGGCCGGACTGGATGCGGGCGGGCGGGCGAAGGGGTTCACCCCGGTCAGAAACAGCACCACCCCAGCCACCACCAGCGCGAATAGCACGAATATGACCGCGTCGAGCCAATTATCTCGCAACCAACCCATAGTTTCCCTCTTGAACGTGTTCAGGGCATGAGGGGTGGAGGGGCTCGGATCCTGCGCCCCTCACCGTAGTTCACCCACCCCTCGAGGCTTCATCCCGATCGACTTCCCTTGGCCCAGCTTAACCGAGTTTAGCGGACAAAAGTGAGGACGAGTAAACCTTGAGGCCTGTCCCCGAGGGAATCTGGAGCAGATGGCCCGGGATTCTGAAGATCCTGCTTTTCAACAAAAGGCTAGCGCAGCATGGCCCGAGCCGGTCCGTAGCCAAGCTCGCTCGAGCGCTGCCAGGCCCGCTTGGCCTCGTTCTCGCGGGCCAAGGAGCGCAAAGCCCATCCCAGGTTGTACCAGGCCACTGCGTTGCGGCTGTCCTGGCTGACCGCCTGGCGCAGCACCCGCTCGGCGTCGGAGTAGCGGCCCGCGGCCAGGTAGCTGGCCCCCAGGTTCACCGCCACGCTGGCGTTGCTGGGGTCTAAGCTCTGGGCCCGCTCCAGCGAGGCGATGGCCCCGCCGTAGTTTTTCACCGCGTACTGGCTGAGCCCCAGGTAGAGCCAGGCCGAAGGGCTGTCGGCCTTGAGCTGGGTGGCCTGGGTCAAGGCCTGCTGGGCCTGGTCGTGGCGGCCTTGCTGATAGGCCGCCTTGCCCTGGATCAGGAGGGCCTCGAACCTGTCCGCCCCCTGCGATAGCCGGGCCGCCAGGGCCGCGAAGCGGGCCGCGTCGGCGGGGCGCTCGAGCTGGTCGTAGGCCGAGGCCAGGGCCAGGAGCACCTTGGGCTCCTCGGGAACCTGTCCATACGCGGCCTGGAGCGGAGCCAAGGCCTGCTGAGCCTGCTTGGCCTGCAAGCGCAGGAGCCCCAGGTTGAACTGGGCCTGCCACAGCTTGGGGTCGAGCTGGACGGCCTGGCGCAAAGCTGCTTCGCGGGCTGGTCCGGTGGAGAGTTCGGCCTTCTTGGCCAGCAGCAGGGCCTTCTGGCGCGGGTCCTGCACGGCCTCGAGGCTGCGCTCGAGCTCGCGCAGAGCCCGCTCCCGCAGATCCTGGGCCACGTAGATGTCCACCAGCAGGTTGGTGGCGGTGACGTTGCCCCGGTCGGCGTTCAGGATCTTGTAGAGGTAGGGGATGGCCTCGAGCTGCCGGCCGGAGCGGGCCAGGCTATCGGCCAGCTGCAGGTTGATCTCCTGGTCGTCGGGGAGCTTTTTGGCAGCGTTCTCGAGGGCGCTGGCCGCCTCGGCGAACTTCTGCTGGTCGCGAAGGGTCTTGGCCAGACCCAAATAGGCCGGCCGCAGGGTCTTGGGGGTGAACCCCGAGCGTTCCCCGATCTCCACCGCGCGGGCCAGAGCCTGGGCGGCGTCGGCATCTTGCCCCAGGCGGTCCAGGGTCACCCCCAGGTTAAACCAGCCGTCGTAGCGTTCCGGGGCCAGCACGGTGAGCTGCTGGAACTCGAAGCGGGCTCCCCGCAGGTCGCCCTTGCGGTAAAGCGCCAGGCCAAGACCGAAGTGGGCCGGGTAGCTGCTATAGTCCTGGGCAATCACCCGCTCGAACCCCTGGACCGCCTGGTCCAAGCGGTTGGCCTCGAGGTCGGCCTGGGCTTGTTGCAGCAACGGATTGGCCGGTTGAGCCTGCTCCTGCGTGGGGGCTTGCTGGGCTAGCCCCAGCGACAAGGCCACCCACGCCGCGACCCAGTATCGTTTCGTATGGCGTATCCTCATCACGGCTCTCGCTCTCCGGGCTCATGCTAACACGCGGCGGCTGCGCATGCGGTGAGATTTGACAAAAGCCGCCTGGCTTTGCTAGATTAGCGGTTGCCCTCCGCAGGGGGGTAGCGCGACGCGGGGTGGAGTACAGCAGGTAGCGCGACGCGGGGTGGAGCAGTCTGGTAGCTCGTCGGGCTCATAACCCGAAGGTCGAAGGTTCAAATCCTTCCCCCGCAACCAAAGGGCTGGAGGTTGGTGTTGGAGGCGCGCACAAGGCTTCCCGCTAGCCTCCAGCCTCGAGCTTTTCTATCCGTCCCAAAGCCTCCTCAGGACGCCTTGCCCCCAGGGCGAACAGGGCCACCCGGAGTTCCCACAAGAAGTTCTCGATCCAGGCCATCACAGCCTGGGGCCCCTCCAGCGCGGGCTCGACCAGCGGCCTGGCCACCGCCACCACCCGAGCCCCTAAGGCCAGCGCCTTTGCCGCGTCGGTGCCGCTACGAATCCCCCCCGAGGCCACCAGCGGGAGCCCCGGTAAGGCTTGGCGGCACTCCAGCAGGGCCTGGGCCGTGGGCAGGCCGACCTCGACCAGCTCGGGGTGGAGCACCCGCCCGTAGCGCACGTACTGCTCGACCTTGGCCCAGCTCGTCCCCCCGGCTCCGGCCACGTCCAACGCCGCGATGGGCAACCCCCGCAGCCGCTCGGCCACCTCGCGTCCGATCCCGTGCCCGACCTCCTTGAGCAGCACCGGGAAACCCAGGCCGGGGAGGATGCCCCCGAGCTGGTCCAGCAGCCCGGAAAAATCCGTGTCGCCGTGCTGGGCGGCTTCCTGCAGGGGGTTGGTGTGCAGGGCCAGGGCGTCGGCCCCCACCAGCTTGACGGCCCGCTCGAGGTGTCGCTGGCCGTAGCCTCGGTTGAGCTGGGCCAGACCCAGATTGCCCACCAGCAGGGCGGTCGGGGCCACCTCGCGCACCTGGAAACTGGGGAGGGCCTGGGGCTGTTCCAGCATCACCCGCTGGCTCCCCAGCATCAGCCCCACCCCCAGGCGCTCGGCGGCCTGGGCCAGGGCCCGGTTGATCCGCCCACCCCGCTCCTCTCCCCCGGTCATGGCCCCGATCAGAAAGGGAGCCTGGAGCGTTTTCCCGAGGAACTCGGTGCGGAGGTCCACCCCCTCCAAGGCCAGCTCGGGGAGGGCCCGGTAGCGCAGCCGGTAGCGCTCGAGCCCGGTGGTCACCCGCTCGAACCCCACCGGCTCGTTCAGGCAGACCTCGAGGTGCTTGCGTTTGCGCTCGCGGATCTCCGACCCCACCTTGCCAGTGTACCCAGAGGAGCGGGTACGATTTGGAGCATGGAGAGCGAAGCGCGAACCCTAGAGCTGGTCTTCCCCGAACACGCCAACCCCGGCGGCAACGCCTTCGGCGGGTTCGTCTTGGGGCTGATGGACAAGGTGGGCTCCTACGCCGCCATCCGGCGGGCCCGCAAACGCTGCGTGACCGTGCGGGTGGGCGAGGTGGTCTTCGAGGTGCCCATCCGGGTGGGGGATCTGCTCGAGATCGTGGGCCGGGTGGTCCGGGTGGGGCGTACCTCCATCACCGTGGAGGTCGAGGTGTACCGGGAGAACTTACGCGAGCCCAGGATGCTCGCCACCCGGGGCAACCTGACCTACGTGGCGGTGGACGAGGGGGGTAGACCCACCCCGGTGGACCCGGAGGGCTAGTTCAAGGCCTCCAGCCAGAGGGGTCCCCGCGGGGCTAAGGTGAGCAGCGGCCGGGGCGTGGGGTCGCCTTGGATGGGCTTTAGACCGGCGGAGAATACCGCCAAGGCCTGCTCGAGCACCAGGTGGGCGAAGTGCATCCCCAGACAGATGCGCTCCCCGCCCCCGAAGGGCAGGTAGCCCCAGGCCGGGATCTTTCCCAAGAAACGTCCGGGGTCAAAACGAAGGGGTTGCGGCCAGAGGTCGGGGTGGCGGTGGGTGAGGTAGGGGCTGTACAGGACCAGCATCCCGGAGGGAAACTCCTGATCGCCGAACCCGAAGGGGCGGCTCGAGACCCGGCTGCCA
>PSML01000141.1:3674-3934 GCA_040290145.1 Meiothermus sp. | reverse complement strand
CGCCCGCCCGCCCGCCGCGCCGGATGCCCATCACCACCAGCTTGCCCGGGGCCTGCCGCAACCCCAGGTCGGCCACCGCGGTCAGAAGCAGCACCGGCACCAACAGACCCGCCGCCCCCAGGTGCTGGCTCAGAAAGCCCAGGGTGACCCGGCCCAGCTCGCCCCCCAAGCCCGGCTGGAGCGCGGCCAAGAGCGGGGTCGCCACCAGCGCCCCCAGCAGGATTAGCCCAGCCCAGAAAAAAAACCCCCGCATCGGCTTT
>PSML01000141.1:0-3652 GCA_040290145.1 Meiothermus sp. | reverse complement strand
CAGCACCGCCAGCAAACCCCAGCCCGCCAGGATGGGCGGAAGCAGGTACGACCCTAGCCCCACGTGGCCATAGAGCAACCGGCGCACCCAGGCCCCCAGATCCCCCACCAAGGCGGGGGGAGCATACAGATAAAATCCCAGGAAAGCAGCTAGGCCGAAGAGGAACAGGGCCAGCGCCTCGAGGTCGCGGTTGCGGCTGGGGGGGTCAGCTTCACGCGGCTTTTCTTTGGCTTTAGGTTTCGGCTTAGCCATCGGCTAAATTCTAGCATGGAGTATGTTGTGGGCCGTGCCCAGGAATATTCGCTGAAGGGCAATCGGTAAAACTGTACCCCCAGACTCTACTTCAGGGCTTTGACCAGCTTGGCGACCGGGTCGGTCACGTCCAGGGAGTCGTCGCCGTAGAGCACCAGCCCGCTGGCTGAGGCCACCCGCCGGTCCAGGATGATCCCGAAGCCTTGAGCGCGGGCGAACTTGGCAATCTGCACGTCGATCTCCTTGGTGATGGGCTCGAGGGCCTTGGCCCGGCGCTCAGCCCATTTCTGGCTGGCCTGCTGGTAGGCGTTGCGCAGGGTCTGGAAATCCTGCTGCTCTTTGGCGGTGGCGGTCCCGGCCTGGATCTTCGGCTGCAGGGCTTTGAGCTGGTCTTCCATGGGCTTCAGCTCTTTTTGGGCCTGCTCCATCACCGCTTGGACTTCCTTGTAGCGGGGGTGGGCCTGCACCACCTGCTGCGAATCCATGAACCCCACCTTGAGCACCGGCTGATTCTGCGCGATGAGGGGCGAGGTCGCCATCATCACTCCGAGCACAACGGGAACAAAGCGCACGAGTCCTTTCATGCTTGGCACTCTAGTGGGGCCAGCTTAGGGGCTGGTGAGAGCGAGGTCAGCCCGGCGTAACGCCAGGCGGCGGGAACCCTGCCCCGCCGCCATTGGGAGGTGCGCGCTCCTATTTGATGGCGTTGATGATCTCGTCGGTCACGTCCAGGGAGTCGTCGCCGTAGAGCACCAGCCCGCTGCTGGAGGCCACCCGCCGGTCCAGGATGATCCCGAAGCCCTGGGCGCGGGCGAACTTGTCGATCTGCACGTCGATCTCCTTGGTGATGGGCTCGAGGGCCTTGGCCCGGCGCTCGGCCCATTTCTGGCTGGCCTGCTGGTAGGCGTTGCGCAGGGTCTGGAAGTCCTGCTGCTCTTTGGCGGTGGCGGTCCCGGCCTGGATCTTCTGCTGCAGCGGGGTGAGCTGATCGGTGAGGGGTTTGAGCTCCTTGTTGGCCTGATCGAGCACAGCCTGGACTTCCTTGTAGCGGGGGTGGGCCTGGACGACCCTTTCCGAGTCCAGGAAACCCACCCGCAGCACCGGGCGGTTTTGCGCGACCAAGGGGGTCGCGGCGATCATGACACCGAGGAGGATGGGGATGAACCACGCCAGACGTTTCATGACAGACACTGTATACATCCTGGCTTAGCGAACCGTGAGAGGCCGCCAAAGCCACCCGATTGGGATAGTATGAAGTGTTTTTCAAGGCTTTGTGAGGGCAAAATATGGCCTGACCGAGGGGATTTGGATAGGCTATGCCTCGGTCGGGACTATGCACCCCGCCATACCGCAATAAGGAGGAAGGTACTGTGAAAAAAGCCTGGCTTTTCTCTGTCTTGCTGGTGCTTGTTGCTCCTAGCGCGTTGGCCCAACGGGCCTTCCAGTTCAGGATCTCGGTCCCCTCTCCCACGCTGGGTTTGGGGCTCGAGGCCGACCTCCAGCGCAACCTGGTGGCGCAGCTCTACGGGGATATCCTCTTGCGCAGCAACGTAGGCTTCTTGCTGGGGGGGAACCTCCTCTTCAAACCCGATCTGGGCCAGTTCGACCGGGACCTGCGGGGGATCAGACCATACCTGGGGGGAGGGCTTGGCACGGTGCTCTCCGGCGGTGGGGTGGATTTCGGGGTCAATCTCGACCTGGGCATCGAGTTCGCCATCGACCGCAGCACCGGCATCTTCATCGGCGGCGAGACCCTCTTCGCCTTTACCGGCGGTTCCTACAGTCGGCTCATCCTTGGGGCTTCGTTCCGCTAAACCCCGGGTTGGCCTTCCCCAGCCCGCCGGGTGTTTAGTACCCCCGCTCGCCGGTCCACTTGGGCTTGGCCACCGGGGTGTACCTCCGCATCTGCTCAAGCAGCCCTTCCGGAGTCTCGTCCACCAGCACCATCCGGCGGTGCTCAGGGCGCACGAAGCCCTCCCGTGCGGCATGATCGAACATCCTGAGCAGAGGGGTGTAGAACCCGGCGGCGTTCAACAGGCCCATCGGCTTTTGGTGCAGGCCGAGCTGACCCCAGGTGAGGATCTCGCAAAACTCCTCGAGCGTGCCGAACCCGCCGGGGAGCGCCACGAAGCCGTCGGCGAGTTCGGCCATGAGGGCTTTGCGCTCGTGCATCGAGGCCACCACCCGTAGCTCGCCGAGCCCGGTGTGCCCCACCTCCTTCTCGAAGAGGGCTTGGGGGATGACCCCGATCACCTCGGCCCCGTGCTCGAGGGCCGCGTCGGCCAGCGTTCCCATCAACCCGACCTTGCCCCCTCCATACACCAGCCCCCAGCCGTTTTGGGCCAGGGTTTGCCCCATCCGGCGGGCTGCCTCCCGGTAGATGGGTTGCTGGCCGGGGCTTGAACCGCAGAACACACAGACCCGCCGCATAAGGCCATCTTAGAGCGGTTTGCCCTATTTTTCCCCCAGGGTGTAGAACTTTGCTGAGCACCCCAGGATCTGGCTCGGGTTTGGCGTCCCATCCCTGGGGCTGGCCGAAAGAGAGGTGTAGGGATGAGCCTGAACCCACAGCGCACCATCGCCGAACTCAAGGAACTGCGCGCGCTCACCGGCGACGAGAACGGGGCCCAGCGGGTGGCCTGGACCGAGACCTGGCTCAAGGCCCGGGAGTGGTTCCGCTCCAAGCTCGAAGGGCTCCCGGTCGAGTTCCACCAGGACGCCGCCGGCAACAACTGGGTCACGCTGCGCGGGGAGAGCGAGAAGGCCCTCTTGATGGGCGGCCACCTGGACAGCGTGCCCAACGGGGGCTGGCTGGACGGCTGCTTGAACGTGCTGGCGGGCCTCGAGGTGCTGCGCCGCATCGCCGCGGAGTACGGCGGCCGGCCCCCCGTCACGGTGCGGCTGGTGGACTGGGCCGACGAGGAGGGGGCCCGCTTCGGGCGCAGCCTGCTGGGCTCGTCGGCCTTCGCCGGGACGCACACCATCGAGGCCGACCGGGGCCGCACCGACCGCGAGGGGATACGCCTCGAGGACGCCCTCAGGCGCTGCGGCGTGGAGATTGAGCGCTTCCCCGAGGCGACGAAGGAGCAGCAGGGCGCGGCGGCCTACCTCGAGCTGCACATCGAGCAGGGCCCGGTGCTGGAGAATCTCGGGCTGCCCCTGGGCGTGGTGCTGGGCACCAAGGGGGTCGAGCGCCACCAGATCACCTTCCACGGCCAGGAGGCCCACTCCGGCTCCACCCCCATGACCGCGCGGAAGGACGCGCTGGCGGCGGCGGCCAAGCTGGCCCTGGAGATCCGCCCCATCGCCCTGAAGCACCCCGACGCGGTGTGCACCATGGGCTCGGTCAAGACCTTCCCCGGCATCGTCACGGCGGTGGTGGGGCGCTGCGAGTGCACTA
>PSML01000140.1:0-3952 GCA_040290145.1 Meiothermus sp. | reverse complement strand
CCGCCGATCACGTCCATCAGGGCAGCCAGATCCCGCACGCTCCGCCCCAAGGGGCCGATCTGGTCGAGCGAGGAGGCGAAGGCCACCAAGCCGTAGCGGGAGACCCGCCCGTAGGTGGGTTTGAAGCCGTACACCCCGCACAAGGCCGCGGGCTGCCGCACGCTCCCCCCGGTGTCCGAGCCCAGGGCCAGGGGGGCCAGGTCCGCCGCCACCGCGGCCGCCGACCCCCCCGAGGAGCCCCCCGGCACGCGCCCCAGGTCCCAGGGGTTACGGGTCGGCCCGAAAGCCGAGAACTCCGTGGAGGAGCCCATGGCAAACTCGTCGAGGTTGGTCTTGCCCAGAACGATCGCGCCCGCCCGGCGAAGCCGTTGCACCACGGTCGCGCTATAGGGCGGGACGAAGTGCTCGAGCATCCTCGAGGCGCAGGTGGTCTCCAGGCCCCCTGTGCAGAGGTTGTCCTTCAGGGCGATGGGAACCCCCGCGAGGGGCAGATCCTCCCCGGCCAAAAGCCGCCCCTCAACCCGCCGGGCCTCCTCGAGGGCCGCCGGGTTCGTCCGCAAAAAGGCCCGGACCTGGGGGTCTAGCCGGGCGATGCGTTCCAGGTAATGCCCGGTCACCTCGGTGGGCGAGGCGCTTCGGCCTTTGACGGAGGCCACGATCTGGTGGGCCAGCATATTGCGCATCATAACGTGCCCGACCCCCAACGCCAACCTTCACGGCGGCCCAGCCACAAACTGTAGGGAGCTCGCATCCCTCCGGTACTACAGCTTGTAGCACCCACCCTCACCCCGCATCCAGGTCCAAAACCCCTCCCAGGCTTCTGCCCCACCCCGGGGTAGGTAGGTCACGTCGCCTGGCTCCTTGCGGAACCAGGTGTATTGACGGCGGGCGTAGGTTCGGGTGGCCTGGAAGACCCGCTCTCGGGTCTGCGCCAACCCCAACTCGCCGCGCAGATAGGCCGCCACCTCTTTGTAACCGATGGCCTGGAAGGCGGTGGGCATCCGCGGGTAACGCTCGAGGAGCCCCCCCACCTCCTCCACCAGCCCCCGCTCGAACATCTCCTCGGTGCGCTGCCGCAGACGCGGCTCGAGCCAATCCCACCCCGGCCAGAGGATCAGCTTGCGGTAGGAGAAACGCGGCCTTCGTCTAGCCGCCTGCGCCGGGGGGGTCCCGGTGCGGCGCAGCACCTCCAGGGCCCGCACCAGCCGTCGGGGGTTTCTCCCGACCCGAAGGGCATCGGCGGGGCTCACCGCGGCCAATTCTCCCCGCAGGGCCTCGAAGCCTTTGGCCTGGAGTTCCTGCCAGATCTGCTTTTGCGCCTCCATGTCGGGTTCAGGCAGGTCAAACAGGCCGTGGGAAAGGGCGCGGATGTAGTAGCCGGTACCCCCCACGACCAGCGGGAGTCGGCCCCGCTCCCGCACCTCCCGAATGGCCGCCTCGGCCGCCCGGACGAAGTCGGCCACGCTAAAGGGCTGGTCCGGCTCGAGCACGTCCACCAGGTGATGGCGCACTCGAGCCCGCTCGGCTCGGCTCGGCTTGGCGGTGCCGATGTCCATTCCGCGGTAGACCATACTCGCGTCGGCGGAGATGACCTCGAGGGGGAGTTCCTGGGCCAACCCCAAGGCCAGCTCAGTCTTGCCCGAGGCGGTGGGGCCAGCCAGGATGGGAACGGGCCTATCCATCGAGGTTCATTATGGCAGCGGGGCGATCAGGGCCAGCTTACCCTCTTTACATCGGGGTGTAGTAGGCTTTAATCCATGTCGCTGGAACGCCTCGATAGCTCCTACGCCCTCGAGCAGATCCGCACCCTGCGGCGCAGGCTCGAGGAGCTCACCCGCCAGTACGCCTCCGGCGAGCCCTTTGCCCAGTGGACCCCAGCCGTGGACGTGCTGGACGAAGAGCAGCAGTACCGCATCCTGGTGGATTTACCCGGGGTGAAGCCCGAGGATCTGGAGCTAAGGGAAGAAGGGGATACCCTAACCTTGGCCGGGATTCGCCACGCCCCCTTCCACGGGACCTACCCCCGACAAGAGCGCCCCATGGGCTACTTTCGCCGCACCCTGACCCTCCCCGGCCCCATCCGCGCTGGGGAGTCAGAGGCCAGCTTTAAGGGCGGGGTGCTCGAGATCATCGCGCACAAAGCCTGACCAACGGCTCAGGATTTACGGCTCAAGGCCCCCTCCCGCACCACCACGTGGCACTTGCGGCAGCGGGGCTCGTAGGCCTCCTGGGCGCCCACCAGGATCACCGGGTCGTCGAAGCGGGCGGGCTGGCCGTTCACCAGCCGCTGGGTGCGGGTAGCGGGGGCCCCGCAGACCGGGCAGACCGCGGTGAGTTTTTCCACGTACTCCGCCCGGGCCAGCAGTTCGGGCATGATCCCGAAGGGCTCGGCGCGGAAATCCATATCGAGCCCCCCCACGATGACCCGCACCCCCTTCTGGGCTAGCTCCAGCAAGAGCGGCACCAGCCCCGGGTCGAAGAACTGGGCCTCGTCCACCGCCACCACCTCGGGCAGCGGATCCGGCAGGTTTTGGCCCAGCTCAGAAGAATCCGCCACCGAAAGGGCTTCGGTGCGCTTCCCATCGTGGCTCACCACATCACAAGCGTGGTAGCGGTCGTCGAGGCGGGGCTTGAAGACCATCACTGTCTGTCCAGCGATCAAGGCCCGCTTGACCCGGCGGATGAGTTCCTCGGATTTTCCCGAGAACATCGGGCCCACCACCACCTCAATCCAACCCGCGTGAAGGGGAAGATGCGGCATAACCGCCGCCAAGTCTACCCAAAAAACTCGATTGGATGTGGAAGGGGTCTGGGACCCCCCGGGGCGGTTTACCTCTTCTTGCCGCCGCGCTTGTAGGTGTCCCCGAACTTCTTCTGGAACTTCTCCACGCGGCCTTCGGTATCCACAAAGCGCTGCTGGCCGGTCCAGAAGGGGTGGTTGCCGCTCCACACCTCGACGTGCAGCTCGGGTTTGGTCGAGTAGGTGTTGAGCACCACTTCGCCGTTGCAGATGATCTTGCAGGGCACCAGTTTAGGGTGGATGTTCTTCTTCATCTCTTCTCCTCTGCTCGGGTATTGAGGCCCGCGACAACGTTCCCACTCTAGCAGCCCAAAGCCCCCCTTGCAACCGACCGACCCACCTCCGACGGCCCAGCGGGGGGACGCTGCAGGATTGACCACAGCGCCTCGACCGCTACAAATCGAGTTCCACCTCGTCCTCTGCGAGGCGCTGGGCAACCGCGAGATCATGCGCACCATGCTGGGCTTAGGCGACCGCCTCTACCGGGTGATCCATCGCATCTCCAGCCGCGTCCCAGGCCGCTTGCAGGCCAGCTACCAAGACCACCAGGCCATCGCCCAGGCGGTGCTCTCCGGCGACGCCGCGGGGGCGGTGCAGCAGGTGCGGGAGCACCTGGAGTATGGCAAGAGCTACCTGATCCAGCGTTAGCCCTGTTGCTCGATTTGGCCGGTCTGTGCCTCAACCAGAACCCCGCCCCGCCAAGGCGGGGCGGCGTCACCGTTCGGTAACGAACCAACCGAATCTGGTATTACAGCGTCCTTTGGCCCGGCGAGCCCTTCCCGCTCGCGAGCGGGATGCCCACCTTTGGGTTCTGGTCACATCTCGAGCCCCCGCAGGGAGCGTTACCAGTGTGGGCTTGCTCTCTTTTGCTGCCCATGGGCTTTGGTTACACTCCCCTTGAGGCGATGGAGCTCGCCATAACCGCCTTCCAGATGGGCTGCTGAAACCTACGGAGGCTGATAGCTCCTACCCAAAGGGGTAGGAGCTATCTTTTGCCTGCCCCGCCCGAGGAGGACGGTCGTGGAGAACATATGGTTTAGCGCGGCGCTCTGGTTAGGCCTGGCCCTTTTCGCCACCCTGCTCTCGATCTGGCTGCGCTTCTCGGTGGCCCTCACGGAGATCGTGGTGGGGGTGGTGGCCCAGCTCGTCATC
>PSML01000015.1:0-34128 GCA_040290145.1 Meiothermus sp. | reverse complement strand
GGCCTGCCGGTGGCGGTCCACGCCGAGAGCGAGGGCCTCACCGCGGGCCTGGCCGCCGAGATCCGGGCGGGAGGCGGGAAGGGCCTGCGCGACTACCTGGCCTCGAGGCCGGTGCTGGCCGAGCTCGAGGCCATCCAGCGGGCCACCCTGCTGGCCCAGGAGACCGGTTGCAAGCTGCACATCGTCCACATCAGCTCGGGCCGGGGGGTGGTGCTGGCCGCCCTGGCCCGCGCCCGGGGGGTGGACGTGAGCCTGGAGACCTGCCCCCACTACCTCTTCTTCGACGAGGAAGACCTGGAGCGCCTGGGCGCCCTCGCCAAGTGCGCCCCGCCGCTGCGCCCGCCCACCGAGCGGGAGGCCTTGTGGCGGGCCGTGCGGGAGGGTTTGGTGGACCTGGTGGCCTCCGACCACTCGCCCTCCTCGCCCGACCTCAAGGAAAACCCCGACTTCTTCGCGGTGTGGGGTGGGATCGCCGGGGTGCAGTCCACGCTGGCGGTGCTGCTGGAGGCCGGCTTCCACCGCCGGGGCCTGCCGCTGGAGGCCGTGGCCGGCCTCACCGCCCACAACCCCGCCCGGCGCTTCGGGCTTGGGGGGAAGGGGGGGCTCGAGGTGGGCCACGACGCCGACTTGGCCCTGGTGGACCTGGAGGCGGAATTCACCCTGCACCCCGGGGCGCTCCTCTACCGTCATCGGCAGAGCCCTTACCTGGGCCAGAGCTTCCAGGGCCAGGTGGTGCGAACCTTGCTGCGTGGCCAGACCGTTTTTGCCCAGGGCCAGATCAATCCGAAAGTTCGCGGCCAGCTGGTCAGACCCTAGAGAGGTTTTCGCAGCAACCGGGATAAGGAGATCTTATGCAGCAACTCGGCTTCACCCGCAGCAGCGTCCAGCCCGACCACGCCCTGCTCACCCCCGACACCTTCATCCGCGCCCTGCTCCCCGGGATGAGCAAGGCCATGGCCATCGTCCACACCGCCCCGGCGCTGGGGGCCGCCTTCACCGAGTACACCGTCGAGTTCGAGGCGGGGGGCCGGGTGGGGCCGGCGCCTGAGGCCGTGCAGCGCTTCGTGTACGTGCTCGAGGGCGAGGTGGTGCTCGAGGCCGGCCGCAAGCGGCACCGGCTGGGACCCGGCGGCTACGCCTACGTCCCCGCTGACCTGGCCCATGGCCTGGCCTCGAGCCAGCCCAGCCGCGCGGTGCTCATCGAGAAGCCCTACCACGAATTGGAGGGCGTGGAAGCCCCCAAGCTCTTGGTGGGCGACGAGGCCAGGATCCCCGGCACCCCCCTGGGCGGCGACGAGGCCCTGCAGGTGCGGGGGCTCATCCCCGACGCCAGGCCCCACGACTTCCAGGTCAACACCATGACCTTCGCCCCCGGCGCCAGCCTGTCCCTGGTGGAGATCCACGTGATGGAGCACGGCCTCTTGATGCTGCAGGGCGGGGGCATCTACCGCCTGAACGAGCGGTGGTACCCGGTGCAGGCCGGGGACTTCATCTACATGGCCCCCTACTGCCCGCAGTGGTTCGGCGCGCTGGGCAAGACCCCGGCCAAGTACCTGCTCTACAAGGACTGGAACCGGCACCCGCTGGGGTGAAGCCAAAATAGAGACCCACAGATCACCGGGAGATTCATGGATATCCGCGTTGACACCGACCGCCTGGGCCAGGAGCTCGAGACCCTGGCTTCCTTCACCGACAGCCCCCCGCCCTCCGTGACCCGGGTGCTCTACACCCCCACCGACCTCGCCGCCCGCGAGTACCTCAAGGGCCTGTGCCGCGAGGCGGGGCTCGAGGTGCGCGAGGACCCGCTGGGCAACACCTTCGCCCGCTGGGCCGGGGAAGACCCCCAGGCGGGCGCGGTGGGCACCGGCTCGCACACCGACGCCATCCCCCACGCGGGCCGCTACGACGGGGTGGTGGGGGTGCTGGGGGGCCTCGAGGCCATCCGCGCCCTGAAAGCTTCCGGCTTCCGGCCCCGCCGCTCGCTCGAGCTGCTGATCTTCACCTCCGAGGAGCCCACCCGCTTCGGCATCGGCTGCCTGGGGAGCCGGGTGCTCTCGGGGGCGCTGAGCCCCGAGGCGGCCCGGGCCCTGAGGGACCCCGAGGGCCTCAGCCTGGAGGAGGCCCGGCGGCAGGCGGGCTTCGGGGGGGAGCTGGGGCAGGTCCCCCTGCCCCAGGGCTACTACTCGGCCTTCGTCGAGCTGCACATCGAGCAGGGGCCGCTCTTGGAGCGCGAGGGCCTCCCGCTCGGCATCGTCACCGCGATTGCCGCGCCGGCTTCTCTGGTGGTTCGGCTCCGCGGCCAGGGCGGGCACGCCGGGACGGTGCTCATGGCGGATCGCCGGGATGCTTTACTGGCCGGGGCCGAGATCGCCCTCGAGGTAGACCGCGCGGCTCGGGCATCCGGCGACCCCGATACGGTGGGCACCACCGGCCGCTTCAACGTCCACCCCGGAGCCATCAACAGCATCCCCAGCCGGGTCGAACTCGGCATCGACATCCGCGACACCGACGGAGCCCGCCGGGATGCGGTAGTAGGCCGCGTGACCGAGGCCGTCAAGGAGATCTGCGAGCGCCGGGGGATCGGCTACGAGATCGAGCGGTTGAACGCGGACCCGCCCGCTCGGTGTGGGGAAGCGGTGGTGGGGGTGCTCGAGGCCAGCGCCGGGGAACTCGGCCTGCCCTACCGGAAGATGGTCAGCCGCGCCTACCACGACTCCCTGTTCATGGCCCGCATCTGCCCCACCGCCATGCTCTTCATCCCCTGCAAAAACGGCTGGAGCCACCGCCCCGACGAGTACGCCTCCCCCCAGCACATCGAGCAGGGGGTGCGGGTGCTGGCCCACGCCCTGGCGCGGCTGGCGGGGTAGCCGCAGCTGGCGCAGAGACTTCGCCAACTCGTATACTCGTCTAACGACGACCCGGCGGGAGGTCTATGCAACCCATACGCTTTACCCTCAACGGCAAGGAAGTGACGGTGCAGGGGGTAGACCCCCACACCAACCTGCTCTCCTGGCTGCGCCAGAACGGGCTCACCGGCAGCAAAGAGGGCTGCGCGGAAGGGGAGTGCGGGGCTTGTGCGGTGGCCCTGGTGCGCCAAGACGCTCAGGGGCGTACCCGCTACGAATCGGTGAATAGCTGTCTGGTGTTGATGCCCATGGTGCACGCTCAGGAAGTGGTGACGGTGGAGCACGTCGGCAGCCCAGAGAACCTCCACCCGGTGCAGGCCGCCATGACCCAGGGGGGGTCCCAGTGCGGCTACTGCACGCCTGGGTTTGTGGTCAGCCTGTTCGCTGAGTATTACCGTCCGGGCCGGGTGGGTTTTGATCTGGAAGCCCTGGGCGGCAACCTCTGCCGCTGCACCGGCTACCGCCCGATCAGGGATGCCGCGCTCAGCCTGGGAAACCCCGACCCGGAAGACCCTTTCTGTAAGCGACTGGAAGGGCCGGCCCCCTCCCTGGGGCCGCTCGAGTACACCCTGGGTGGACGCCGCTTCTACCGCCCGACCACCCTGCAAGGGCTTTTCGACGTGCTCCAGGTGCACCCCCAGGCGAAGTTGATCGCGGGAGGCACGGACTTGGTGGTCGAATCGAACCTGCGGTTTTCCCGTTGGGATACCCTGGTCAGCGTCGAAGCCATCCCCGAGATGGGGCGGATCGAGTGGGATGCCGACAACCTGGAGATCGGTGCGGCGGTCCCGCTGGGCCGGATCGAGGAGGAGCTCCGGGGCAGGCTCCCCCTGCTGGAGGCGCTCTGGCCCCTCTTCGCCTCGCGCCTCCTGCGCAACCGGGCTACGCTAGGGGGTAACCTCGGTACGGCCTCGCCCATCGGGGACTCCCCGCCGGTGCTCTTAGCCCTGCGGGCCCTGGTGCGGGTGGCCTCGGCTAGGGGGCAGCGGCTCATTCCCATCGACGAGTTCTTCACCGGTTACCGCAAGACCGCCCTCCAGCCGGGCGAGGTGATCCTCGCGGTGCAGATCCCCCGCCCCTTCCCGGAGATCGGGCGCTTCTACAAAGTCGCCAAGCGCCACCGTGACGACATCAGCACCGTGGCGGGGGCCTTCGCGCTGGATCTGGCCGATAACGGCACGGTCTCGCGCATCCGCATCGCCTACGGCGGGGTGGCCGCCACCCCCATCCGGGCTCAGCTCACCGAGTTGGCCCTGGTGGGCAAGCCCTGGAACCTGGCCTCGGTCCAGGCCGCCACGAGGGTGCTGGCCACAGAGTTCCGCCCGATCAGCGACCATCGGGGCAGCGCCGAGTACCGCACGGCGATGGTGGTCAAGCTGCTGGAGAAGTTCTTCTACGATTCCACCCTGACGGCGGAGGCGGCGGTATGAAAATCGTCGGTAAACCCGTCTCCCACGAAAGCGCCTGCGAGCACGTCACCGGCAGGGCGCTCTACACCGACGACCTCCTGGGGCGGTTTGCCAATCTGCTCCATGCCTGGCCGGTGCAGGCCCCCCACGCCCACGCCAAGATCCTGAGCCTCCAGACCGAAGCGGCGCTGGAGGTTCCCGGCGTCCTGCATGTCCTCACCGCGGCCGACGTGCCCGGGGCTAACCACGTCGGCCCGGTACGGCACGACGAGCCCCTTTTCCCCGACGAGGTGATGTACCACGGACAGGCCGTGGCCTGGGTGGTGGCCGAGAGCGAGGAGGCCGCCCGGCTGGGGGCTGAGCAGGTCGAGGTTGTGTACCATCCGCTCCCGGCGGTGCTCACGCTGGAGGAAGCGATCAGCCAGCAGAGCTTTTTGAACGAACCGCTTAGGGTGCGCCGGGGTGAACCCGAACAAGCTCTTCTAGAGGCCCCGCACAAGCTCAAGGGGAGGCTCGAGATCGGCCCTCAGGAGCACTTCTACCTCGAGACCCAGGCGACTTTGGCCTACCTCGACGAGTACGGCCAGGTGATGCTCCAGTGCTCCACCCAGCACCCCACCGAGACCCAGGCCATCGTGGCCGAGGTGCTGGGCCTCCCGCGCCATCGGGTCACGGTGCAGTGTCTGCGGATGGGTGGAGGTTTTGGCGGCAAGGAGACCCAGGCCAACCCCTGGGCAGCGGTGGCGGCCTTGGCCGCCTGGAAGACCGGGCGGCCCGTGCGGGTGCGGCTCAACCGTACCCAGGACATGACCCTCACCGGCAAGCGCCACCCCTTCTTGGGCAAGTTCTCGGTGGGCTTTGACGACGAGGGGAAGATCCGGGGGCTCAAGCTCGAGCTGTACTCCGACGGCGGCTGGAGCCTGGACCTCTCTGAGGCCGTGCTGCTGCGGGCCCTCTTGCACTGCGACAACGCCTACCACATCCCCCACATGGAGGTGGTGGGGCGGGTCTGCAAAACCCACAAGACCTCCCAGACCGCTTTTCGGGGCTTCGGCGGGCCGCAGGGGATGGTGGTGATCGAAGAGGTCATGGATCGGGTGGCCCGGACGCTGGGCTTGGCCCCCGAGGTGGTACGCGAGCGCAACCTCTACCGCGAGGGGGACACCACCCCCTACCTCCAGCCGGTCAAGGACGCCGAGCGCCTCGAGCGCATCTGGTACGAGCTGAAGACCTCGAGCGAGTATGCCCTCCGCCGCTCTTTAGTCGCCGAGTTCAACGCCGCGCACCCCCACAAGAAGCGGGGTATCGCCCTCACCCCGGTCAAGTTCGGCATCTCCTTCAACGCCATCCCGTACAACCAGGCCGGGGCCTTGGTCTTGGTCTATCAGGACGGGAGTGTGCTGGTCAACCACGGCGGCACCGAGATGGGACAAGGGGTGCACACCAAGATCCGGCAGATCGCCGCACAGAGCCTGGGGGTCCCGCTCGAGGGGGTCCGCATCGCCCCCACCCGCACCGATAAAGTACCCAACACCTCCGCTACCGCCGCCTCTACCGGCGCTGACCTCAACGGGGCCGCGGTGAGGAACGCCTGCGAGACCATCCGGGCCCGGCTGGCCGAGGTCGCGGCCCAGCGCTTCGGGGTGAACGCCCAGGACCTAGCCTTCGAGGGAGGCCGGGTCTACCCGCTGGGGGCTCCCGAGAACGCTTTGCCCTTCGCCGAGATCGTCAAGACTGCCTACTCGCAGCGCGTCCAGCTCTGGTCGGATGGCTTCTACCGCACCCCTGGCTTGCATTTCGACCGCGCCAAAGGACAAGGCCGCCCCTTCCACTACTTCGCCTACGGCGCGGCGGTGAGCGAGGTGGAGGTGGACGGCTTCACCGGCCAGTACCGCCTGCGCCGGGTGGACCTCCTGCACGACGTGGGGGATTCACTCTCGCCGGTGGTGGATCTGGGCCAGGTGGAGGGGGGGTTCTTTCAGGGGATGGGCTGGCTGACCATGGAAGAGCTCCTCTGGGACGCCGAGGGGCGCCTCGCGACCAGGGGGGCCAGCACCTATAAGCTCCCCAGCCTGGCCGAGCTGCCCGAGGTCTTCAATGTACGGTTTTTGCAGCGGGCCGCCGAACCGGGCGTAGTTTTCGGCTCCAAGGCGGTAGGGGAGCCCCCCTTGATGCTGGCCATCTCGGTGCGGGAGGCGCTCAAAGACGCCATCGCGGCCTTCGGAACCGGCGGGGTGGTCGAACTGGCCTCCCCGGCGACGATGGAGGCGGTGTACTGGGCCATTGAAAGGGTTCGCTCGAGGGCCCTGGTCTCGGGTGACTGAAGGATGCGCTGGTTTGAACACCTGGCCCGCCTCACCCAGGCCAAAACGCCGCTGGTGATGGTCACGGTGCTCTCGGTGCGGGGACACGCCCCGCGCGAACCTGGGGCCAAGATGCTGGTCACGGCGGAGGCCGTGTACGGGACCATCGGTGGGGGGAACCTCGAGCAAACCGCTGTGACTAAGGCCCGCGAGATGCTGGCGGGCCCGGCCGAGGTGGGGCTGCCCCCTACGGTCCTGACGACGCGGCTCACCGAGAAAGACCCGGGGGAATTCGGGGTGCAGTGCTGTGGGGGGGAGGTGCAGGTCTTGCTCGAGCCGGTCTACCCGGCCCGCCCGGCGGTGGCCATCTTTGGCGTGGGGCACGTGGGGTTAGCCCTGGCCCGGATCCTCTCGTTGCTGCCGATTGAGCTGCACCTGGTGGATTCCCGCGAGGAGTTGCTGACCCCCGAGCGCTTGCACCCGGTGTGGCTGGGTGAGGCCGAGGTCAAAGTCCATCAGGCCCCCATCCTCGACAGCACCGTGAGCGACCTGCCCGCCGGAACTCACCTGGTCATCATGACCCACGACCACGCCGAGGATCTGTACGTCCTCGAGATGGCCCTGCGCCGCGGCGATCTGGGGTATATCGGGCTGATCGGGAGCCGGGTGAAGTGGGCGCGGTTTCGGCAAAAACTCACCGAGCAAGGCTTTTCCGAGGGGGATCTGGCCCGGGTGACGAGCCCCATCGGGCTCCCAGGGGTTCTTGGCAAGTCCCCCCAGGCCATCGCTATCGCCACCGCTGCCCAACTCCTATCCCGGCTGGGCCTGGAGGCCCATTGGAGCGATCCACCCCTGCCCAAAACCCCGCCGCGGGGGCTATGATGTGCGCATTGCGATGAGCCAACCCCTCCTCGAGCTTCGCCACATCACCAAGCGCTTCCCCGGCGTGGTGGCCAACGACCGGGTGAGCCTCGAGGTCTACCCCGGCGAGGTGCTGGCCCTCTTGGGTGAGAACGGGGCCGGGAAGAGCACCCTCATCAGCATCCTCTACGGGCTGTATCGCCCCGACGAGGGAGAGATCCTGCTCGAGGGCCAGCCGGTTCGCATCGCCTCGCCGGTCCACGCTCTGCGGCTGGGGATCGGTCTGGTCCCCCAGCACCCCCTCTTGGTGAACCGCCACACCGTGGCGGAAAACCTGGCCTTGGGCATTGGAGGGTCGCTCTTTCCCGCCCAGCGCATCGCCCCGCTCATCGAGCGGCTGGCCCACACCTACGGGCTCGAGGTAGATCCCAAAGCCCCCGTCTACGGGCTCTCCCCCGGCGAGAAGCAGCGCGTGGAGATCGTGCGCGCGCTTCTTCGCGGGGTCAAGGTGCTGGTCCTGGATGAGCCGACCAGCGTGCTCACCCCCCAAGAGGCCCAATCCCTCTTCCGGGTCATGCGCGAGCTGCGCTCAGCGGGGAAGTCGCTCATCTTCATCTCCCACAAGCTCGAGGAGGTGCTGGCCATCTCCAACCGCTGCACCGTGCTGCGCCAGGGCAAGGTGGTGGGGAGTCTCCCCACCGCCGAGGCCAGCAAGCCCACGCTGGCCGAGATGATGGTGGGCCGCAGCGTGAGCTTCGAGCGCAAGCGGAGCGAGCCCCGGCTGGGCGAGGTGCTGCTCGAGGTTGAGAACCTCCGGGCGAGGTCGAGCCGGGGTCTTTCGGCGCTCCGCGGGGTGAGCTTTCAGCTTCGCGCGGGTGAGGTCTTGGGGATTGCTGGGGTGGCCGGGAACGGCCAGAGCGAACTGGTGGAGGTGCTGGCGGGGTTGCGCCGGGCCGAGGGGGGTAGGGTGGTGCTCGAGGGCAAACCCATCGCCGCCAACCCGGCCTCCCTCTTCGAGAGCGGGGTGGCCCATATCCCCGAAGACCGCATCCGCATGGGTACGGTGCCCACCATGACCGTAGCCGAGAACCTGGCCCTGCGGGAGTTCCATAAACCTCCGCTGGCTAAGGGTTTCCTGCGGGATTTGGCCGCTTGCGAGCGCGAGGCCTGGGCCAAGGTGCAAGAATATGCCGTGGCCACCCCCAGCGTCCACACCCCCGCCAGGCTCCTTTCCGGCGGGAACATCCAGAAGGTGATCCTGGCCCGCGAGCTTTCCCACCGGGCTAAGCTGATCCTGGCGGTCCACCCCACCTACGGCCTGGACATCGGGGCGACCGAGCAGGTGCATAAGGTGCTGCTCGGCAAGACCTACGAAGGGGCGGGGGTGCTGTTGGTTTCCGAAGACCTGGAGGAACTGCTCTCGCTCTCGGACCGGATCGCGGTGCTCCATCACGGCGAGCTCAAAGGCCCCTTTAGGGTCTCGCAGACCAGCCGCGAGGAGATCGGCCTGCTGATGATGGGGGGAGACCCCGGGCGCCCGAAGCAAGACGCCCAACACTAGACGCTATGCTTACACCCCTCGATTTTCAGTCCGTGGAGGCCGTGGCGTGATCCGCCTGGTCCCCGAGCCCAACCCTCCTCGCTACCGAGCCCTGTGGGTAACGCTGGGCGCCATCTTGGTGGCGTTTGTCATCGCCGGGACGGTCTTCTCGGCTTACGGGGTGAGCCCCCTGGGGGCCTACCGGGCCATGCTCGAGGGCACCCTCTTCGACCCCAAGGGCCTGCAAGAGGTGTTTCGCCGCACCATTCCCCTGCTCCTGATCGGGGTGGGCCTGACCCTGGCCTTCCGTACCCAGTTCTTCAACATCGGGGCTGAGGGGCAGGTGCTCTTGGGGGCGGTTTTTGCGGCGGGGGTGGCCCTGTTCGTGCCGCTTCCGGCGGCCCTCACGCTGCCGGTGATGTTTGTCGCCGGGGCGCTGGGTGGGGCCTTTTGGTGTCTGATCGCGGCAGGGCTCAAGAGCCGCTTGGGGGTCAACGAGATCCTCACCACCTTGATGCTCAACTATGTGGCCCAGTACATGGTCATCTACCTCATCAACGGCCCCTGGAAGGGCAAGGACGCCCGCGGATACATCTACTCCGATCAGTTTGCTGCCCCGGCCCGGATCCCGGTGATCCCCGGGACCGATGTCCACTGGCCCACCCTGCTCCTGGGCATCCTGCTGGCTTTGGCCCTGCAGTTCCTGCTGGCCCGCACCACGTTCGGATACGCCATGCGGGTGGTGGGGGAAAACCCCGGTGCGGCCCGTTACGCGGGGATCTCGACTGCTCGGGTGGTGCTGCTGGTTGCTCTCCTCACCGGAGGGGCAGCGGGGCTGGCGGGGGTGGGCGAGGTGGCGGGGATCCACCACCGCCTCATCGAACCACTCCAGCTTTCGTCGGGGTATGGCTTTACCGCGGTGATCGTGGCCTGGCTGGCCCGGGGTAATCCTGCTCTGGTGCTCCTCACCGCTCCTTTGATGGGCACCATCCTGGCTGGGGGTGATCTGCTCAAGGTGAGCCTGAACATGCCCCTTCGGGTGGTGGACGTCTTTAGCGGGGTGATGCTGATGTGCTTGATCGCTTCGGAGGTGTTCGTGCGGAACCGGGTGAGGTGGGGAAGGTGAGGGGCTGGCGACGTACAACGTACGACGTAAGACGTACGACGTAAGACAGACACGCATGGATGAGATCCTAAACGCCTTCGCTCGAGCCCTATCCTTTGGCACGCCGCTCCTCCTGGCGAGCCTGGGGGCCATCGTGAACGAACGCGCCGGGGTGGTGAATCTGGGGGTCGAAGGCATGATGGCCGTGGGAGCTTTGGCCGGGTTCGCCGTCGCTTATGGGAGCGGAACCGGGGACGGCAACCTGTTCCTGGCCGTACTGGCCGCGATGGGGGCCGGAACCCTGGCCTCGCTGCTCCATGCCTTTGTGACCATCACCTTGCAGGCCAACCAGTTCGTCTCAGGGCTGGCCCTCACCATGCTGGGGGTGGGGGTGGCCGGACTGTTGGGCAAGCGCTTTGAAGGGCTTCCGCTTTTCAACCAGCCCCCCGAGCTGCCCTTTACGATCTTGGCCATCGGGTTGGCGTTGGGGCTGGCCTTGGCCTTCCGCGTCACCCGTTGGGGCTTGATACTGCGCTCGGTGGGGGAGAACCCCGCCGCCGCCGACGCGCTGGGGATCAACGTGCTTGGGGTACGCTACCTTGCGGTGGGGATCGGTGGGGCTATGGCGGGATTGGCCGGGGCTTTCCTCTCGTTGGTGTATCGCCCCTCCTGGACCGATGGCATGACCGCAGGGCTGGGTTGGATCGCGGTGGCGCTGGTCATCTTCGTGGGCTGGAGCCCCCTTAGGGCCATCTTCGGCTCGATCTTCTTCGGGCTGCTCTACTACCTGCAGTTCCGCTTGCAAGGGCAAAGCGGCATCCCCACCGAGGTGTTTGCGAGCTTGCCGTACCTCTTGGTTATACTGGTGCTGGCTCTGTCCGGGCTGCGCGGGCAGCAGGGCAATGCGCCGGAGTCCTTGGGAAAACCTTATCAACGCGGGGAACGTTAGTGGCAAGCCTTTAGGGGAGGGAAGCATGAAGATGCGTTGGCTGGTGGTTCTATTGGCCCTGGTGCTCGGTTTTGGCCTGGCCCAGGAAAAAAAGCTCAAAGCCTGTTTCATCTATATAGGTCCCATCGGGGATATCGGCTGGACCTTCGCCCATAACGAAGCCCGACTGGCTGCCGAGCGGGCCATCCCCGGCCTCGAGACCAAGTACGTGGAATCGGTTAAGCCCTCCGATACAGGGGCGGTGATTGACCGGTTGGTCAGCGAAGGCTGTAACGTAATCTTCACCACCTCCTTCGATTTTATGGACGCCACCCTCGAGGCCGCCAAGAAGTATCCTGAGGTGATCTTCGCTCATGCCTCGGGCTTCAAGCGGGCGCCCAACATGGCCACCTACATGGCCGACTTCTACCAGGTCTACTACCTCAATGGCTTGATGGCCGGGGCCCTTACCAAGGGCGGTAAGGTGGGCTATGTGGGGGCTTTCCCCATCCCCGAGCTCAAGCGCCATATCTCCGCTTTTGCCCTGGGCGTGCGGGCCGCCAACCCCAAGGCTACGGTCAATGTTAAATGGATCAACGCCTGGTTTGACCCTACCAAGGCGCGTGAAGCTGCCGAGGCCCTGATCGCCGAGGGTAACGACATCCTGGCCTTCACCGAGGACACCGCCACGGTGGTTCAGACCGCGGCCAAGAAGAAGGTCCCTAGCTTCAGCCACTACAACTCGATGTACAAGTTTGCCCCCGACTACGTGGTCTCGGGGCAACTGGTGCACTGGGAAAAGATCTACATCGACTTCCTCAAGAAGGTCAAGGACGGCACCTACACCAACAAGAACCTGCAGAACGTGGACTACTGGTGGTTGCTGCGCGAAGGAGCGGTCGAGCTGGGGGCCCAGGTGGGTATGCCCATCAACCCCAAGTACGCGGACGCCCTCAAAAAGGCCACCATGACCGTGAACGGCAAGAAGGTAAGCGTCTACGACCGGGTGATGGAACTCCTCAAGGATATGTCCAGCCCCAACCCCAGGTTCGACCCCTTTACCGGGCCCATCAAAGACCGCAACGGGGTGCTGCGGGTTCCGGCGGGCAAGAAGATGAGCGTAGCTGAACTCAACAGCATGCAGTGGATGGCGCCCGGCGTAGTGGGTCAGGTAGCGGACGAGCCGAAATAGGCTGCCCTGCGTCGAACGTAAAACGCTAAAAAGCTCTCACCCTAGAGCGAGGCATCGCCCCCCCTCCGTATACGGAGGGGGGCTACCTTTGGCGTATAGCCAGGTTCGTCCTTGGGGGGCGTGAGGGCTACTCCTGTGGCTACCGGGGGATACCGATGGCGGTTTTCCCGCAGGCTGGGCTCGAGAAAGGTTGTGCGCGGTACGCCAAGGCTCATCGCTGGACGTTCGACCTTCTTTTATGATCAGGACCATGACCCGGATGCTTCGTGGCGTGCTGGCCCATACCCCCTCGACCGGCTTCGAGGCTTTTTCCGATGGCGCTCTGGCGATCCGCGAGGGGCGGATTGTGGCGGTGGGGGCCTTTGCCGAACTTCAAAGCCAGTACCCCCAGGCCGAGGTTTCCGACCTGCGGGAAGGGGTGATCCTGCCGGGATTTGTGGATCTTCACGTACACTACCCCCAGGTGCGGATCATCGGGGCGCTGGGGCACCGGCTTTTGGACTGGCTCGAGTCCAATACGCTTCCCGAGGAAGCCAAGCTGGCCGATGCGGTTTACGCTCGAGCCCTGGCCCAAGACTTCCTGCGCGGCCTGCTCAAAAACGGCACCACCACCGCTTTGGTGTTCGGCTCGCACTTCGCCGCCGCGATGGAGGTGTTTTTCCAGGAGGCCGCGGCCTCCCGGCTTCGCATCCTGACCGGTCTGGTGCTCTCGGACCGGAACTTGCGCCCCGAGCTTCACACCACCCCCCTGCGGGCCTACCGGGAGAGCCTCGAGCTGGCCCGGGAGTGGCACGGTAAAGGCAAGCTGCGCTACGCGGTGACCCCGCGCTTCTCGCTCTCCTGCTCAGAGGCCATTCTGGAGGTCTGCCAGCAGGTGCAAGCGGAGGTCTCGGGGGCTCTTTTCACCAGCCACCTCAACGAGATGCCCGAGGAGATCGCCGCCGTCAAGGAGCTATTCCCCTGGGCTGCTTCGTACCTTGAAACCTATGACCGGTTCGGGTTGGTGAGCGAACGTGCGGTGTTCGCTCACAACGTCTACCCCCAGGACCTGGAGCTTGAGCGCCTGGCCGCTCACCGAGCGGCAGTGGCCCACTGCCCCAGCTCGAACGCTTTCATCGGGAGCGGGATCTTCCCGCTGAAGCGCCACCTCCAGGCCGGGGTCAAGTTTGGCCTGGGCACCGACGTAGCGGGAGGTACGGGCTTCGGCCTCCTCAAGGAGGGCCTGATGGCTTACCTGGTCCAGCGCCTGCTGCCCGAGGGCTATCTCCTGACCGCCCCACAACTGCTCTACCTGGCCACCCGGGCCGGGGCCGAAGCCCTGAATTTGCAGGACGAGATCGGGGATTTCGGGGTGGGGAAGGCCGCTGATCTGGTGTATGTCAAGCCACCCAAAGGGAGCAGCCTGGAGGCGGTTTTGCGCCACGCCGAGACCCCCGAGCAGATGCTGGGGGCTTTGTTCACCATGGCCAGCGAGGCCGATATCGCCCAGGTGTTCGTGGACGGGGAGGAGAGGCTAGACTTCGGCTCCGCTGTGTTATAAACTTTGACTCGGTATAAAAAGAAGGACCACCAAGAGACCAACTGCGCCCCTATAGGGGCAAAACGGAGGGCCAATGCGGATCAAAAAAGTGGGCGTTGTCGGTGCAGGAACCATGGGCGGGGCCATCGCGGCCCTGGCGGCCTCGGCGGGGGTACCGGTGGTGCTGTTGGACATCCCCGGCCGGGAGGATCGGCTCGAGTTCGCCAAGAAAGGCCTCGAGCGGCAACTCAAGAGCAAGCCTGCCGCCTTCATGGATAAGGGCCGGGCCAGCCTGATCGAACTCGGCACCACCGAGGAACTGGCCAAGCTGGAGGACTGCGACTGGATTGTCGAGGTCATCGTCGAACGCCCCGAGCCCAAGCAGGAGCTTTTTGCCCGGCTCGAGGCGGTCGCTCCCAAAGCGATCATCTCCTCCAACACCTCAGGCATCCCCATGCAAACCCTCCTCGAGGGCCGCAGCCAGGGCTTCCGTAAACGCTTTTTGGGCACCCACTTCTTCGCCCCGGTGCGCTACTTGCACCTCTTGGAGCTGATCCCCACCCCCGACACCCTCCCCCAGGTGCTCGAGGCCATGCGCCGCTTTGGTGAGCGCATCCTGGGCAAGGGCACCGTCATCTGCAAAGATGCCCCCGGTTTCATCGCCAACCGGCTGGGCGTCTACGGCATGAGCCAGGCCATGCGGCTGATGATGGAGGAGGGCCTCACCATCGACGAGGTGGACGCGCTCACCGGGCCGCTGGTAGGCCGTCCCAAGTCGGCCACCTTTCGCACCGGGGACATCTCCGGGCTGGATGTGCTCAAGCTGGTCTCCACCGAGCTCTCTCACACCACCGGCGAGGATTTCCGCATGCCCGACTGGGTGGAGGGGCTGATCGAGCGGGGTAATTTGGGTGAAAAGACCGGGGCGGGATTTTACAAGAAGGCCGGCAAAGATATCCTCACCTACGACTACCGCACCGGCGAGTACAGGCCGCAGGAGAAGCTGCGCCTGCCGGAGATTGCCGCTATCCGAGACCTGCCGCTTTCCGAACGGCTGAAAAAAGTGGGCGAGCTTCCTGGTAAGTACGGCGCTTTCGCCCGCAAGCTGTTCTTCACCACCGCGCACTACGCGCTCGAGAAGGCCCCCGAGATCGCCTATGACCTGGTATCCGTGGATCAGGCCATGGAGTGGGGCTTCGCCTGGGAACAAGGCCCCTTCAAGAATATGGACGCGGTGGGGCTCGATTACCTCCGTCAGGGCTTCGCCGAGCTGGGCCTCCCGCAGCCCGAACTCCTCAAGCGAGCCCAGGGCAGCTTCTACAAGGGCGGCACCTACCTGGGCTTCGACGGACAGTACCACCCCATCCCCCAGAATCCCGCCCACATCACCGCGAGTGGGCTGCGCAAGGCGGGGAAGATCCTGCTGGAAGGCAAGGAAACCGCCCTCCTCGACTTAGGGGATGGGGTGGCCCTATTCGAGAACCGGGCCAAGATGGGAACCCTCGGCGAAGGGGTGTTGCGCGATCTGCACAGGGCCCTGGACTGGGTAGAGGGGAGCGGCTACCGTGGCCTGGTGCTCAGCCACGACGATCCCCGCACCTACTCGGCGGGGGCCAACCTGGCCCTGGTCCTGATGGGCGCTCAGGAAGGCGATTGGGACGAGATGGCCCGGGGGGTTCACACTTTCCAGCAGACCGCCATGCGCCTGCGCCGCTCGCCTTTTCCGGTGGTCTCGGCCCCCTTTGGCCTCACGCTGGGCGGCGGGGCCGAGTTCAGCCTGCACTCCGACCGCATCCAGGCCCACGCCGAGCTGTATATGGGCCTGGTCGAGGTGGGGGTGGGCCTGATCCCGGCGGGCGGGGGCACCAAGGAGATGCTCTTCCGCTTCACCCAGGAGCTATCCGCCTATGGCCCCGAGATCGACCTCTTCGAGGGAGTTAGGCGGGCTTTCCAGCTGATCGCCCTGGCTCAGACCTCCACCAGCGCGCTCGAGGCCCGCAATATGGGCTTTTTGCGCCACGGCGACCCCATCAGCATGAACCGCGACACCCTCATCTCCGACGCTAAAACCCAGGTCCTGGCCTTGGCCGAAGGCTACGTGCCCCCGCCCCCCATGAAGATTCGTGCCCTGGGTGCTGAGGGCCTGGGGAACCTGCGCTACGCGCTGTGGCAGTTCCGCGAGGCCGGACAGGCTTCCGAGCACGACGTCCGTATTGGCGAGGAGCTGGCCTACGTGCTGTGCGGCGGGGATGGCCCAGCCCGCGAGGTGAGCGAGCAGGACATCTTAGACCTCGAGCGCGAGGCCTTCCTCAAGCTCTTGGGCACCCAGAAGACCCAGGAGCGCATCGCGCACACCCTCAAGACCGGCAAGCCGCTGCGCAACTGAGCTGATCGTATGCGGCACTTCGTGGCACGCGGCGACCGCTTCACCGAGGGGGTAGGCGACCTGTGCCCCGCCCACCGATGGCTGGCCCGGCGCGACGCGGTACCGCCGAGATTCGCAGCGGGCAGATGGGGTGGGGATTGAACCTCGAGCCAGCGCTGGCCCGCGGGCTGAGCTCAACCGGATGTTTGGTGCTTTCCAGAGTATGGGGCGCGGATCGCTAAAGCTTGAACCGAGCAGGGAGGAGTCGAGATGAGAGAAGCCGTAATCGTGAGTGCAGTTCGCAGTGCCGTCGGGCGTGGGAAAAGCGATGGGGCGCTGGCCAGCGTTCATCCCATCGACCTCTCCGCTACCGTGATGAAGGCCGCCCTGCGCCAAGCCGGGGTGAGCCCCGAGGTGGTCGAGGACGTGCAGTGGGGCTGCGCCATGCCAGAGGGTAGTCAGGGCTTGAACGTGGCCCGGCTCTCGCTTTTGCGGGCGGGGTTTCCGGTGGAGGTGACGGGGGCGACCATCAACCGCTTCTGCTCCTCCGGGCTCCAGAGCATCGCCTATGGGGCCCAGGCCATCCTCTCCGGCATGAACGACGTGGTGCTGGCGGGGGGCGTGGAGATGATGAGCCAGGTGCCGATGTCGGGCTTCCACACCCAGCTCCACCCCGAGATGGCCGAGGCCTACATCGGCATGGGCTTCACCGCCGAGCGGGTGGCCCAGCGCTGGGGGGTGAGCCGCGAGGACCAGGACGCCTGGGCTTACGCTTCGCACCAGAAGGCCCTCAAGGCCCAAGCCGAGGGCAAGTTCGAGGGCGAGATCGAGCCGGTGGTGGTCAAGCGGGTGAGCTGGAAGGGGGCTAAGAAGCAGGTGGAGCAGACCCTCTTCGCCAAGGATGAGATCCCCCGGGCCGATACCAGCCTCGAGCGCCTGGCCAAGCTCAAGCCGGCCTTCAAGGAGGGCGGCACCGTGACCGCCGGAAACGCCTCGCCCTACTCCGACGGGGCCGCCGCGGTGCTCTTGATGAGCCGGGAAAAGGCCGACGAGCTCGGTCTCAAACCCCTGGCCCGCTTCGTGAGCTTCGCCACCGGGGGCGTGGACCCCGACATCATGGGGGTGGGGCCGATCAAGGCCGTGCCCAAGGCGCTGGCCAAGGCTGGGGTCAGGCTCGAGGACATCCGCCTCATCGAGTTCAACGAGGCTTTCGCCGCGCAGGTGCTGGCGGTGATGCGGGAGCTGGATTTCAACCCCGAGATCGTCAACGTCAACGGCGGGGCCATCGCGCTGGGCCACCCGCTGGGTGCGACCGGGGCCAAGCTCACCACCCAACTCGTCCACGAGCTGGGCCGGCGCGGCGGTGGGCTGGGCCTGGTGACGATGTGCATCGGCGGGGGGATGGGAGCGGCGGGGGTGCTCGAGGTGTACCCGAAGACCGCCTAGCCGCGCATTGGGCCGCTACCGACCCCCCATTTGACCCAGGGGGGAGTTGCGGGTAAAATTTGACTGAGTACAAGATTATACCTAGACCCCTAGAGGTGAGGCATGGTTGCAGATAAGAAGTTGGCGAAAAAGGGCGGCGGCTGGCTGTTGGAAAAACCTGAGAGCATCTTCACCCCCGAAGACTTCGACGACACCACCCGCATGATCCAGGACACCGTGCGGCAGTTCGTGGAGAAGGAGTACCGCCCGGTGGCCCAGGCGATGGAGCACGGCGAGCTCGAGCACAACGTCACCCTGCTTAAGAGGGCGGGCGAGTTGGGCCTTTTGGGGGTGGAGGTCTCCGAGGAGTACGGCGGCCTCGATCTGCCCAAGACGGTCTCGACGGTGATCGCCGAGGGGCTTTCGCCGACCGGCGGTTTTAGCGTTACCTACGGGGTGCAGACCAGCATCGGCCTTTTGCCGCTGGTCTACTGGGGCACCAAGGAGCAAAAGGACAAGTACCTGGCCAAGCTGGTCTCGGGCGAGCTGATCGCCGCCTACTGCCTCACCGAGCCACAGTCCGGCTCCGACGCGATGGGGGCTAAGACCCGTGCTGAACTCAGCGAGGACGGCCAGCACTACATCCTCAACGGCACCAAGATGTGGATCTCTAACGCCGGCTTCGCCCACCTCTTTACCGTTTTCGCCAAGACCAAAGAGGGGCTCACCGCTTTCTTGGTCGAGCGGGACACGCCGGGGCTGCGCTTTGGGAACGAGGAGAAGAAGATGGGCATCAAGGCCTCGAGCACCCGCCAGGTCTTCTTCGAAGACGTCAAGGTTCCCGTCGAGAACGTGCTGGGCGAGCTGGGCAAGGGCCACAAGATCGCCTTCAACGTGCTCAACGTGGGCCGCTACAAGCTGGGGGCGGGGGCCATCGGGGGAGCCAAGGAGGCGCTCGAGCTTTCCGCCAGATATGCCAAAGAGCGCGTGGCCTTCGGCCAGCCCATCGCCCATTTCGGCCTGATTCAGCAGAAGCTGGCCGAGATGGCCTCGCGGATCTTCGTCGGGGAGAGCGCTGTCTACCGCACGATGGGCCTGATTGATGAGGCCCTCTCGGGCAAAACCGGGGCCGAGGCGGTGCTGGCGGGCATTGAGGAATACGCCATCGAGGCCAGCATCATCAAAGTCTTGGGCTCGGAGATCCTCGATTACGCGGTGGACGAAGGCGTACAGATCCACGGCGGCTACGGTTACAGTGGCGAGTACGCCATCGAGCGGGCTTACCGCGACAGCCGGATCAACCGCATCTTCGAGGGTACCAACGAGATCAACCGTCTGCTGATCCCGGGGATGCTCCTACGCCGGGCCATGAAAGGCGAGTTGCCCTTGGTGGACGCGGCCATGAGGCTGCAAAAAGAGCTGCTCGAGCCCTCCTTCGACCAGCCCGAGGACCGGGAGCTGGCGAGCCTGGAGAACCTCAAGAAGCTGGTGCTGATGCTGGCCGGGCTGGCCGCCATGAAGTGGGCCACCGAGGTCGAGAAAGAACAGGAGGTGTTGGCGGTAGCCGCCGACATCCTCATCGACATCTATGCCGCCGAGTCGGCCCTTTTGCGCTCGCGCCGCCTGGGAGGCGGGGTCTGGGCCGACATGGCCGGGCTCTACCAGTACCAGGCCATCGACCGCGCCCAATCCGGAGCCCTCTCGGTGCTGCCCCGCTTGGCCGATGGGGACGAGCTACGGGTGATGACCTCCGCCGTGCGCCGCCTGACCAAGCACGATCCGGTGGACTTGGTGGAGGTGCGCCGCCGGATCGCCCAGGCGGTGCTCGAGCGGGACGGTTATCCGCAGCCCAAAGCCTGAACCCCTGTAACCGGCCCTGGCCTCCGCCAGCTTTTGGGCTATCTCTCCACGCCTCTTGGCCGACGGTTGTAATACCCGGTTCGGTTGGTTCTTCACCGAACGGTGACGCCGGCCGAAGTTATCCGGGGGGACGATCCCCTCGGGACAGACCTGCGGCTGTTCACCCAAGGAGACGCTCCCTTCGCCGACCGTCAGGGAGGGGTGTGCTCTAGGATTCAAAAAGATGGCTGCTAGAGATCTTTAGCTTGGATGACTATCTTTTTGAATCCGGTATAAGCCGCACCTGTGGGAACCTCCTTTCCTTGGAGTGGTCCCCACATTTTTAATGCCGATTGGGGAGTGGGCTCGAGGGTTTTTAGCATGTAAACTCGAAGGACATATGCGCTTAGCGATCGTGGGCGTGGGCAAGATGGGCCGGAGCATCCTCGAGGGCATCCTCAAGGCGGAGTTTTTGGCCCCGCAAGAACTGGGCGTGGTGGACGTGAAGGAGTACGCCCAGGCGGTGGCTCAGCAATATGGCGTGAGGGCGCTGGATCACCCCGAGCTGCGGATGGCCGAGCGGGTCTTGATCAGCGTGCAGCCCAAAGACCTGCCCACCGTGGCCCCCCAGGTCACCCATCCCAACACCGGCTACATCTCGATCATGGCCGGGGTCTCGACCCGCGTCCTGACCGAGCGGCTGGGAACCCGGCGGGTGGTGCGGGCCATGCCCAACCTGGCCGCGACCATCGGAAGGAGTTCGACCGCAGTGGTCGGCCCCCGCGAGGCGGAGGAGGCCGGGGACCTGGAGTTCGCCCGGCAGCTTTTCGCCACCGTGGGCGACGTCTACGACCTGCCCGAGCGGCTGTTTGACGCTTTTACCGGGATGTCCGCTTCGGCTCCGGCCTATGTGGCGATGGTGGCCGAAGCGCTCGCCGATGGCGGGGTCAAGATGGGGCTCCCCCGTGCCCAGGCCCTCAAGCTGGCCGCCGACGTGCTGATCGCCACTGGGGAGCTGCTGCGGCACAAGCACCCGGCGGTGGTCAAGGACGAGGTGAGTAGCCCCGGCGGGACCACCATCCACGGGGTGGCGGCGCTCGAGGCCCGCGGCATCCGCGCGGCCCTCATCGAAGCCGTCCAGGCCGCCACCCTTCGCGGTCACGAGCTGGGCCAGGACGAATAACCCAGCCAGGCCAAAAACCCTCGGTAAAATCCAGGGGATGCGCCCCATCACGATCATGCTGGCCCTGATCCTGGGCCTGGTGCTGGCCCAGTCCAACCATTACTTCCCCAGCGGGGTTGGGTTTAGCTGGGTCTACTCCTCGGGCGAGGAGCAGACCTTTGCCCGCGAGAGTGGCGGCCTCCTGGTGCTCGAGCACCGCTTTGGCGGGCGCTCGCGCTACGCCGACCTGTTGCGCTACGACGCGAGCGGGGTATACCTCGAGGGCGTGTACATCGGTGGGACCACCCAGAAGTATGAACCCCCGCTCCAGCTTTACCCCTCCGGGCCGCTCATCATCGGGCAGGAGTGGGGGATGCGCAGCAGCATCCAGGGCAAGACGGTGGCCTTTGTGGCCAAGGTGATCCGGCTCGAGGGCGTTCAGGTTCCGGCCGGGAAGTTCAACGCCTACGTCATCCGCACCTCCTTTGTCACCCAGTCCGGGGGCAGCAGCGTAGTGGAGAGCTACTTCGTGCCGGGGGTGGGGGTGGTGCGCTTCGTGGGGGCCGACGGCAGCGCGGTGGACCTGGTTAAGTTCAAGCGGCCTTAAGCTAGTAGATATGGAACTGCAGACTGTAAAAATCGAGAAACCCGATCACCTCAACGTTATCCTGGGCCAGTCGCACTTCATCAAGACCGTCGAAGACCTGCACGAGGCCATGGTCACGGCGGTTGCGGGGATCAAGTTCGGGCTGGCTTTCTGCGAGGCCTCGGGGAAGCGGCTGGTCCGCAAGACCGGTACGGCCCCCGAGCTTGTGGAGCTGGCGGTCAAGAATGCCCTGAACATTGGAGCTGGGCACAGCTTCATCATCGTGCTGGGCGAGGGGTTTTTCCCCATCAACGTGCTCCATGCGATCAAGGCTTGCCCCGAGGTGGTGCGGATCTTCGCCGCCACCGCCAACCCCCTCGCGGTGATCGTAGCCGAGCAGGACGACCAGCGGGGGATCTTGGGGGTGCTCGACGGGCACAAGCCGCTGGGCGTGGAGGGGGAGGAGGACATGGCCTGGCGCAAAGACCTCCTGCGAAAGTTCGGGTACAAGCTGGGCTAGGCCCTACAACTTCGGGGTGGCGGCAGGGTAAGCTGGAGCCGCTATGGTACACGCTGGCGAAAAAGCCCCGACGTTCGCCCTTCCCGACCAGGAAGGAAAGGTCCACCGGCTCGAGGACTACCGAGGCAAATGGGTGGTGCTTTACTTCTATCCCAAAGACGACACCCCCGGCTGCACCAAGGAGGCCTGCAACTTCCGCGACGAGAAGGGGCGGCTCGAGGAGATGGGGGCGGTGGTGCTGGGGGTCTCCGCCGATGACCTGGAAAGCCACGGAAAGTTTCACTCCAAGTATGGCCTCAACTTCCCGCTCCTCTCCGACCCCAGCACCCAGACGATTCGGGCTTATGGGGCCTGGGGCAAGAAGAACCTCTACGGCAGCGAGTACGAAGGCGTTTTGCGACAGACCTTCCTGATTGACCCCCAGGGCCAGATCGCCAGGGTCTGGGAGAAGGTCAAGCCGGACGAACACGCGCTCGAGGTGGCCGAAGCGCTGGGCGAGTTGCAGAAGGCCTAAGGGGCGTGAAAGGCCTATGAACGACCTCGAGACCTACAAACACCAAGCCGCCCTCGAGGCGGTCAAACACGTTCAATCGGGGATGGTTGTGGGGCTGGGGACCGGCTCGACGGCCAAGTACGCGGTGATGGAGCTGGGCCGCCGGGTTCGGGGGGGTGAACTGAAGGACATACGGGCTGTGCCGACCTCTGAGGCGACGGCCCTGCTGGCCCGCGACGCAGGGATCGAGCTGGTGGAGTTAGGCCCTAAAGGGGTAGACCTGGCCATTGACGGGGCTGACGAGGTGACCTCGGATCTGTCGCTCATCAAAGGGTTGGGTGGGGCGTTGTTGCGGGAGAAGATCGTCGAGTCAAACGCCCGACGCTTCATCGTGGTGGCCGACCACACCAAGCGGGTTGAACGGTTGGGGCGGGGGGTGGTTCCTGTCGAGGTGGTGCCCTTCGGCCACCGGGCGACCCTGGCCAGATTGGCTGAGCTGGGTGAGCCCAGCTTGCGGATGGAGGGTGAGGAGCCTTTCTACAGCGACGGGGGTAACCTGATCGCCGATGTCCGCTTTGGTCCCATCTCCGATCCTAAAGGGCTCGAGGCCCGTCTCAAATCCATCCCCGGCGTGGTGGAGACCGGGCTGTTTGTGGGGATCGCCACCGAGGCGATTTTGGTGGGCCCCGATGGAGTGACCCTCCTTTTGCCCTAGGGCGGGGGATAGCCTTCGGGCTTGCGAAGAGGCGCCTCGAGCGGCTACCATAATCCCCATGAAGGCGGTCTTGGCCCTGCGAATGATGGGGGTTCCCCGGCGGTAGCCGTAGGCCTTGCGGCAACCGCCGGGGCGCGTGTGGGATGCGCCCCGGTTCTTTTTGCTGAAGAGGAGAGCGAAGTGAGCAAAGTTTTCTATGTCACCACCGCGATCGATTACGCCAACGCGGCGCCCCACATCGGCCACGTCTACGAGAAGATATTGGCGGACTTCCTGGCCAGGTGGCACCGGTTGGACGGCTACCAGACCTACTTCCTCACCGGAACCGACGAGCACGGGGAAAAGATCGCCCGCGCGGCGGCCAAGGCGGGGAAGAGCCCGCATGAGTTTGTGGACGAGCTATCCGAGGGGAGCTTCCGGGCGCTCTACGACCGCTTGCAGATCAGCTACGACGACTTCATCCGCACCACCCAGGAGCGGCACAAGAGGTACGTGCAGCACATCCTCCAGCAGGTCTACGAGGCGGGCGACATCTACTACGCCGAGTACGAGGGGCTTTACTCGGTGGGCTCCGAGCGCTTCGTGACCGAGAAGGAGCTTGTAGACGGGGTGCTTCCCGGCGATTCCGAGCCGCCGGTGCTGCGCCGGGAGGCCAACTACTTCTTCCGCATGGAGAAGTACCGCCCCTGGCTCCTCCAGCACCTGGGGCAAAACCCCGATCTCATCCAGCCTGCTGGTTACCGCAACGAGGTGCTCGAGATGCTCAGAGAACCCATCGGCGATCTCTCCATCTCGAGGCCCAAGGAGCGGGTACCCTGGGGCATCCCCATCCCCTGGGACGAGAACCACGTGACCTACGTGTGGTTCGACGCCCTGCTCAACTACGTCTCGGCCCTGGTCAGCAAGGGTATCTTTGAGCCCTACTGGCGGCATTGCTGGCACGTCATCGGCAAGGACATCTTGAAGCCCCACGCGGTCTTCTGGCCCACCATGCTCAAAGCGGCGGGGCTCCCGCTTTACGAGAAGCTGGTGGTTCACGGGCACATCCTGGCTTTGGATGGTCGCAAGATGGGTAAGAGCCTGGGCAACGCCATTGACCCGGCGGAGATGCTCGAAAAGTACGGGGTGGATGCCCTCCACTACGCCCTGCTGCGCGACACCACGCTGGCGGCCGACAGCCCCTTTGGGGAGCCGGTGATCGCCTCGCGGCTCAACTCCGATCTGGCCAACGACCTGGGCAATCTGCTCTCGAGGGTCCGCACCATGCTGCTCAAATACTGCGGTGGGGTGCTGCCTGAGCCCTCCTCCCCGGATTCTGAGATGGCCCGCGCGGGGGTAGGCCTGGCTGCCCGGGTGCGCCCGCTGGTGCGCGAGCTGCGCTTCAATCTGGCGCTCGAGGAAGTCCTGCAGTACGTGCGAAGCCTCAACAAGTACGTCAATGATCAAAAGCCTTGGGAACTGGCCCGCCATGAGTCGCGCAAGAAGGAGCTCGAGGACGTGCTCTACACGGTGGTCGAGGGCCTGCGGATCGCCAGTGTGCTGCTCGAGGCGGCCCTGCCAACCAAAGCCAAGGAACTCCGCGCGGCGCTCGGATTGGGGGATTTCACCGTGGCCCAGACCGAGGCCTGGGGGCTCTCGCCCGCGGGAACCCAGATCCCCCAGGAGGCGCCGATTCTGTTTCCCAAGCTCGAGGCCAAAGCCGTCGAGGGTCAAGGTTCGAGGGGCGAGGGGCAGGTAGAAGAGGGGAGAACGGCAGCGGGAGAGAACAAACCGCACGAGCCGTCGGCCTCCATCACCATGGACGACTTTGCCAAAGTCGAGCTGCGGGTGGCCGAGGTGATCAAAGCCGAGAAGCACCCCAGGGCCGACAAACTGCTGGTGCTCACCCTCGATGTGGGCGACCACACCCGGCAGGTGGTCTCGGGGATCGCCCAGTTCTACACGCCCGAGCGCCTGGTGGGGAAAAAGCTGGTGCTGGTCGCCAACCTCAAACCGGCCACCTTGCGTGGGGTGGAGTCGCAGGGGATGATCCTGGCGGGCCAGGACGCCGAGGGCCGCATCGTGGTGGTCACCCCGGAGGCAGACCTGCCGCCGGGTGCCAAGGTTCGCTAGGGGTGGCGCCCGTGCTTAATGCATACACCTCCAGGTTGACATCCGCTGGGCCCAGGGGGTTAGACTTCAGGCGTTGCGCGACAACCCGGAGGCAGGACGTCGGCCGGCGTGGCCTGCTCGAGCGCGACGGTATCAACGAGGAGGGCGTATGCAGCGTAAGTTCTGGTGGATTGGCTTGCTGGCGACCCTGGTGGCGTGCGGGGCTCCCCGGTCTTCGACCGACCTAGCCCCGCTTTTGGGCGTGGATGGCGAAAAGGTGATCCCAGGGCAGTACATCGTGGTGTACAAGGACTCGGCGGGCGTCCTGCCCAGTCTGCAAGCCCTCCAGGCGGCGCTCGAGTCGGGGGTCAGCCTGCAAAGCCAGACCGCCGCCTTGCAAGCTTTGGGCTTGGCGGGCGTTCGGGTACAGCACGTCTACACCGCCGCCCTGCAAGGCCTGGCCGCCTCGCTTTCCGATGCCCAGGTGAGCGCCCTGCGGGCTGATCCCCGGGTGGCCTACCTCGAGGCGGACCAGGTGATGGAGGCCAGCACCACGCAAAGCGGGGCCACCTGGGGCCTAGACCGCATTGACCAACGCAACCTCCCGCTGAACGGGACCTATACCTATACCGCCACGGGCGCAGGGGTGAACGCTTACATCATCGATACCGGCATCCGCACCTCCCACAGTGATTTCGGAGGCCGGGCCCGGGTCGGCTACGATGCGTTGGGTGGAAATGGCCAGGACTGCAACGGGCACGGCACCCATGTGGCCGGTACGGTGGGGGGCAGCACCTACGGGGTCGCCAAGGGGGTGACCCTCTATGCGGTGCGGGTTCTCGACTGTAGCGGTTCTGGCTCGACCTCAGGGGTCATCGCGGGGGTGGACTGGGTAACCCGAAACCACGTCAAGCCCGCGGTGGCCAACATGAGCCTGGGTGGCGGAGCCTCTACCTCGCTGGATAATGCGGTAAACAACTCGATTAGCGCTGGAGTCACCTACGCCATCGCCGCCGGGAACGACAACCGCAACGCCTGCAACTACTCCCCGGCCCGGGTGAGCGCGGCCATCACGGTAGGGGCTACCACCTCGAGCGATGCACGGGCTTCGTACTCCAACTACGGACGCTGCCTCGACCTCTTTGCCCCAGGTTCTTCCATCACCTCCGATTGGTACACCAGCGACACCGCCACCAACACCATCAGCGGTACCTCGATGGCAACCCCCCACGTGGCGGGGGTGGCCGCGCTTTACCTCCAAGGTAACCCCGGGGCCAGCCCGGCCACGGTGCAGAGCGCGCTGGTGAACAACGCCACCGCGGGGGTGCTCTCGAGCATCGGCAGGAACTCGCCGAACCTACTGCTGTTCACCAATTACTGATACCAGATTCGGTTGGTTGGTCACCGTTCGGGGCTCCTTTAGCCACAGAGGGCGCCAGCGCGTACATGGATAGGTCAAGGCCGCGAGCCCAGCGCTCGCGGCCTGCAAAATGCTCTTCAAGCCGCCTTGGCGGTCTCCGGCTCGAGGGCTCTGGTCTTCTCTACCGCGATGGCGAAGAGCAAAAGGCCGAAGAAAGGCTTGGCCAGGATGTCTGCCAAGGAGTAGCCGACCTGAACGGCCACCTCCGCTCCCGCACCGCTAAGCCCCAGGACGGGAAACAAGTAGGCGATGGGGTAAAACCCCCACGAGGCCAGCAGCAGCAGGCGCATGTTGCGGGTGAGGAGGCGTACTCGAGGCGGCTGGGACTCCAAGACTTTGGTCAGCTCCACCCACAGCACGTAGAGAATGTACAAGAAGGGTATGGTGCTGAGCGTGCCCCAGAAGACGCGAACCCCTGGGTTGTCGCGAGCGATCTCGCCGGGGTAGCCCAGTCCGAGCATCAGCACGGAGGCCACCACCAGCTTGAGGATCAGGTTGTTGGTGCGTTCACGGGTGAGGCCCAGGACCAGCACCAGCTCGGTGAGCAATAGGGGTACGGTCGCCAACCAATCGGCGTAGCGGTAGGCGTCGTTGAAGGCGATCCCGGTGGGTTTATAAACCCCGTTGGCCAAGGTAAAGGCCTCGCTCCAGCTGTTGAAGATGCGGAAGTAGTGGTATGCCGCGATGAAGACCACGGTGGCTGAGATGTACAGCGCGATCTGGTAACGCGGTGCGACGTAGCTTCGCGCCAGGATAAAGAAGACCGCCGACGCAGCCATCACCGCCAGGGTGAGGGAGAGGGCGTTGTACACCAGTTGATACTGCCCAAAGGAAAGCTCTGGAAGGTTCATTGGCCTACCTCCTCTGCTCTATGGAACGCGCTGGGGCCCTAGCTATACCGAAGATAACCAGGGCCTCCTCGAGGCAGTGGGGTCTAGACAACAATTGTACAAAATCCGTACAAAGCTACCACAGAAGGCCGCTCAAGCCGCCTCTTGCCGGTGCGCTCCGTCATAGCTGAGCCGCACCGGCTTGTCGTCCAGCACGGTTTCCAGGTGCACCGGGCGGCCCCACAGCCGGTAGAGGTTCTCGATCACCGCGCGGGCTTTGCGCAGGTCGAGTTCGGCGCCTTCAAAGGCTTGCTGGAGGTAGAGCTCCCCCCGGTTCTTGTAGTTGGCGTTGGTCAGGTAGACGATGGGGTTCCCGGCGTTGGTGAGCATGAACAGCAGGCGCTGTTTGGCCTGGTGGAAGTGCTCGAGCTCCTCCGGTGGGACGATGCGTTGCTCGAGCGCGAACTCCGGGGTGAAGAACTCCTCCAAAAAGCTGATGTCGTTATAGACCCGGCGCACCTGGAAGAGCTTAGCCCTCCCGTCGCCGGCCTCGCCCTCCCACTCCAGCCTATCCATCAGCTCGGCGGCCTCGTACGCGGGGCCAAAGCGCCCTTTGCGCCAGCGGTCTTCGATATGCTTCATCAGCGCATAGCCGATCTTGTAGGGGTTAAAGCCGCGCCCCCCCAGCACCCCAGCCTGGAGCTCGGCGAAGTCCAGCACCTCACCGGGCTCGAGCAGGCCACCGTTCATCAGCGCGGTGTGCCAGTAGGTGGCCCAGCCCTCGTTCATCACCTTGGTCTGGCCTTGGGGGGCGAAGTAGTAAGACTCCTCACGGATGATCTCGAGGATGGCCTTTTGCCAGGGGGCAAGCGGGGCGTACTTGATCAGGAAGGCCAACACGTCGCGCTCTGGCTGAGGGGGTATGGGCTCGTTGACCGCGGCCTCTTCGGCCTCCTTGGGGGGCTGGGCAGGCGGGTTTACGTAGGGCTCGAGGTAGGCCCGCACCGGCATGCGTAAGGGGCTCCCGTCCGGCTCCCTGACCCCTTTGGCCCGCTGCACGAAGAGGCTATGGGGGTCGATGAGGTTCTCGAGGGAAAGGGCTAAGTCCAAGAACTCCTCCACCGGCCTTACCCCATGCCGCTCCATGAACTTCTCGACCAAGGCGGCGTGGTTGGCCAGCTCGTCGTGCATGGACTTGGGCGCCGGGGCGAAATAGAGGTTTTCCTTGAAGAAGTCGGCGTGCCCGTAGACGTGGGCGATCACCAGCTTGTGGGCCAGCGGGGGGTTGGAGTCGAGCAGGTAAGCGTAGACCGGCTTGGTATTGACCACCAGCTCGTAAATCTTGGACAGCCCGTAGCGGTAGGTCTCCTTGAACCGCAGGTACTCGTTGCCCCAACGCCAGTGCGGGTAGCGGCGAGGGAAGCCCATGTAGGAGGCCAGCATGGCCATCTGCTCCCAGTCCACCACCTCGAAGATCACCGGGTCGAAGGAGAGCCCTTGGGCCTTGGCGCGGGCTTCGATGTCTACGGCTAGGGTTTGGAGGGCGGATTTGGTCATGCCGGCCTCCGGGTGGGTGCGTTGTATGGAACGGCATCCCACTTAGGGGGGGATGGCTCGCTCCGCCTAGGGCCCTCGGACGACCCCGCTCTAACGCACGATCTGCGGTGAGGGCCGCTCGAGGCTCCAGCAAAGGTGGGGGTTCGACAAGGACTAGTCATTCCCGCCTCCCAAAAGGCGTTTGAGGGCGCCGGGCAAGCCTTCGCGTCCGCCGAGTTCGGCGGTGGCGAGGGCCGCTTCCGAGGGGAAGCTGCTGCGCAAGTCGTCGATGAAGCGGCCCTGACCGTAGCGGCTGCGGACCTGGGCGTAGCCGTAGAGGGAGAGGGTAGGCAGCAAGGACTTGAGGGTCTCGAGCGCCTCGTGGGTGTCGTCCTGCCAGTTGTCCCCGTCGGTGAAGTGGTAGACGTAGCGGTTGTAGACCTGGGCCGGGTAGCGCTCCAAGACCTGCTGGGCCAGCTTGATCCCGCTCGACAGCCGGGTGCCCCCACCCTCGCGCAGCCGGAAGAACTCCTCCTCGGAAACTTCCCAGGCCTCGGCGTCGTGCAGGAGGTAGTGCCGCGAGAGCCGGGGGAAGTGCTTCTTGACCCAGGCGGTGATCCAGTAGCAGAGGATGCGCACCAAGCGCAGCTGTTCGCCCTCCATCGAGCCCGAGACGTCGAGGGCGAAGACCAGCACGGCCTGAGCCTGGGGTCGCGGTTTAGGCTCGGCGGCGCGGTAGCGGTAGTCGTCGCGCTCGGGGACCAGGCGGGGGTCTGCGGGCTGGTAAGTGCCGCTCTGGATGGCCCGCTTGAGGGCCTGGCGCAGGGTTCGGCGGGCGTGGCGCAAGGATTCGGGGCCACGGCGGGAGAGGGTGGTGTACCTGGGAGAGGCCTCCTCCACGGCTCCGCCCTGTTTGGGCTCGAGCCGAGGCAGCTTGAGGGCTTCCCCGATCAGCTCGAGGAACTCCTCTAGGTCCATCTCGGCCACGGGGACGTGTCCGCCGGGGCCTAGACTGCCCCGCCCGGCGGTTCCGACCATGCCCTGGCCTTCGCCCTCCCCCTCGTCTTGGCCCTGGCCCATCTCGGCCTGGCCGTACTGCAAGCGGGGCAGCTCGAGCTGGGGCAGCGGGATGCTCACCACCTGCCCGTCCAGGCTCCCCAGGTACTCCTCGCGGGTCAGAAACTCGCGGGCGCGTTTTTTGACCTCACCCCGGACGATCTCCTTGAAGCGTTGTAGGTCGCGTTCAATGGGGCGCATGGCCGCCACCCCTCACCCCGTTCGGCGAAACTACATCACCGGCGACGCCAAACGCCAAACGCTTTTTCTGAGCGCCGGGCGTCATGCCTTGGTATCCCCCCGGGCGAAGATCGAGGCCACAAACTCCAAGACCCCCGCCGCGCAGTGTTCGCAGTAGCCGTAGTCGCGGATCAGCCGGGACTTCACGATGTCGATGCGGCCCTGGGTCTCGGGGTCCACCACCCCCGATACCAAAGCCGAGAGCCGGATGGTGTCCTTCTGGTCCTCGAAGAGCTTCATCTCCAGGGCCCGGCGCAGCCGGTCATTGTCCTTGTAGGAGAAGCTGCGGCCCTCCAGGGCCAGCGCCCCGATGTAGTTCATGATCTCACGGCGGAAGTCGTCCTTGCGGGATTCGGGGATCTCGATCTTCTCTTCCACCGAGCGCATCAGCCGCTCGTTGGGTGGTTCGGGGGAGCCGGTGTAGGGGTTTTTGACCCGCTCGCCCAGCACGTAGGCTTTGATGTTGTCCACGTAGTTGCCGAAAAGCCGCTGAAGCGCGTCTTCATCGGCGGCGATGGCCCGCTGTACCTCGTTTTTGACGATCTCGGCGTACTCGGCCTTGATCTCTTGCAGCAAAGCCCGGTAGCGCTCTTTGGTCTTCTCATCGGAGACCAGGGAGTGGTGGCGCAACCCCTCCTCGAGCTCGTTCATCACCATGAAGGGGTTGATGCAGGGCTCCTCGCTGGTCACCAGGACGTTGGAGATCTTGTCCTGGATGTAGCGCGGCGAGATGCCCTCGAGCCCCTCGTGCTTGGCCTCGAGCATCAGCTCCTTGACCGCTTCCTCGGTCCAGCCGGGCAGGAGCTTGCCGTCGTAGACCTTGAGCTTTTGCAAGAGGCTAAGCCCGGCTTTTTTGGGAGGCTCGAGGCGGGTCAGGGTGGCCCACATGGCGGCCATCTCGAGGGTGTGGGGGGCGATGTGCTTGCCCTTTACCCCCTGGAAGTCGCGCTTGTAGATCTTGACCTCGTCGGAGGCCCGCAGGTTGTAGGGCACGTCGATCTTGATGGTGCGGTCGCGCAAGGCCTCCATGAACTCGTTGGCCTGGAGCTTTTTGAACTCGGGCTCGTTGGTGTGGCCCAGGATCACCTCGTCGATGTCGGTCTGGGCGAACTTCTTGGACTTGATCTTGTGCTCTTGAGAGGCCGAGAGCAGATCGTAGAGGAAGGCCACGTCGAGCTTCAGGATCTCGATGAACTCCACCAGGCCGCGGTTGGCGATGTTGAGCTCGCCGTCGAAGTTGAAGGCCCGGGGGTCGGAGTCTGAACCGTAGAGGGCGATCTTGCGGTAGTTGATATCCCCGGTCAGCTCGGTGGAGTCCTGGTTCTTCTCGTCCTTGGGCTGGAAGGTGCCGATGCCCACCCGGTCCTTTTCGGAGAGCACCAGGCGGCGCACCACGATCTCCTGCTCCAGCACCTGGGCCAAGTCCCCGCCGTGGCGCCCCAGGGCCTCGCGCATCTGGAAACGGCAGGCCGGGCAGAGGTCGCCTTCGACCTCCAGCGGATAGGGGTACTGGGGATGGGCCGCCCGCAGTTCGGCCAGGAAGTGCTGCCTCAGCTGGCTGGGCAAGAGGTGTAAGGGCTCCTCGTGCATGGGGCAGGGCATGGTCTCTTCGGCGGTCTTCCAGCTCAGCGTGTACAGGGCTCCCTCATCCGTTTTGGAGTAAGCCTCGAGGCCTTTTTTCAAGAGCCGGGCGAGGGTGGATTTGGCTGATCCCACCGGCCCGTGCAGCAATAGGATGCGCCGCTCGGGGCCGTAGCGATAGGCCGCGGCCTTGAGGGTCGCCACGAGCTGCATGATCGGTTTGTCCAGCCCGAAGATGGCGTCCCGGCCACCCTCTATCGGGTCGTCGAAGAAGCGGTAATGGATCAGCTTCTCGCGGAAGCGGCTGTAATCCTGCTGCCCATAGCTCACGATCATGTCGTAGACCCGCTGGTAGCTGGTGCGCAAGGGGCGCGGATCGCCACGGAGCAACTCCAGATACTCCGCGAAGCTGCCCTCCCAGTTGAGGGTGCGGTACCCCCCGATGTCTTGGTGTTGGCGAACGAACTCTAACATATCCATGCGCGCCCTCCTCCCTTGCCCTCACGGCATTCGGCGAAAATAGGCCCCTTTCCGCACCGCCTGGCGCGAGAGCGGCGGGTGGGTGGGAGGGGCCGAGCTGAAGCTTTGGGGCTTGTTCATGTCGGGTTGCTCCTGGGTGTGGTCTATGCTCAGGTATGGGTCTAAACTCCCTACCGGTGAGGGTGGGCAGATTCGGTCAGGGTCTAAGTTGTCAAAGGGTGTGACGGTGCAGGTCCACCCTCAGGGTAGCATCCCGCTACGATGACAAATGTGTAGATTTCACCAACCCCTTCTCAGAATTCACGGCCAATACGTGGAAAAACGATTTTTGGACCGACCCCAGGGTCAGTGGGAGCAGTCCGCGCGGAAATATCAGGGGATGGGGCTATCCGAGCAAGGAGCCAAAGGTCTGACGCCATGAGCGATGAACTATAGGCCAAAAGCTTATCGCCTTCGCGTACGGCGGAGGACTCACCTCGAGCTTTACTGCGCGCTCTCCAGATCGGGCCGTAGCCGAACCGCCTCGCGCAGGTAGACGTGGCGCACCCTGCGCTGGGGGGTGTCGGTGTTCCAGAGGATCATCACCCGGATGACCCGCTCCAAAGAGCCCGGAACCGGAATCTCGCGCGAGTTGATGAGCGGGACCATCTGCATCCCCAGCTGCCGCGCGGCCTCGGCGGGGAAGGCTGCCCGCAGGTCGTCGGTGAGGGTGAAGATCATGGCGCCGATATCTTCAGGGTTGGTGATCCCGTTGACCTCGAGCATCTTGGCTAAAAGCTCCCGCGTTGCGGCCAGGATCGCCTCGCGGGTATCCTCTTCGACGGTGATGGCACCCCGGATGCCGCGGACCATGGGAGTATAGTACCCCACGGAGGGCTCAGGCCTGGAGAGCTTGCCTGGCGGAGGGGGTTAGACTGTATTCCATGCGTCTGATGGCCATCTTCCCTCACCCGGATGACGAGATCGGAACCGCAGGAACCCTCGCCAAGCACGCCCGCCGGGGCGACGCGGTGAAGCTCATCTGGCTCACCCGGGGCGAACTCGCCAGCCAGTTTGGCGACGCCCCCCCTGAGGAGGTAGCCCGGGTCCGCGAGGGGCACGGACACGCGGTGGCCGAGATCATCGGGGCCGAGTACGAGTTTTTGGGCTACCCCGACGCTGGGCTCACCGGTGGGCGCGAGGAGGCGCTGGTACTGGCCCGTAAGATCGCGGCCTGGAAACCCGACGTGGTCTTTACCTGGGACCCCCACGACGTCCACCCCGATCACCGGGCGGCCTACTGGGCCACGCTCTCGGCGCTCAAGCTATGCCGCATTCCCAAGCTGGTGGGGGCGGGGGCGGCCCAAGCGTCTTTTTCCAGCCAGGGTCGGGTGGATGGAGCCAGCCTCGTGGATATCTCGCCCCAGCCCGAGGGAATGGGGGGAAGCACCGGCGGTGTCGCCCTCGAGGCCCACCGCTCTCCGGTCCGTCTTCTGCACTACTATCGCAGCGATCTGCCCCGGCCTGCGGTGTACGTGGACATCAGCCCGACCATCGACGTGGCCGAGCAGGTCTTCAGGTTGTACCAGGCTTTTTATCGCTGGGAATACTCTCCTGAGGCTTTTCGGGCGAACCGGGCCCGGCTGGGTCAGGAGGCGGGGGTGAGGTTTGCAGAGCGCTTTCAAAGCGAAGGCCCTCTGCCACTGGAGTATTTGCCGGTCTGAGGCCATCGCTGGCCGGCTGGGGCAGCGTGTCGGCGGGGATGGGGGGCTCCTCCAAAGGCATCGGCAGCTCGTCGGGGTAGGTTTGGGCATTGGTGAGCGCATAGGCCACGAACACAGCCGGCAGCACCAGCGGGAGCTGGCTGTAGCCGCCGATCTCCCCGGCCAGCACCACCGCCGCGAAGGGGGCCCGGGCTACTCCGGCCAGCAGGGCGCACATCCCGGCCAGCGTGGCGGTCTCTACCGGTGGGGCCAAGGCGGGTGCGGCCAGCGAGAGGATCAGCCCCAAGAGGCTCCCCATGGTGAGCGCGGGGGTCAGGTAGCCG
>PSML01000139.1:0-4127 GCA_040290145.1 Meiothermus sp. | reverse complement strand
GGTCCGGGGGGAGGAGCTGTACCGCCTGGCCGATGCCCGCATGTACCAGCACAAGGCCCGGCGCAAGGGTCTACAACCGCTCAACCCCTGAGCCTTGGGCGTGAAAGCCCCGGTGCGACCCCGTCTAAAGCCCGCTCCTTTCCCTTGGCCTCGAGCATGACATCGGCGTCGCCGGGCAGGGCCTCGAGCAGGGCCTCCAGATCCCGCGGGTCTATCCCAAAGGCGTGGGCGCCGGGGCGCTTGGCCGGGTCCTGGCTGGCCAGGTGAACCTTGGGCCGGCCCCGCCAGGTGGGAAAGGCCAGGCCCAGGGCCTCCCCCAGGTTGAGCCTCCCGGGGTTCAGGGCGTGGTGGAGGGTATCGACCAAAAGCGGCACCCCCAGCCGCTCGGCCACCCGGAACACCTCCTCCGCCGTCCACAGCCGCTCGTCGTGCTCCAGGGCCAGGTAGCGCAGAATCTCCCGCTCCCCCCGGAGGTTCTCCACGAAGCGCACCCCGGCCTGCTCCGGCTCGCCGTAGGTGCCCCCCAGGTGCAGCACCAGCACCCCGTCCTCGGCCCCCAGAAGGCTCAGGACCTGCGCCGAGTAGCGCAGCTCGGCCAGTGAGCGCTCGACCACGGCGGGCTGGGGGCTGGCCGGGTTCACGTACTGGCCGGGGTGCAGGGAGAGGCGCTGCCCCAGGGCGCGGGCCCGTTCCCCCAGGCGGGCTAGCTCCGCCCCGTGCGCCCTCGGCCAATCGTAGGGGAAGCGGGGGTGGGAGGCGAAGGGGATGAGCTGCTGGCCGATGCGGAACAGGGCGAAGCCCCGCTCGGCGTTCCAGCCCAGGATGCGCTCGAGGTCCTGAAGGTTGGCCCCGGCCTTCTTTGCCACCCTCTCGGGGGTGAGGGAGGCCAGGCGCAGGGTGCGGTTGGTGGTGGCCCGCAGGGTGAGGTTCTCGCAGGGGTAACCCAGCCTCACAGCTCCAATACCTCACCACCCCCCTCCAGCCCGGCCAGGATCCGGCGGGCCGCCTCCTCCGGGGAGAGGGCTCCGCGCGGGGCTCCCCCCAGCGGGCCCCACAGGGGGGTGTCCACCGCCGGCAGGCGGACCAGGATGAGCTGTACCCCCTCCCGCCGCCACTCCTTGCGGGCTGTGTTCAGCAGGCTCTCCAGGGCCTGTTTGCTGGCGGCGTAGGCGGCGAAGCCCGGCACCTCCACATAAGCCGGGTAGGCCCCCAGGAAGAGGGCTTTGGCCCCCGGGCTCAGGCGGGCGTGTTTGAGGGCGAAGAAGGCCCCCAGGAAGTTGGCGGCCAGGACCTCCTCCAGCCCGTCGCGGGGGGTCGAGCGCAGGGGGGTCCTTACCACCGCCCCCGCCGCGTAGATCAGGCGGTCCAGGGGGCCCACCTCCTCCAGCAGGGAGGCGACCTCGAGCTCGTTCCCCAGGTCCAGCGGGAGGGCTCGCGCCCCCAGCTCGCCCGCGAGGGCGGAAAGGGCCTCGAGCCGCCTCCCGGTGAGCCACACCTCCCCCTGCCCTGCCCAGAGCCGGGCCAAAGCCCCGCCGATGCCGCCGGTAGCGCCGATGATGAGGGTCTTCACGAGCTCCAAGCTGACACGGGGAAGACCGCCCTACCGGGGCTTGGGCAACAATCCCCCCACACCCGCTCGGGACACCGCGCCCTTTGAATAAAAACAGGTCTTCTGATCCGCTCTTATCTTAATAGAACCTGACCAGTATGGGTATACTTTTGCCTCGCTCATGCTGCATATGATAAGAGCCTGTACATCGTCTGGATAGGTAGCAACTTGGGTTAGCATATGCGTATGCCCAAGGAGCCCACCACACACCACAGCCATACAAAGCCGTCAAGCTACTGGTATCTTTTGATACTCGCGCTTTCCGGTTTTGTTACGTCGTTCGGGGCGCATATTGTCGCCACGAATTTGCCGGTGTATGCCGAGGCGGTCGGAGTCGGCGCGTTTGTCATAGGTCTGCTGATCGGCGTTTATGATTTCGCCGAACTCTTTGCCAAGCCGTTTGCGGGTTTTGTGGCTGACCGGCGTGGAATGAAACTGACTTTGCTCGTCGGACTTGCCATTTTTATCGCGGGTTCGCTGCTTTTTCTCGCCGTCAATCCAAGTTTGCTGCTGCTGATTCGCTTTATCCAGGGACTTGGCGCGGCGGCGCTTTCGACGGTTTCAATCTCGCTGGTCGCCAGATATTTCAAAGAAGGCAGAGGCAAAGCGTTCGGTATTTACAATGCCGTGAAAGGCGCGGGTTACATCATCTCGCCTGCGCTCGGCGGATTTCTGGCGCACGCTTACGGCTTTTCGTCAATCTTTATCGTATCCGCCGGAGTCGGCGTTATGGCGGTGCTGCTCGCTTTGTTTTTGCCCGCCGATAGCGAAAAAGGCGAAAAATTGGACGATGATGACGATGACCTTTCGCTGAAAGATTTTTTTCAAATATTTAAAGAGCCTCGCTTGTTGCCCATCTATGCCGTGATTGTTATCAATATGTTTATGGTCGGCATTCTGTTCGGTTTTCTGCCGGTTTATCTCTACGGCATCGGATATACGCCCGTCGAATCCGGCACGATTGTCAGCCTCGTAACCGCGAGTTATCTGCTCGTCCAGCCGCTCTCAGGTTTCTTGGCTGACCGGATGGAAATACGAATCACCGTTTTTGTCGGACTTCTGCTCGCCGCGCTTTCGATCATTGCCGTTACTTTTACATCCGGCGCAATGCTCGTCATCGTCGGCATTCTCGCCGGAATCGGTGTCGGAACGGTGTGGACGAACAGCGACACGCTGGTGAGCTCACTGGTTGACGAAAGGAGACTCGGAGCGGGTATGGGCGCCGCACAATCGTTTAAGGAATTCGGAGATATGGTCGGGCCTGTTCTGATCGGTCTGCTCACACAACTTTACGGCGTGCACGTCGGATTCGTCGCGTGCGGCGCTCTGGCGCTCTTGTTTCTGCTTCTGCTTGCGGCCTCGCGAACCTTAAATCCGCCGGCGTCAAACGACATCTCCTAACGGGCGTTTGACAGCGGTCTGAGTGCCCCGCAGGTCTCCCAGCATCTGGGCACTAAACTAACCCAAGTTGCTACCTAACAGAAGTTTCAGGTCACCCTGCATCTCCCCTAAGCAAGGGATATTGTAGCCCCAACCCCTTGAAGAAAGCCGGTAGCTACGTCATCCCTGTTCGGTGTCAGACGAACGGCTCTCTTGAACACGCTTACATCACCGGCCTGCTGACCCTCGAACACAAAAGCCTGCGGGAGATGCCCTGCCCTGCCACCCCCACCCCGCCGCCGATCGCCTGACCCTAGACCCCCACCCTTGCCCGGCCAGCCTTGCACGCCGCCTCCAGCAGGCCCCCCAGGGCTGGGCGCTGGCCGTAGATGAGGTGGTGGTACCCAAGGAAGGCTCGCTCATCCGGGGCTTGAGCCGCACCTGGGCCACCAGCGAGAAACGGGTGGTCTGGGGGTTATGTTTCCTATCCTTGAGCCTGGTGGCCGGGTCACAAGACCCCTATCCCCTGGGTCTATGGCCGCTGCTTGCTGAGCCAATGGCCAGCTGGGACTACCCCACCCAGGCCAGCGGGTAAGCCTTACAGCGGGTGCTACAGGCCGGATACCGCCCCGCTCGGATGCGCAAAGCCAGTGCCCACCCCTGTCTCCTGTCGCTGGGGATGGGGGCGGTGCAAGACCTGAAGGTTTGCTACCAGGGCCAGTTGCTGCGAGCGGATGAACTGACCGCCCGGTTCGCTCCTGGTACCGGGGCTTGGGCCTGTATGCCAAGCGCTTACGGGTGGAACGAGCCGATGCGGGGGAGGTGGACTTGATGATGGTCTGGCGGGGGAAGGATACAGGGTGGGAACGCATCGTTCTGCTATCCAGCCTGCGGGAAGGCACGCTGGTGCCAGGAGGTAGGGCACAAGGGGCTGAAGGAACTGGGGCTGGGGCAGTACCAGGCGCGTAGCTACGCCAGCCAGCTCAAGCATGCGGATCTGACGGTGGAGGGGTATCTGCTGCAGCAAGCGGAGCGAGAAAGGGAACCTAACCTTAGAGAAAAGAGGGGGTGTGGGGGAGCTATAATCCCCCGTCCGTGGGATACATGGACTCCCCCACGTCCGCCGGAGGTGGACATA
>PSML01000138.1:424-4144 GCA_040290145.1 Meiothermus sp. | reverse complement strand
TCAACGTCAGCAACCTCAGCCAGGGCAACAACACCATCACCGTCAACGCCTACAACACCCTCAACCTCAAGGCCAACACCTCCGTCACGGTGGTCTACCAGCCCAACGCCCCCAGCGTCACCATCACCCAGCCCGCCAACAACACCACCCAGAACACCAGCAGCGTCACCGTCCAGGGCAACGCCAGCGACGCCAACGGGGTGAACAAGATAACCTACCAGCTCAACGGCGGAACCGAGCAGACCGTCACCATCACCCCAGGGGCTCAGGTCAACTTCAGCTTCAACGTCAGCAACCTCAGCCAGGGCAACAACACCATCACCGTCAACGCCTACAACACCCTCAACCTCAAGGCCAGCGCCTCCGTTACCGTGGTGTTTGGACCGCTCGCCCTGAGCGGGCTCTTGGTGGATAACAACGCGGGGGCTCCGGTAGCCGGCAGCCTCGTCACCGTGGACGGCAGCCCGGCCACCGCCGTCACCGATGCGGGCGGGGCCTTCACCCTGTACCTACCCGCCGGGACCTACAACCTCAACTTCAGCAAGCCAGGGTACGCCGCCAGCCGGATAGAGGGCTTGCGGTTGCAAACAGACCTGGGGCCCATCAGCGTCATCCAGAAGCAGGCCACCAACCCGGCCCTGGCCCTCACCCCACCTACGCTCCAGGTGACCACCGGCGCTGGAGGCTGCGGCGGCATCGCGGCCGGAACCGACTTCGCCACCGTCACGGCGGCCTCGGGGTGCGTGCCCTTCCGCATCATCGCCACAGCCCAGGGCAGCGGGAACATGATGCGCCTCATCTACGCCGGCCTGGGCAAGACCCCGGGCTCGGGTTTCCTGACCAACCCGCGCTTTTCTTGGAGTGCAGACGTCAACGGGCCGGACACCCGTAACCGGACCCTCTCCGGTGCCAACGTGGCGGGGATCAGCGGCGCTACCACCTTCGAGGTGGTGGCCTACGACGTCAACGACAACCGGGTGCACCGGATCTACTACCTGAACTTCAGCCAGAGCTCCGGTACGCCAGCGGTGACGCCGGTTAGCGACTTCAAGGTGCTCTCCGTGACCCTGGCCCAGGCCATCGGCTTCTACGGCCCACCCAAACCCGTCTCCCTCCAGGTACCCGGCACCTCGGGGATCTCCTTGCAGGGGGCCCCCTCATCCGACAGCACGCTGTGGGTGGAGCTCTCCTGGACCTACAGCGGCACCAACCCCGACCGCTTCGAGGTCTTGCGCTCCTCCGACGGCAACACCTTCAGCAAGATCGCCACCCTGGGCGGCGCCGCCCGGACCTTCCGCGACGCCAGCCCCTCGCTGGCGGTGGGCCAGCGGGTCTACTACCGGGTGGATGCGGTGGGCAGCGACACCGCCGCCGGGCCGGTGCTGGCCACCACCCCGCTGGACCGCTTCAGCGTGAGCCTGCTGACCCCGGCCAAGGGGCAGACCGGGGTCTCGGTGAAGCCCACCCTCTCCTGGAGCGTCAGCCAGAAGGTGGGGGATCGGCGCCTGTTCGCCCCCTTCATCCTGGACTACCCGCAGCAGGGGGAGTACTTCATCTGGTCCCCTGGCCTCCTGCCTACCCCCCGCCTCTTTAGCGACACCGACCTCAACGTGAGCGGCAACACCTACCGCGTGGCCTACAACGCCGATGGCTCGGCCTACCTCGCGCGCCTCGAGGCCCACCACGCCTACTCCTTCGACCTCTCGGCGGCAGCGGTGGGGCTCGATCCCAGCAACCCCGGCCGGGTGGAGTCCATCTCCATCGCCCAGGACCTCTGGAAAATCTTCCACCCCTCCTTGGCGGCTTGCAACTTCGGCGGGCCGGTCTGCACCGGGCAGTGGAACGAGTTCGTGACCGGAGACGGGAGTTACTAGTATGCGCCAGTTGCCCATTTTCCTCCTCCTGTTGTTGCTGTTGGCGGGTTGCGGCACCCAGACCCGCCCAGCCCAGCCGGCAAGCCCAGCCCTCGCCATCCCCCAGGAGCGCCAGCTGGTGGTGGGGTACAAGGACCCGGCCAACCTCGAGGCCATCGCCCGGCGCCTGGGGGCCCAGGTGGTGCAGGACATCCCCCAGATCAAAGCCGCCCTGCTGGCCCTGCCTGAGGGCATGGGCCAGCTCCAGGCCGCTCGAGGGCTCATAGGCCTGGCCCGCTACGCCGAGCCCAACCGCTTCGACCGCCAGCCCATCCCCCTGCCCGAGAGCCGGGGCCTCACCCAGGGCGTGACCGCGCAAGCGGCCTTCAACGACCCCCTGCTCCCGCAGCAGTGGTGGATCAACAAGATCGGGGCCCCCAGCGCCTGGAACGCGGGCGGCCTCGGCAGGGGCGTGACCATCGGCATCGTGGATACCGACTTCGACCGCTCCCACCCCGACCTCTGCGACCAGCCGGCCCGCAGCCGCTGCGTGACGGGCTACAACACCTTTACCGGTCAAGCTTATGCGCCCACCGACCCCTTCCAGGGGGTCCAGAACCGCGACACCCACGGCTCGGGCTCGGCGGGGATGGCCGCGGCGCTGTCCAACAACGGCCAGTTCGTGGCCGGGGTGGCCGGGGGGGACGGCGACCCGGCCAACGCCGCCCGGCTCATGCCCATCACCATCTTCGAGGACTCGAGCGGGGGGTACGCCGGGGATCTCAAGGTGGCGCAGGGCATCGTCTGGGCGGTGGATAGCGGGGCCAACATCCTCAACAACTCCTGGGGCGGCGGGGGGTACAGCCAGGTGCTCAAGGACGCCTTCGACTACGCCCTCTTCCACGGGGTGGTGGTGGTGGCCTCGGCGGGCAACGACTACCGCGACGCCTTCCACCTGCCCGCGGGGCTGCCCGGGGTCATCGCGGTGGCGGCCACCAACCCCTACGACCAGAAGACCGACTTCTCCACCTACGGCCCCTGGGTGGCCCTCTCGGCCCCTGGGGAGGACGTGCTGACCACCTTTGTGAACCTAGGAGCCACCAAGACCTGGCTCTTCGGCGGGACCAGCGCGGCGGGCCCGGTGGTGGCGGGAGCCGCGGCGGTGGTGCTGCAGGTGCTCAAGGACCGCGGCCTGAACCCCACCCCCTACCAGGTGCTCAAGATCCTCCAGGCCACCGCCGACCCGGTGAACGGGCCCTCCCCGGTAACCGCCGGGATGGGGGCCGGGCGGGTCAACGTGGGCCGGGCGGTGGCCCTGGCCCAGAGCATCACCGCCCTCCCCCCGGATGGGGCCACCCTCGGGGTGCAGGTGATCAACCGGGCCGCCGATACCGCTACGGATCTCTACCCCTACGTCCCCTACAGCAGCGTCACCCTGGTCAACACCCAGACCAACCGGCAGCTCTACGCCCAGACCAACTTTTTCGGGGGGGCGGCCTTCCTGAACAGCGACCCCGGCACCTACCAGGTGCTCCTGGGGGGGCCCAGCCAGCTCTTCTTAGGGGGCAGCGAAGACCCGGCCCAGGGCCTGCTCAGCGCCCCGGCGGGGGGTACCTCACTCGCTACCGTATACCAGCAGGCCGACCGCTACGAGATCGGCGGCGACCCCCTCGCCCGCAACGAAGACCCCGCCCACGCGACCAACCTGACCGCCCTGTTCGACCCCCTGCCCTCGCAGTTCACCCTGAGCGCGGCCCTGGACTCCAACAACTTTGCCCAGTTTGGCCTCCCCCAGGGCGGGCCGGACGTGGACGTCTACGCCATCCAGCTCGACGCCGGGGACTCCCTGAACCTGCGGGCGGCCAGC
>PSML01000138.1:0-327 GCA_040290145.1 Meiothermus sp. | reverse complement strand
CTAGCCTAGCCAGCGCATCCACGGCGGGAACCTACTACATCAAGATTGAGGAAGCGACGGGCAGGCAGGGCCCGGGCTACTTCTACCGCCTGGGCGTGGGCATCAACCGTCCGGCCCCCAGCTTCTAATACCCCCTTCGGTTGCCCTGTCACCCTCAGGTGGCAGGGCAACGTGCTGCTCACGGTGGGGCGGTCCCTTTGACCTCGTAGAGCCGTCTGTCGGCGGCCTCAAACAGCTCGGCCGGGCCGGGCCAACCCTCCTGGCTGCTGGCCCAGCCGAAGGCGGCGGAGACCGGTTGCCCCTTCCAGGGGGAAAGCGCGGCGATGG
>PSML01000137.1:0-4220 GCA_040290145.1 Meiothermus sp. | reverse complement strand
CCCTCGAGGTGCTGGACCGGGCCTACCGGGAGGGGCTTCCGTAACCTGGCCTGTGACTGCGGCGTTTCTTGAGCATCATGGGGGTCTGCCCCCATAACGGCTCGAGGAAAACACCCCCTGCGAAGGGCATCCGGGGGCTTCACCCCGAGTTAACGAGCCCGGCCCTACCCTGGTTGGGTATGGGCGACCCCTCTCGACGCCCCGGCCAGCTCCAAAGGCGGATCGGCGCACTGGTTGTGATGATCCTCCTGGCCGCCTGCACGGCAAAACCCCCTGACGCCGAGACCCCTCCACCCGATGAGTCCGTCTACGTCACGGGCACCGCGCTAGACCTGAGCGCGGTGTGGGGGAGCCAGGGCTGCGAGGGGGACGGGGACCCCACGTGGCATGAGCGGGGTTGCTTTGGCAAAACCCTCCCGTGGCCGCAAGGGAACTACGTATGGAACAGCAACACAGGGGACCGGGGGATCATCCCCATCAACGTGGTGCTCCTGCCCAACGGCAAGGTGTTGAGCTTCGGGGCCGGGGACGACACCTTCCGCTACTACCCCACCGAGGCCGAGATCGATAGCGGCGGCAAAACCTCCGCCGACCTCTGGGATCCCTTGAGCGAGGAGCATCAGATCGTCGACAACAGCCAGACCGAGCTGTTCTGCTCAGGCCAGTCCGCCCTACCCGACGGGCGCATCCTCATCGCCGGGGGCCACCAAGGCCGACTGGGTACGGTCAGCGGCCCCTACCTGGGCTCCAAGGACATCAACATCTACGATTACAGCGGCAACGCTTGGCTGACCCTCAAGGACCAGATGGCCGCTTTCCGCTGGTACCCCTCCTCCTTGGCCCTCCCCAGTGGGGAGGTGCTGATCATCGGCGGAACTGATGCCCGGGGGAGCTCCAACACCCCGGATCCCAGCCTGAACGGCATGGAGCCCCTGGACATCATCGAGATTTGGAACGCCAGCGGAAGCACCCCCAGCCGGCGGCTGCTGACCAACGCTCCCAAGCTGTCCTATGCCCACTCCCAGTACCCCTGGCTCTTCGTGGCCTCCAATGGCAAGGTCTTCGTGGCGGGACAGGAAAACCGGCTGGTCTATCTGGACACCGCCGGGAGCGGGGCTTGGCAAGATCTGGAAGACGGCGGCATGGAGCGGGAAGACCCCCTCCCTGGTTACCCTACCTTTGTCCGCAACAGCGGCACCGCCACGCTGTACGCCCCAGACAAGATCCTGGTAGCCGGGGGCAGCCCTGGGGACGGCCTTGGGGATTACCCGGTAAATACCGCGCTGACCATCGACCTCAACCTGCCCGGCAAGCCTGTCGTGGGCCCCACCGCCCCCATGAACCACCCCCGCCGCCACCACAACGCCACCCTCCTGCCGGATGGGACGGTCTGGGTCAACGGCGGCACCGATGGGCCCGGCGTCAACAACCAAGAACCCCAGCACCGGGTATACGAGTCGGAGCTGTGGGACCCCGCAAGTGGAAGGTGGAAACCCATGGCCAGCGCCAAATGGTTCCGCAGCTACCACTCCACCTCTTTGCTGCTGCCCGACGGGCGGGTCATGACCGGGGGTGGGGGCCGCTGCGACGGGTGCGCCCCTCAGGATGACAACTCCAACGTGGAGGTGTACTGGCCAGCTTACCTCTTTAACCCCGATGGTAGGCTGGCCCCGCGCCCCAGCATCGCCCGCTATCCCACCAAGGTGCGCTACAACCAGCGCTTCTCGATACGGGTGGATGGCACCCCAGACATCGGGAAGGTGACCTGGCTGCGCCTGGGCTCGGTGACCCACTCGGTGAACTTCGACCAGCGCTTCAGCTCCTTGGAGTTCACCGCCGCCGGGGGGAACTCCTTCTACGTCAGAACCCCGGCCAATCCCAACCTGGCCCCTCCGGGCTTTTACCTGCTGTTTGTGGTCAACCCGCAGGGGGTTCCCTCCGCTGGGCGAATCGTCCAGATCACCCCGTAGCGGTATCGTAGGGGCATGCGGGAACTGCTGGAAGCGAGCTTTCGCCAGGCCCTGGCCGCCACCCACCCCACTGCCCTTACCCGAGCCCACCTACCCGAAGAGCGGCCCGCCCTGATCCTCTCGGTGGGGAAAGCCGCCCTGACCATGCTCGAGGCCGCTCTGGAAGGCTATCCAGAGGTTCCTTACCTGGCCACGCCCAAGGCCGATTCCGCCCCCCAGGGCGGGGGTATCCTCCCCGCCGCCCACCCCGTCCCCGATGGGCGGAGCGTGCGGGCGGCGGGAAAAGCGCTCGAGCTGGCCTCCCGGCTAGGGCCCCAAGACCTCCTGCTGGTGCTGGTCTCGGGGGGTGGGAGCGCGTTGTGGTGCCGGCCGGAGGGGCTCTCGCTGGCCGAAAAACAGGCCCTCAGCCAAGCCCTCCTGCGCTCGGGGGCCAGCATCCAGGAGATCAACTGCGTGCGCAAGCACCTCTCGGGCATCAAGGGGGGGCGGTTGGTGCAGGCCACCCCAGCCCGGGTGTGCTCGCTGCTGCTCTCCGACGTACCCGGCGACGACCCCTCGGTCATCGCCTCCGGGCCGGCGGTGCCCGACCCCTCGACCTTCGCCCAGGCACTTGCCGTGCTGGAGCGCTATGGGCTCCGAGCCCCCGCCGCCAGGGGCCACCTCGAGCGCGGGGCGCGGGGTGAGTGGCGCGAGACCCTCAAACCCCACGACCCGGCCGCGGCCCGCGCGGAATACCGGGTGATTGGGAGCAACCTGCACTTTTTGCAAGCCGCCCGCCGCTTCTGGGAAAGCCGTGGGTATGGGGTGCTCATCCTCTCCGACCGCTTCCAGGGGGAGGCGCGGGAGCTGGCCCGTTTCCACGCCGCCCTGGTGCAGAGCGTGCGCCAGCACCACCTCCCCACCGCCCCACCGGTGGTGCTCCTCTCGGGTGGGGAGGCCAGCGTAAGGGTACGGGGTGAGGGGCTGGGGGGGCGCAACCAGGAGTTTGCCTTGGCCCTGCTGCACCACCTGCAGGGCCAAGGGGTCTGGGCCTTGGCCGCCGACACCGACGGAATTGACGGCAACACCGAAGCCGCCGGGGCCTTTCTCACCCCCCTCTCCTGGGCCAGGGCCCAAGCGCGGGGGCTAAGCGTCCAAGAGCACCTCGAGCGCAACGACGCCCACCGCTTCTTCTTGGGCCTCGGAGACCTGCTCATCACCGGACCCACCCAGAACAACCTCAACGACTACCGGGCCATCGTGGTGGACTGACCGCCGCTTTTACACTTTGTTTAAACCTCTGTGCCACACTGCCCCATGAGGAGGCGCATCCCATCCCCCGCCCAAACCCCTCGCTCTCCTGCCCCGCGCCTCCTCCCTTGGGGCCCCTGTTCATCCATCACAGGCCCCCGGGCGGGTGGATGCCAGGATGGGAAACGTAGGCCGTCGTCCTTTCGCCCTCACCCCGGCAACAGGCCCTCTCGCCAAGCAGTACCCATCCCGCGCCCATACCCATATACCCAAGGCGCGGACCCTAGAAGGAGTGTTGTATGCGTCGGAACAAGACCAAAGGCTTCACCCTGATCGAGCTCCTCATCGTCATCGCCATCATCGCCATCCTGGCGGCGGTGCTGATCCCCAACCTGCTCGCCGCCCGCAACCGCGCCAACGACAGCGCTACCCAGAGCTGGATCCGCGAGTGCATCACGGCCGTGGAGGTCAAGCGCAACCCCACCACCGGAGCGCTTCCCACCGAAACCTCCTGCGCCGCTCTGACCGGCAAACCCGTCCCATCCTCCGTCTCGGCCAACGAACCCGGCACCGTCACTTACAACGCCACCAACGACACCTACACCATCAAGGCCACCTCCAAGAGCGGCACCTCGTTCACCTACGACGGTACGAAAATCGTTAGCCCCTAGTCCAGTTGCAGGCCTGGGTCCGGACCGAGGGGCGAGGCGCCCTTCGGTCTTGGCTTAGGGAGAAGGCCATGAATAAGCAGGGCTTCACCCTCCTCGAGCTCCTCGCGGTCATCGCTGTGGTTGCGCTCCTGGCGGCTGGGTTAGTCCCCAACCTGCTGCAAGCACGAAAAACAGCCCATAGCCAGGCCACCCGGGGGTTTATGCGAGAGGTGATCACCGGGATTGAAACACGGCGGGAACTGGCCACCAACACCTTACCCGATGCCTCGACTACCTGCGCTGAACTGGCAGGAAAACCGCTGCCCTATTCGGTGAGGCGCTGCAAGTATGAGCCTGACTCCGCCGGTGG
>PSML01000136.1:0-4391 GCA_040290145.1 Meiothermus sp. | reverse complement strand
CTCGAGCAGCCCCTCCCAGCCCACCCGCCGCAGGTGCAGCGCGGTGGTGCGGGCCCCGTCGGCCTCGGGAGCTACCCCCACGTAGAGCGTGACCGGCCCGGTGCTCCACTCCATCGCGAACTGCTCCCCCCACTCGAGCTCGCGGGGCTCGAGGTCTTGCCCTGGACCGAGCATTTGCGCCAGTGGCAGGCCCGGGTGCTCTCGCTCAGGGCCTGGCGGCCCGAGGAGGACTGGCCGGATGTCTCGGATCGGCGTTTGCTCGAGACCCTGGAAGACTGGCTCGGCCCCTGGCTGGGGGGAGTCTCGAGGCGGGAGGACTTGGCCCGGCTCGATCTGGCCGGGATTTTGGCGGGTCTTTTGCCCTGGCCGCTCCCGGCCCGCCTCGACGAGCTGGCCCCCACCCGCCTGACGGTGCCGAGCGGTTCTTCCATCAGGCTCAGCTACCGCCCGGACGGGAGCCCGCCGGTGCTGGCGGTGCGCATCCAGGAGATGTTCGGGCTGGCCGATACCCCTCGCGTGAACGAGGGGCGCACCCCGGTGCTTTTGCACCTGCTTTCCCCGGCGTATCGCCCGGTGCAGGTCACCCAGGACTTGCGGAGCTTTTGGGCCAACACCTACCCCGAGCTGCGCAAGGAGCCGCGGGGCCGCTACAATAATGAAGCCGCCCTGGTGCGCATCCTGGACCTGACCCGCGAGCTGTACAACGCCGCCCTGCAAGAACGCCGGGAGGCCTGGCGGAAGGCCGGAAAGTCGGTCACGGTGTCCGACCAGATGCGCTTGCTCGGCGAGGTCAAGGCGGTGCGCCCGGAGTACCGCGAGGTCTACGCCCAGGTCTTGCAGGAGACCCTGAAACGGCTGGACCGGGCCTTCCAGGGCTTCTTCCGCCGGGTCGAGTAGGGCGAGAAGGCCATCGTGGTGAACGGCAAGACCTATCTGCCCATCTCGGTACTCAAGGAGCTGGGGGTGAGCTATAGCCTCAAGGGCAACACCCTGACCCTCGGCAAGGCTGCCGCCGCGCCCGCCGCCAACCAGACCGCGGGCGGGGCTAACCAGCGCTCGAGCTTAGAGGGCTGCCTGGGCGAGACCCTCTTCAACGGCGTCTGGCGCTTTAAGGTCACGAAGGTCGAGCCCATCGTGAAGGACGCGGAGACCCCCGGCTGGGGTGTGACGGTGGAGCTGCGCAGCGGGGCCAAAGAGATGGTACAGCCGGTTTTTACCGGCGTCCGCGACGAAGGTATCCAAGTGGCCTTCGACGATGCCCAAACCCTCACCGCCGACGGCCTGGACGTGCAGAAGCTCACCTACGCCAACCTCCCGCCGGGCGGGGTGGTGACCCACCAGCTCAAGTTCTGGTACCGCTACGACACCCCCAAAGACCAGATCAAAACCCCCGTCAAGCTCCTCTTCGAGATCAACACCAAAGGCTTCGAGAACGGCATCCGGGCCAGTGGGGCGGGCTACACCACCCCCACCCCCAGCTTCCGGGTGCGGCTGGACTGCCAGAAATAGCCGACAAAGGTACGACCAGGGTTTGAGGGAGCAGGGGTATGGAAGCCGAACCAGGGATCTTTTATCGCATCTGTCCGCGCTGTGCTAGGGCCGTCCCGGCCAGCACCCAAGAGCGTCACTGCGTCAACGATGGGGAGCGGATGCTCGAGGCCTGCCCCGGCTGCGGGGCCAAGTTCACCTCGCCCTATGCCCGCTTTTGCGGGCGGTGCGGGCTGGAGTTCACCAAGATACCCGATAGGAGGGCTTAGATGAAGAAGGCATTCAAGTGGCTGGGAATGGTGGGTCTCCTCATTAGCGCATTGGTGGCCTGTTCGCCCGGTGGGAGTAAGCCGGATCCCAATCTGTTCAACGAGGGCAATTCCTGGAAAGGCGGCATTCCCGCTGACGCCCAGGTGGTCAGCACCGAGGAGTTCCAGAAAGGCATCGCCTCGGGTGAGTTGACCCTGGTCAGCACGGCCATCCTCGAGGCCCAGAAAGCCGCCCGGCAGTCCCAGTACCAGGCGGACAAAGCGTTCCTGAACAGCGTCCCTAACAAAGACCCCAACACCGCCGCCCTGCTCGCCGAGGCTCTGGACAGCCCCAGCTTCGAAGGCGACCGCCCGGTGAGCGGGCCAGGAGGAGAGTCAGTGGTGTTGTTTGGCCTCGGGACCCAGCTGCGCAACGCTGTCGAGGTCTACCAGCGCTCGCAGAGCGTGGATAACGCCCTAGCCGACTACTCCTTGAGCTATGAGCTCCTGCCCGAGGACCTCAAGCCCCAGGCCCCCACCCCCGACAGCCTCAAGGGAAAGTCGCTGGCCGAGGTCAAGGCCGCCCTCACCCAGCTCGACAGCCTGCTGGGGTCCAAGCCCGCCAGCCTGCGCACGGCCCGGCTCGAGCCCGGCGGCGGGGTGCAGCCCCAGGCCATCAATCCCGGCAACCCCGGCAACGGCACCGATAACAACGGCCGCTGCACCCCTACCAACTTGGTCAAGCACTTCTGGTTCCCCCTCAAGAACTTCATCAGCCCGGTCAAGGACCAGGCCAGTCGCGGCGCCTGCTGGGCCTTCGCCGCGATCGGGGCGGTGGAAAGCCGCGAGCGGGTGCAAAACAACAACCCCGCTGACCTCTCCGAGCAGTTCCTGGTCAACAAGGTCAAGCAGGACTGGGACCCCAGCGACTACACCGACGGCTATAAGTCAGAGAAAGCCCTCGAGACCGCAGTGGATAAAGGCCAGAGCTTTCCCAGCGAGGGGGCCTGGACCTACAACGGGGCCAGGAGTCGCCCAAAGGTCAAGGACGGCGACAGCAGCTCGTATGCCAACAGCTGCAACGGCTACACCGGCACCTGCTCGGATACTGCCCACCAAAGCCGCCGGGTCTGCACCACCTTTATCTTCACCTTTTGTAGCTACGCTAAGGTGACCTTTGGCGGGCCCGGGGTGGCCTCCTCGAGGACCATCCAGGTCTGGAAAAACGGGGATGCCTTCAACCTCAACCTCCTGCGCAACTACCTCTCGCGGGGCCATGTGCTGATAGCCTCGTTCCCGGCCTACAAGGGGTTCATGGACGACGTGAAGGGCGACGGCGTGGTCAGCAACTACGCCAGGACCATGCTCGACGGCAAAGGCCGAGAAGTCAGCGGCTCCTACGGCGGCCACGCCGTGCAGATCGTGGGATTTCTCTCCAATGAGGACATGAGCCAGTTCGGCAACACCCCCAACATCGGGGGGGGTGGGTACTTCATCATCAAGAATTCCTGGGGCTGCCGTGCGGGCGATGGCGGTTTCTACTACGTCCCTGCCGACTACGTGAGCAGCATCTTCAACTCCCTGAGCGTGCTGAAATTCGATGGCCGCCGCAGCCAGGCCTGGAAGCAGGAGCAGGCCGCACCAGGGGGCTCCGAAGCGCCCGAGATCACCATCAAAACCAACCCCGCCAGCGTAAACCTGCGGGTCGAGACCAACCTGGCCCAGTTCTTCGGGATCACCCACCCCGTCGCCAAGAGCGTCAACCTGACCGTGACCTCAACCCTGGACGGCACCCTCTATAGCGGCGGCTGGAGCACCGACCCCAACAGCCTGTTCGGCCCCGAACTCAAGCGCACCTTCACCTCGGTAGGAAGTAGAACGTTGACCCTCCTCGCCAAGTACGGCTCGAGCCAAGCCAGCAGCAGCTTCGTGGTCAAGGTGATCAACACCCCACCCACCCTGAACCTGCAATACGGGGGAGTCCCCCACCAGGGCGAGGCCTACCCCATCACCGCGCTCATCACCGACCCCAACGAACCCGACATCTACAAGCTCTGCAACACCACCCGTTGGTCGGTAGACGCACCCGACACGCTTTCGGCGGGTACGGGCTGCTCGGTCTCGGTCACCTTTGGCACCACCGGCTCCCGCCAGGTTCGCGTCACCACCCAAGACAGCGACGGAGCCACTGCCGCGGAGACCCTCACCCTGAATGTCCTGGAGCCACCCGTCAACCCCTATCCCAAGATCACCGGTTACGGGGTGTACTCCAGAGAATACGTGTTGCAGGGGGGGCGTGTCGTGGGCTGTAGGGGTGTGAGGGTAGCCGGCGGCAGGACCATCATCTTGAGCGATACCGGCTGTGCCCTTGACATTGTTGGGCCCCCCCCTACCCGGTACTACGGCGGGATCACCGTGGAAAATCCCAGCAACGAGGCCCTGACCTACGACTGGAAGCTCTACGTAAGCGGCCCGGGGTTTGATGAGGTCCTCCTCTCCAAAACCGCCCCCAGCGACGTCTTCGACCTCTACAACGTCCACAACTCCGGATCCAACACCGCCGACTGCTACGTAACCGTAAAGGTCAACGCCCCCGACCCTAGCCGCAGCAAGGGGCCGTTCACGGTGTGGACTGGCCGGTGCACCTATAGTATG
>PSML01000135.1:0-4454 GCA_040290145.1 Meiothermus sp. | reverse complement strand
CGGGGGTTTGCCGCAGGACCTCGAGCGGGTCACGGTGGCCCAAGAGGCCGAGGATGCGGCTGGTGTAAGGGTTCATGGGGCCATCCTACCCCTTTTGCGGTTCCTGGACTGAGCGGGCCCCGGGCAGAAGGGACGGAATCTCCACCAAGCCTACCCTCATGTAAGAACGATCTATCCAGAGGGGGGAGCCTTCGCAGTCGGAAGCGCTAGGCCCCCGCAAACGACAGCTCGGCCACCTCCACCACCGGGGAGCCGATCACCCCGAACATCACCTCCCACTCGAGCTTGTCGCCCACCGCGGTGATGTGGTGCAACAGGTGGAGGAAGTTCCCCGCCACGGTGAAGTTCTCCACCGGGTAAGCCACCTCGCCGCCCTCCACCTTGAGGCCCAAAGCTTGCAGGCTGAACTCCCCGGAGATGGGGTTGGCCCCGGCGTGGAGCCCCATCAGCTCGGTGACGATGACCCCCTGGCCCATCCGCACGCCGCTGCCGGGCTCGAGGTAGAGGTTGCTCGGCCCCACCCCCAGCACGCCCTTGTAGTTGCGCGCGGCGTGGCCGGTGTTCTCCGCTCCCATGGCGCGGGCGGTCTCGGAGTTGTGGGCGAAGGTCTTGAGGATGCCCTTCTCGATCAGGACGGTGCGGCGGGCCGGGGTTCCCTCCGCGTCGAAGGGGCGCGAGGCCAGCCCGCCGGGAAGGGTGGGGTCGTCCACCAGGGTGAAGAGTTCGGAGGCCACGGGCTGCCCGAGCCCTCCGGCCAGCGGGCTTTTGCCCTCGAGCACCTGCTTGGCCGAGAGCATGAACGTGCCCATCACCGCCAGGAGCTGCCCGAAGGCCTTGGGCTCGAAATAGGCCCGGTATTTGCCGGTCTTGAGCGGCCGGGCGTTGAGCAGCCGCCCGACTTTGTGGGTGAACTCGAGCGCGGTCTGGCCGGGCTCGAGGGCGTGGAACTCCTTGGAGACCTTGAACTCTAGCCCCTGCTTGAGGCTTTGGCCCTCGGCCATCACCGCGTAGGCCAGGAGGGCACCGTAGCCGTTGCGGTAGGCGCCAGAGACCCCTTTGGTCGAGCCCAGCGCGACCTGGGTCTCGCCCTCGCTGTAGCGGGTCATCTGCACCTGCTTCACGCGGGCGTCCTGGCGCAAAGCCCCCTCGAGGTCGAGGGCGGCCTGGCGCTTCTGCTCGAGCGGGGCGGAGAGGCCCTCGCCCAAGAGGTCGTGGGTCCCCAGCGGGCTCCCGGCGGGCAAGAATCCCCCCCCGCCCGACTGCAGCAGGGCGTTCTCGCGGGCCTCGGCCAGCACCCAGTCGAGGGCCTGGGGGCTGCGCTCCTCGGTGTAGGCGTAGCCCACCTTGCCCTCCACCACCAGCCGCACCCCGATCCCACCCTGGGTGGCCTGGGTGATCTGCTCGAGCCGAGCCCCTTGGGCTTGCAGGGTGAGTTCGCGGTTTTCCAGGGCCAGCACCTCGACCTCGAGCCCTTGCTGACGGGCTTTGTGCAAAAGGTAATCTTTAGCCTCTTGGTATGTCATATTGACCTCGGGATCCGAACCTTGGAGCAGGCATCCTAGGGGCTCGGTGCTCGCGTTATCCGGCTTGTCCCCCCACCACGATCTCGCTCACCAACACATGCGGCTGCCCGACCTCGGTGGGGATCGAGCCGGAGAGGCTGCCGCACATCCCGGCGGAGGTCTCGAGGTCGTCGCTCACCGCCACCACCTTCTGGATGGTGTCGGGGCCTTTGCCTACCAGCATCGCCCCACGCACCGGCTCCTCGATGCGCCCCTTGCGGATGATGTAGCCCTCCTTCACGCCGAAGTTGTACTCCCCGCTCCCCGGCCTGACCTGCCCGCCGCCCATGTCGGCGGCGTAGAGGCCGAACTCGATCCCCTCGAAGAGTTTTTCCTTGGGGGTATCGCCGGGGGCGATGAAGGTGTTGCGCATCCGGCTGGTGGGGGCCAGGGTGTAGTCCTGGCGGCGGCCTGAACCGGTGGGCCGGTAGCCGGTGAGCAGGCTGCCCAGCCGGTCCACCATGTAGCTCTTGAGCACCCCGTTTTCGATCAGGACGGTGCGCTCGGTGGGCATCCCCTCGTCGTCGAACTCAGCGGAGCCCCAGCCGTGGGGGGTGGTGCCGTCGTCGATGTAGGTCACGCAGCTTGCGGCCACCTGCTGGCCCAGCTTGTCCGAGAGCACGCTGGTCCCCTTGGCCACCGAAGTGGTTTCCAGCAGATGCCCCAAGGCCTCGTGGAAGATCACCCCGCCGAAGGCGTTGCCCACCACCACCGGCATGGTCCCGGCGGGGGCGGGTTTGGCCCGCAGGTTGGTGAGGGCCTGCTGGGCGGCTTTGCGACCTACCGAGGCCGGGGGGTAGAGGTCGAAGATCTCGAGGCCCACCGAGAGCCCCGGCCCGGTGGTCCCGGTCTGGGCCCCGGAGTCGTCCTGGGCGATGGCCAGCACGTTGAGCCGGCTGCGCACGCGCCGGTCCTCGGCCCAGACTCCCTCGCTGTTGGCGACCAGCACATCCTGCTCCCACTCGATGAGCCAGGACTGCACCTGTTTGATCTGGGGGGCGATGCGGGCCCCGCTCTCGGCTTCCAACAGGCGCTCGAGGCGGTAGCGCTTGTCCTTGGCCTCGAGCGGGATCTTGGGGGTGTGGAGCCCTTGGGGGGCTTCCTTGCGAAAATCCAGCCCGCCCCTTCCGCTGCTGTCCACCCCTCCGGCCAGGCCCTTGAGCTTCACCAGCGTCTCGGTGAGCTCGAGCAGGCTTTGCGGGGTGAGGTCGTTGGTGTAGGCATAGACCACCTCGGTGCCGTAGAACAGGCGCAGGCCCGCCCCGTACTCGAGGCCGCTGGTGGCCTCTTTTACCTCACCGTTCAGCACCCGCAGGCTCCGCCGCTTCCAGCGCTCCACGTACAGCTCGGCGAAGTCGGCCCCGCCCAGGCGAGCCCTACCCAGCACGTCGCCGACCAAACTCTCTGCTAGCATCGGTTCTCCTTTCGGGATGATCTGGCCCCCATACCAGAAGAGTCTACCCAAAACTGACCCGCCGGTCATCCACCCGGGGGAGGATTCCCTGCCGGCTAAGCCCGCGGGGCCTCGTCGGCTTTGTAGGGTTCGTGGAGCTGCACCGGCTTGGCCTTGCTGCGAGCACGGATGTTCAGCGCCTCTACGAACAGGGCGAAAGCGATGGCGAAGTAGATATACCCCTTGGAGATCTTCTGCCCGAAGCCCTCCGCGATGAGGGTGACCCCGATCAGGAGCAAAAAGGAAAGGGCCAGCATCTTGACGGTGGGGTGACGGTTCACGAAGTCGTAGATGCCCTTGGCCGAGAGGAGCATGATCGCCACCGAGATCAGGATGGCCGCCACCATCACCCCCAAGTAGGGGGTCATGCCCACCGCGGTGATGACCGAGTCAATCGAGAAGACCAAGTCCAGCACCATCACCTGGGCGATCACTGCGCCGAAGGTGGGGGCCACCCGGGCGCTCAGGTGGCCCTCCTCGCCCTCGAGCCGCTCGTGGATCTCCTTGACCGATTTAGCCATCCATTCCATGAGCCCTGAGCCTAACGCCCGGGATGCCCAGCGATCGGGGTTTGGCTCACAGGGTGCCGGGCCTCGATTTCGAGGGGCCTAACCGGGCCAGCTCGGCCACCGCCCTCTCCAGGGCCAGCCGGGGGTCGCGCCCGGTCTTGGCGGCCTGCTCGGCCCTGACCAGGGTCTCGAGGGCTCGGTCCAGCATCTTTGCGTCCACGGTCTTGGCCAGCGCCAGGGTCTGCTTGGCTGCGTAGGGGTGCATCCCCAACAGGCCCGCGGCCTCCCCCTCGCCCAAGAGCGGGTCTTCGTAGAGGTGCGCCCAGGCCCGGGCCAGTTTGGCGTACTGCCAAGACAGCGCGCCCAGGATCCGAATGGGGTCCTCCCCGCGCTCCATCAGCCCTTGCAGGAGGCGGAAGGCGGCCGAGGCCTTTCCCTCGGTGACGGCCCGCACCAGGTCGAAGCCGGAGAGGGGGGCTTCCAGCGCGGCCAGGGCCTGCACCTTCTCGAGCGTGATCGGCGGGGTGACCAGGGTGAGCTTTTCGAGTTCGCGCTGCAACGACTCGAGGCCCATGGCCGGGTTCTCCGCGCTGCCCCGGCCCCCCAAGAGGCTCGCCAGGTACTGGTGGATGGCCGCGTTGGTCTTGAGGCCCATGGCCTTAGCCCGGTTCTCCACCCAGCGCACCAGGTCTTTGCCCTGCGGGGTAGGGTGCTCGCGGATGCGCGCTTTGGTGTACCACTTGCTGCGGGCGGCGGTGGGCTTGGGGTCGAGGAGGAGCACCAGCGCGTCCGGTGGGAGCCCCTCCAGCACCTCCCGCAGGGGCTTCCACTCCCCCTCGCTGGCGTCGCGCAAGTCTACGAGTGCCCCGCTCGGCCCGAACAGACCGCCGCTGGCTTCCTGCACCACCACCGCGGGCTCGGGGGGCAGCC
>PSML01000134.1:0-4460 GCA_040290145.1 Meiothermus sp. | reverse complement strand
AGGTGGGGGTAGGCCTTGGGTTCTACGTTGTCGTAGGGGCTGTAGGACTTCATGTAGGCGTAGAACTCGGGGTCGGCGGGGTCCCCCCACTCGTCGTACTCGAGGGTGGTGAGGGGGATGGAGGGGTCGGACATGGTGGTGATCACGTCCACGAAGGGCACGTGGGCCGCCACCGCGCGGAAGAGGTCGGGGCGGAGGTTGACGGCCGCGCCCATCAGCAGGCCCCCGGCGCTGCCGCCCACGGCCATCAGCCGCTCGGGCGTGGTGTAGCCCTCCTCCACCAGGTGCAGGGCGCAGTCGATGAAGTCGGTGAAGGTGTTCCTCTTCCTCAGCAGCTTGCCGTCCTCGTACCAGCCGCGGCCCATCTCGGCCCCGCCCCGGACGTGGGCGATGGCGAAGACCACGCCCCGGTCGAGCAGCACCAGGCGGGTAGGGCTGAAGGTGGGGTCGGTGCTGATGCCGTAGGCACCGTAGGCGTAGAGGTAAAGCGGGGCGGGCAGGGCGGTCGAGCGCTTGTACACCAGCGAGACGGGCACCCGCACCCCGTCGCGGGCGCTGAGCCACAGCCGCTCCTGCACGTACTCGGCGGGGTCGTAGCCGCCGAGCACCCCGTCCTGCTTGAGCAGGGTGGTCTCGAGGGTGTTCAGGTCGAGCTCGAGCACCTTGCGCGGCGTGAGGAGCGACTGGAAGCTGACCAGCGCGCGGTCGGTGGCGTACTCGCGGTTGTCCGCGGGCGCCACGGTGTAGAGGGGCTCGGGCCACTCCAGGCGGCGGTAGGTGCCGCGGATGAGGTCCCACACCCAGACCTGCGGGGAGCCCCCCTGCCGCCCGTAGACCAGCAGGTGTTGGGCGAAGGGCTGCACCCCCTGGAGGTAGACGTCGGGGTCGTGGGGCCGCATCTCCTGCCAGTGGTCGGGCGAGGGGCTGAGGAGGGGGGCGCTGAGCAGCTTGAAGTTGGGCGCGTCCTGGTTGGTGAGCAGCAGGAAGTGCTGGCCCTGGTGCTCGAGGCTGTACTTCACCCCGCGCCGCCGGGGGGTGAAGACGCGCCACTCGCCCTCGGGCTGGAGGGCCTCGAGGTAGCGCACCTCGTCGGTGAGGGTGCTGCTCGAGGCGGCGAAGAGGAAGCGCCCGCTGGCCGACTTGTAGAGCCCGAGCCGGAAGGTCGCGTCGGGCTCCTGGTAGAGCAGGGTCGGCTCGGGGCTGCCGAGCCGGTGGCGGTAGAGGTAGCACGGCCGCTGGGTCTCGTCCACGCGGGTGAAGAAGAGGTACTCGCCGGTGGCGTCCCACTCCAGGCTCTGGTGCAGGTAGACCTCCTCCACCCGGTCGGGGAGCAGCTCGCCGGTCTGGAGGTCCTTGACGTAGAGGGTGTAGCGGTCGGAGCCGTCCTGGTTCTGCAGGTAGGCCAGCCGCCGGTGGTCGGGGCTGGGCTTGAGCAGGCTCACGCTGAGGTAGCCCTGGCCCTCGGCCAGCGCGTTGAGGTCGAGGATCACCTCCTCGGGGGCGGCCTCGAGCTCCCCCCGCGAGGCGGCCCGCTTGCGGCAGTGGATCCGGTACTGCTTCCCCTCCAGGGTGCGCGCGTAGTAGAAGTACGGCCCGTGCTGCACGGGCACCTCGAGGTCGGTCTGCTGGAGGCGCCCCAGCATCTCCCGGTAAAGCTGCTCCCGCAAGGGCTCCAGCGGCCCCATGACCGCCTCGAGGTAGGCGTTCTCGGCCTCGAGGTGGGCCATGACCTCGGGGTTTTCGCGCTCCTTGAGCCAGTAATAGTCGTCGGGACGGGTGTCCCCGTGGGCGGTGTGGGGGTGCGGGATGCGCTTGGCGGTAGGCGGCTTGATCTCGGCCATGAGCCTAGCTTAGCCGAAGATGAGGGGTGAACCGGCTCGGGGTCCGGAAGAGGGGGAGGAATCTCCCGGGCTTGTGTATACTGGCCCAGGTTGGTGCGTGAGGTGCTATGAGGGTAGCGGTCATCGGTACGGGATATGTCGGCATCACCACCGGGGTGACCCTGGCCTACGTGGGCCACGAGGTGACCTGCGTCGATGTGGACGCGTTCAAGCTGGAGAGGTTGCGCCAGGGGCAGGCCCCCATCTACGAGCCGGGCCTGGAGGAGCTGCTGGCCTTGGTGTATGGCCGCATGCGCTTTACCAATGATTACCAAGAGGCCATCCCCCAGGCCGACGTGGTCTTCATCGCGGTAGGCACGCCTTCGCTACCGGACGGCAACCCCGACCTGCAGTACCTGCGCCAAGCCGCCCACTCGGTGGGGACCCACCTGGGCCCCGGGTTTACCGTGGTGGTCAACAAGTCCACGGTGCCCATCGGCAGCGGCAACTGGGTGGAGAGCCTGGTGCAGGAGGCTTACCTGGCCCAGAACGGCCAAAAGCCCCAGGGGCAGTTGGCGGTGGCCTCCAACCCCGAGTTCTTGCGCGAGGGCTCGGCCTTGCACGATAGCCTCTACCCGGACCGGGTGGTGGTGGGGGCCGAGGAGGCCCAGGCGCTGGAGGTGCTCTACACCCTCTACCGCCCCATCCTCGAGCAGAACTTTCCCGCCCCTACCTTTCTGCCCCGGCCCGAGGGTCTGGGCGCGGTGCCCCTCATCGCTACCGATCTGGCCTCAGCGGAGCTCATCAAGTACGCCGCCAATGCCTTCTTGGCCCTCAAGATCAGCTTTATCAACGAGATTGGGGCCTTAGCCGAGCGGGTCGGGGCCGACGTGACCCAAGTGGCCAAGGGCATCGGGCTCGACGGGCGCATCGGCCCGCGTTTCCTGCAGTCGGGGATCGGTTGGGGGGGGAGCTGCTTCGGCAAGGATACCGCGGCCCTCATCGCCACCGCCCAGGAGTACGGCCTCCCCATGCCCATCGTGCAGGCCGCCCGCGAGGTCAACTACCGCCAGCGCGAGCGGATCGTGGAGAAGCTGTTGGCCGAGCTGAAGATCCTCAAGGGGCGCACCGTGGCCCTTTTGGGCCTGGCCTTCAAGCCCCACACCGATGACCTGCGCGATGCCCCGGCCTTGGATATCGCCCGGCGGCTTTTGGAGCGGGGGGTGCGGGTCAAGGTCCACGACCCCGTGGCCATGGAAAACGCCCAGCGCCACTTCCCCGACCTGGAGCTGCGCTACTGCCAGGATGCCCTCGAGCTGGCCGAGGAGGCCGACGCCTTGGTGTTGATCACCGAGTGGCCGCAGTACCGTGAGTGGCCCTGGGAGGAGATGGCCCTGCGCATGCGCCGCCGGCTGCTCTTGGACGGGCGCAACTTTTTGGACAAGGAGGCCCTGGCCCGGCTGGGTTTCCGCTATGTGGGCATGGGGGTACCGGAGCCTGTGGCCCAGGGGGTGAAAGGTTAGATGCGCATCCTGCTCACCGGGGCTGCGGGGTTCGTGGGCAGCCACCTGGCCGAACGCCTCCTGAAGGAGGGGCACCAGGTTTTGGGGGTGGACAACTTCTGCACCGCTGGGCGGCGGAACCTCGAGTACCTCACCCCCTTTGCCGGCTTCAGCTTCCTCGAGGCCGACGTCTCAGGGCCGCTCGAGGTGGAGGGAGACCTGGACTGGGTGATGCACTTCGCCTCCCCGGCTTCGCCGCCCCGCTACCTCAAGCTACCCCTCGAGACCCTGCGGGTGAACGCCGAGGGGACCCGGCACCTGCTGGATCTGGCCCGGGCTCGAGGGGCAGCCTTCTTCCTGGCCTCGACCAGCGAGGTCTACGGCGACCCCCTGGTCCACCCCCAGCCCGAGGGGTACTGGGGCAACGTCAACCCGGTAGGCCCCCGCTCGATCTACGACGAGGCCAAGCGCTACGCCGAGGCCCTGGCCCTGGCCTACCACCGAACCCACGGGGTGCCGCTGCGGATCGTGCGCATCTTCAACACCTACGGCCCCCGGATGGATCCCCAGGACGGGCGGGTGGTGACCAACTTGGTCACCCAGGCCCTGCAGGGGGAGCCGCTCACCATCTACGGCGATGGCGCTCAGACCCGCAGTTTTCAGTACATCGACGACCTCATCGAGGGCATCCTTCGTCTCATGAAGGTGGAGTATGCGCTTCCGGTGAACCTGGGCAACCCGGAGGAGTACACCGTGTTGGAGCTGGCCCGCCTGGTCAAGGAACTCACCGGCAGCCCCTCGGAGATCGCCTTCTGGCCCCTGCCCCAGGATGACCCGAGGCAGCGCTGCCCGGATATCACCCTGGCCAGGGAGCTTCTGGCTTGGGAGCCCCGGGTGCCGGTGCGGGAGGGGCTGTTGCGGACCATTGCCCACTTCGAGGGGGTGCTATGAACGTCCTGGTCACCGGTGGAGCCGGCTACATCGGCAGCCACCTGGTGGACTGGCTGTTGGCTGAAGGCTGGCAGGTCACGTGCGTGGACAACTTCGATCCGTTCTACGATCTTGCCATCAAGCGGCGCAACATCGCTCCGCACCTTGACTATTCCACCTACCGTCTCGAGGAGATCGATATTCGCGA
>PSML01000133.1:0-4945 GCA_040290145.1 Meiothermus sp. | reverse complement strand
AGGTGGGCCAAGGCCCGACCCGAGGGGGGCTCGTCCAGGGAGAACACCCCCTCCCCCTCGAGCTGCTCGAGGGGGATTTTGCGAGGGGGTCGAAGCTCTTTGACCTCTGGGTGTTCCCCATCGGTGACCCTATAGGCTGCGGCATAGACCAGGCGGTTACGGGCGGTGTGGGCCACGGTGACGAGGCCCCGGTAGCGCAGGGCTACCCCCATCAGGGTGTCCACCCCCACCGCCGGGATGCCCAGCCCCCGGGCCAGCCCCAACCCCGCCGATACCCCGATGCGCAGGCCGGTGTAGGAGCCCGGCCCCCGGCCCACCGCGATCCCCTCGAGGTCCGCCAGCCGGACCCGGCAGTCGGCTAGGAAGGCCTCGAGTTCGGGCCACAAAGCCTCGGCGTGGCGGCGCCCTAAGCGCACCGCCCGCTCTGCCTGGGGCAGGCCCAGCACCAGAAAGGGGGTAGCGGTATCCAAGGCCAGCACTTTGGCTCGCACGTGCTCGAGTATAGCTCGAGGGGGTTCGCGACAGTTGTCATTTCCCCGCGGGGCAACTTAGCATGGTTTGGACCATGACCATTCCAACCGCTGACCTACTTGGGGAGCTGCGAGCGTTCGTGCGGGAGGAGATCTTCCCGCTCGAGCCCGGCTTCTTCCGCCAGGGGTTCGGTGCGATCCTCCCCGAACTCGAGCGCTTACGGCGCGAGGTCAAGGCCAGGGGCTGGTGGCTGCCCCCGCTGCCTTCGGAGTGGGGTGGGATGGGTCTCGGCCTGCTCGAGTTCGCCCGGGTCTCCGAGGAACTGGGCCAAAGCCCTCTGGGCCATTACGTCTTCAACACCCAGGCCCCCGACATCGGGAACATGGAGGTCTTGCTCAAGCACGGCACCCCCGAGCAGAAAGAGCGTTTCCTGAAGCCGCTCGCGGCGGGCCAGATGCGCAGCGCCTTCGCCATGACCGAGCCCGAACACGCCGGGTCGAACCCGGTCTGGCTGAGCACCAGCGCGGTGCTCGAGGGGGGCGAGTGGGTGATCAACGGCCACAAGTGGTACACCAGCGGCTTCGAGGGCTCGAGCTTCTGCATTGTGATGTGCATCACCGACCCCGACCAGCCCAACCCCTACACCCGGGCCAGCCAGATCATCGTGCCCACCGATACCCCCGGCCTCCAGCAGGTGCGCAAGATCCCGGTGATGGGCGAGGCGGGCGAGGGCTGGGCCAGCCACGCTGAGATCCGGCTTGAGAACGTGCGGGTGCCCGAAGAGAACCTGCTGGGCGCGCGCGGGAGGGGCTTCGCCATCGCCCAGGAGCGGCTGGGGCCGGGTCGGATTCACCACTGCATGCGCTGGGTTGGCATCGCCCAGCGCAGCTTCGAGCTGATGTGCCGCTATGCCGCGAAGCGCGAGCTTTCCCCCGGCAAGCCGCTGGGCTCGCGCCAGGCCATCCAGCACCTGATCGCCGAGTCCAAGGCCGAGCTTCACGCGGCCCGGCTGATGGTGCTGGACGCAGCCGAGAAGGTGGAACAACACGGGGCCGAGGGGGCCCGGGTGGAGATCTCGCTGATCAAGTTCTTCGTGGCGGGCGTGCTCCAGCGGGTGGTAGACCGGGCCATCCAGGTGCACGGGGGCCTGGGCATGGCTGACGATCTGCCGCTCGCGTACTTCTACCGCCACGAACGGGCCGCCCGCATCTACGACGGGGCCGACGAGGTCCACAAGACCGTGGTGGCCCGGGCGGTGCTCAAGGACTATGGCCTGGACGTATCGCTTTGAGAGCGCGGGGTGATCTTCGATGGGTGATCCGATCGATCAGGCCACCAAGGTTCGGCGGGGCGAGGAGCTGGACCTGGGAAAGCTCGAGGCCTACCTGCTCGAGCACCTTCCCAAAGCCGAGGGGCGGCTCGAGGTGCTGCAGTTCCCGCGGGGCTTCTCCAACCTCACCTACTTGCTCAGGCTGGGCGACCAGGAACTGGTGCTGCGGCGCCCGCCGTTGGGGGCCAACATCAAGACGGCGCACGACATGGGCCGGGAGTACCGCATCCTGAAGGCCCTCAAACCGGTCTACCCCAAAGTACCCCAGCCACTCCTGTTCTGCGAGGACCCAGACGTGATCGGGGCCCCGTTTTACCTGATGCAACGCCTGCAGGGCGTAATTCTGCGCAACCAACCCCTCGAGGGCCTTACCCCTGAGCGGATGCGGGCCGTGGCCCAGGCCGCCCTGGAGGCGCTGGTGGAGCTGCACAGCCTGGACTACCGCCAGGCCGGGCTGGCCGATCTGGGCAAGCCCGAGGGGTACGTGGGGCGGCAGGTGCGCGGCTGGACCGAACGCTATCAGAAGGCCCGCACCGACCCGATCCCCGGTATGGAGCAGGCCATGGCTTGGCTCGCCGAGCACCTCCCGACGAGCTCGAGCGTTGCCCTCATCCACAACGACTTCAAGTACGACAACCTGATGCTCGCCCCCCATGACCTGACCCAGGTGATCGCCGTGCTGGACTGGGAGATGGCCACCCTGGGGGACCCCCTGATGGACCTGGGCACCACCCTTGGTTACTGGGCCGAGGCGGGCGACCCGCCGGGGCTCAAGGGCTTCGGGCTCACCCACCTTCCGGGCAACCCGACCCGGGCCGAGCTTGTCCAGCTCTACGCCGAAAAGACCGGGCGCGACGTATCCGGGATCGCCTTCTACTACGTTTTCGGGCTGTTCAAGGTGGGGGTGATCATGCAGCAGATCTACGCCCGCTACCGGCAGGGCTTGACCCAGGACGAGCGCTTCGGGAGGCTGATCCACCTCATCCGCGAAGTCGGCCAGATGATCGAGCGGGCCATCGAGAGGGGGCGGGTCTGAGGCCAGGATGCTCCCCTTCACCGGCCCCGCCACCTTCCTCAAGGCCCCCCACCGGCCCCTCGGCGAGCCCTGGACCGCCGAGGTGGGTTTTCTCGGCCTGCCCTACGACTTCGCGGTGGGCTACCGCCCCGGCGCCCGCTTCGCGCCCGGCGCCCTGCGCGAGGCCAGCGGGCGCTACGCCCCCGGCCCGGAGGGCTACTTCGACCTCGAGACCGAGACCTACCGCCTGGCGGGCCTGAGCCTGGCCGACGCGGGCGACGTGGACCCGGCCCAGCTCGAGTACGCCGAGAGCTTCCGCCGCATCACCGAGGCCGCCCGCGAGCTGAGGCGGCGGGTGCGACTGCCGGTGTTCGTGGGCGGGGATCACTCCGTCACCCATCCGATTTTGAAAGCCTATGACGACCTCGAGGAGCTTTATGTGGTCCAACTCGACGCCCACCTGGACTTCTCGGACAGCCGCAACGGAACCCGGTATTCCAACTCGAGCCCCTTCCGCCGCGCCGTGGAGGACGTTCCGGGTCTGAAGCACATCACCGTGATCGGCCTGCGCGGCCTGCGCACGGACCCCGAGGCCTACCGGGGGGCCAAAGCCAGGGGCCACACCCTCGTCAGCGCCCGCCGGGTTCGGGAGGACCTGCCGGGGGTGCTGGAGCAGCTCCCCCGGGGCAAGAAGGTCTACCTCAGCTTCGACGCCGACGCGCTCGACCCCTCAATCCTGCCCGGCACCAGCAGCCCCGAGGTGGAGGGCCTGACCTACGGCGAGGCCATGCAGGTGGTGCGGCAGACCATGGCGCAAAACGAACTCGTGGGCTTCGACCTGGTGGAACTCGCGCCGAACCTGGACCCCAGCGGCCTTTCGGCCCTGGTGGGGGCGCGGCTTTTGGCCGAGGGGGTGGCGCTGTGGGGGGGCCACACGGGGACGGGCAGGAGCCCGTACACCAAGAGGTAAGATCGAAGGGTGAAAAGCGGGGCAGCGCCCATGAGCCACATCAAGTCCAAACAACGCGTGGCCGACCACGGCGAGGTCTTCACGCCCTCTTGGCTGGTCGAGGCCATGCTCGACCTGGTCAAAGACGAGACCGAGCGCATCGACGCGCGCTTCCTCGAGCCGGCCTGCGGCAGCGGCAACTTCCTGGTGGCCATCCTGCGCCGCAAGCTGGCCGCGGTGGAACTCAAGTATGGCCGGTCCGACTTTGAAAAGCGCCACTACGCCCTGCTAGCGCTGATGTGCCTCTACGGCATCGAGCTCTTGGCCGACAACATCGCCGAGTGCCGGGCCAATCTGCTGGAGGTCATGGCCGAGTACCTCGGTCTCGAGGAGACCGACCCGCTCTACCGCGCGGCCTCCTACGTGCTCTCGCAAAACATCGTGCACGGCGACGCCCTGAAGATGCGCACCCACCAGGGAGAGCCCATCACCTTCGCCGAGTGGGGCTACCTGGGCAAGGGCAAGTTCCAGCGGCGCGACTTCCGCCTGGAATTTCTTACGCAGAGCTCCGACTTTTCGGCGACAAACTCTTCGATCAGGAGGGATGACGGCACTCGCTGTACTACCCCGGATCTATTTGCGACCTACCAGAGTCAACAAGATTTGGGCAAGCACCCGATCTTCCAGCCGGTGAAGACCTGGCCGCCCCTGACCGTGCTCGAGCTGGCTGAGGCGGATGACGCAAAAACCCCATCCAATGGAGGTAGTCCGTGAACCGTCATCCCAGCACCCGCCACCGCCGTACCCTCCGCCTGAAGGGCTACGACTACGCCCAAGCCGGAGCGTATTTCGTGACGATCTGCACTCAGAACCGGTTATGCCTTTTGGGCCAGATCGAAGAGGGCCAGATGTGGCTCTCCGCCGCCGGGCAAATGGTCCAAAGGGTGTGGGACGAGATTCCGATGTTCTATCCCGGTATCGAGATCGACGCCTTTGTGGTGATGCCCAACCATGTTCACGGCATCATCGTCCTCACCGGCTTACGGGCGGCCCCCCGTGGCCTTCCCGATGAAACAACCGTACGGGCGGCCCCCCGTGGCCGCCCCACTACCTATGCGGCCCCCCGTGGCCTTCCCGATGAAACAACCGTACGGGCGGCCCCCCGTGGCCGCCCCATCGA
>PSML01000132.1:1176-4963 GCA_040290145.1 Meiothermus sp. | reverse complement strand
AAGCTGCAGCAGGTGCCGCGCCGAGTAGCGCGCCTCCCGCCCGGCCCGCGCCGGCTCGTCGAGCATCCCCAGCGTGGTGTAGTGGCGGACCAGGCGCGCCGTCACCGCCTCGCGCACCCGCAGGTTGCCGGGTTGTTCGGGCAGGTAGCGGGGCAGGCGGGCGTTGGCCTCGCGCACCAGGCCCTCCAGGTCCCACTCCGCTCCGCGCTGCAGCAGCTGTTCGAGGCCCTCCACGGCCTGAGGATAACCTTTACAACTCGAGTTGTCAATACCGGCTCTAATGTCTAGAGAGGGCGGTCCCCGCTCCCGCTTTGCTCACCCCGCAGGGCTGGAGGGTCAAAACGCGAGCCGGGCGCTCGAGAGCCACGCGCCTTCAGGCACGGGTGTGGGGCCGTCTGGGCTCGAGCAGGGCCTCGCCCGGAAAGTCCGCGAGGGAAAGCCCGAGGAGGGCGGCCAGGGTGGGGGCCACCTGAGCGGCGGTCGCCCGCTCGAGGCGGAGTCGGGGCACGTCCGGCCCCACCAGCACCATGAAGCGCTCGTCGTGGGGGTGCCCGGGGCGAAAGCCGTGGGAAGAGCGGAGCTTGGGCATGGCGACGGGTTCGGCCGAGGGCTCTTGGGGGTCGTACTCAAAGCTGTAGCCGTCGGGGGCCAGGTAGCTGCGGACCTGCTCGCGCTGGTCGGCGGGGAGGTGCTGGGCAGGGTAGGGGATGGCCCCGTGCTCGGCCAGGGCGGCGGTGACCCGCTCCTCTTCGGCCCGATCCCTGGGGACCACGTGGAGCATGCTGCCCTCGGTCTGGAAGAGGGCACCGGGGATGATCGCCTCCGGGCGCAGGGCCTTTTCGACGGGGCCGTGGCCGTGGTCGCTGAGGAGGGCCAGGTTGTAGCGCTCCTCCAGGCCCGCCGCCCGCAGGCGCTGCAGCAGGCTGCCCACCAGGGCGTCGGCGTAGGCGAAGGACCACAGCGCCAGGGCGCTGCCGTAGCCCGCGTAGTGCTGGGCGGTGTCGGGGAGGAGCGCCTCGGCGAAGATCACCTCGGGGGGGTGGGCGGAAGTGGCCAGGGCGGCCACCGCGTCCATGATCCGGGCATCGCCCAGCGCGGCCCGCGTGAACCGGTCGGTGGCCTCGGCCTCGGGCAGGGGAGGGCGCTCGAGGCCCTTCCCCTGGAGCGCCTGGGCCAGCCGCTCGCTTTTGTGCTGCACCACCCGCAACCACCCGCTGGGGCTGGCCACCGGGTTGAAGTCCCTCGAGCGCTGGAGGAAGGTTCCCGCCCACCAGGGCCCCTCGAACACCTGCGCGTCCTCCGGGCGCACCATCCCGAAGCCGATCACGGCGGTGTCCTTGCCCGCTCGCTTGGCCTTAGCCGGCAGGGTCTCGACCCGCACGTCGTCGGGGGCGGCGTGGCGGAAGGCCGCGCCGTCCCAGATCACGTTGCCGTAAACGCCGCTCACCGCCGCCGGAACCCCGGTGAGGATCGAGGTGCGGCCCGGGAACGAGGTGCCGCAGACCTCAGCGCCGAGGCGCTCCACCACCAGCCCGCTCTCAGCCAGCTCCGCCAGATGGGGCATATGGGCGCGGTGGCGGGCGAAGCCATCGGCGCTGATTCCGTCGAGCATGAGTGTGATCAGACCGGCCATTTCTTCCTCCCTCAGGGGGCTAGTTGGCGAACAGGGGACGGGTGCGCTGCACCAGGTCGCGGATGGCCGGCTCGACCGGCTTGTTGTTGAGCCAGATCTCCTCCAGCGTCTTGCGGATCTCCTGGATGCCCTGCACGTAAGCGGGGTCGGTGGGGCGGGGACGGGCATTGGGCAACTGCCGCATCCCCACGTCCAGCCCCTGCTCCGTCGCGAGGAAGGCGCGGAAGGCCGGGAGCTCGCTGGTGGTGCGGGTGATCGGCACGTAGTTGGTCTGCTTGATCCACTCCAGCTGCTGCTCGGGCCGGTTGAGCCACTGGATGAATTTCCAGGCGGCCAGCACCCGCTCCTGCGGGATCCCGCGGGAGATGGCCAGGGTTGCCCCCCCTACCGGGACCACCGGCTTCTTGAAATAGGGCAGCGGGGCCACCCGCACGGTCTGCTTGAAGCGATCCCCGGCCAGGGCTTTGATGCCCGGGCGGCTGGCTACCGACTGGAAGATGACGGCAACCTTGCCGGCCGCGAAGTCCTGGGTGCTGTTGGCGTTCTCCACCACCGCGCTGCCGTCGCGGATGAGTTGGGTCCAGGTGTTGATGACCTCGAGCGCCGCAGGTTGGTCCAGCAGCAGCCGGTCCTTGCCTACGATCTCCCCACCGTTGCTCCAGATGGCCCCTTCGAGCACCCACGGGAAAGCCGGCAGGGCCATGGCCGCCACCCCAGTGGCCTCCTTGACCTTGCGGGCGAACTCGCGCATCTCCGGCCAGGTGCGCGGCGGCGCGCTGAACCCGGCCCTCTTGAGCAGTTCGGGGTTGTAGTAGGTGACGGGATTGGAGTTGTTCCATGGGGTGGCGAAGACCTTGCCGTCCTTGTCTGGATCGACCTGGAGCTTGAACACCCCCCAGAAGCTGTCGAACATGGCCTTGAAGCCGGGCAGGGCACTGAGGTCGGTGAGCTGGCCGGCCGCCGCCAGCCGCGGCCACAGGGCCACCTCGAGCTGCAGCACGTCCGCCGCCGGTTGCCCCGCCGCGATCCCCGCCAGGGCCTTCTGCAGCACCCCCTCGTAGCTGTTGGCGAACTCGGCGCGAACCACCACCTCGTTCTGGCTCTTGTTGAAGGTGTCCACCGTGGCCCGGATGACCTCGCCCAGACGACCCCCAAGCCCGTACAAAAAGGTGATCTCGGTCCTCGGCTGGGCAAAGCCGAAGCCCAGCACCCCCGCCAAACCCAGTACCAGCGCTTTCTTCACCATTTTGTCCTCCCTCTCATCTTCCTCAGGGTCACCGACCCGCCCTCAGCCCTTGAGCCCGCTGCCGGCGGCGCTCTCTATGAACCATTTCTGGGCCACGGCGTACGCCAGCAGCACCGGGGAGATGGCGATCAGCGTGGCCGCCAGGATCTCGGGGACGTTGGTGGCCCCCTCGAGGTTGTTGAACTGTGCCAGGCCCACCTGCACCGTGCGGTACTCGTCGCGGCTGGTCGCGATGAAGGGCCACACCAGCGCGTTCCAGCTCGACAGGAAGGTCAGCACCGACAGCGCGCTGAGGGCCGGGGCGTTTACCGGCATCAGCACGCGAAAGAGGAACTGCAGGGGCGTGGCTCCGTCGATGCGGGCGGCGTCCTCGAGCTCCTGCGGGGTCTTTAAGAAGGCCTGCCGCAGCAGGAAGATCCCGAAGGCGCTCGCGGCGAAGGGGACGATCAGCGCCCAGTAGCTGTTGAGCCAGCCGAAGTTGCGAACGGTGAGAAAGTTGGGGATGAGGAGCACGTCGCCCGGGATCATCAAGGTGGCTAGGGCCAGGAGGAACAGGGCGTGCTGCCCGGGAAAGCTCATCCTGGAGAAGGCGAAGGCGGCCAGCGCCGAGGTCATGACCACCAGGAGGGTGCTCACGGCCGAGACCAGCAGGGAGTTCAGCAGGTAGCGCCCGAAGGGGGCGCTGTTCCAAGCCTCCACGAAGTTGCGCCAATTCCAGCTTTCGGGGATGAGGGGGCCGCTGAAGAGGGTGCTCTGGGTCTTGAAAGCCCCCAGGACCAGCCAGATCAGCGGGGCCAGGAACAACAGCGCCACAAGGAGCGTCAGCCCGTCCATCAGCACCCCCCTCGGGCGGGCTCGAGCCGCTGGCCCCCCCGCGACCCGGCCGAGGCGGGCCGTGGCGCCAGGCT
>PSML01000132.1:0-1167 GCA_040290145.1 Meiothermus sp. | reverse complement strand
ATCGAGGTGCGGCCCGGGAACGAGGTGCCGCAGACCTCAGCGCCGAGGCGGGCCGTGGCGCCAGGCTTGGAGCTTTTTGGCTTGGTTGTCACTGGTAATGCACCCTCCTTTCCGAAACCTTGAACTGCAACCAGCCCAAAAAGGCCAGCAGCAAGAACAGAAACACCGACACTGCGCTGGCATAGCCCATCTGGAAGTACTGGAAAGCGTTCTGGTAGATGTAGTAGCCCAGCAACATGGTGCTGCCCACCGGGCCGCCGTCGGTGCGGAGCACCAGGATGAGGCCGTAGCTCTGGAAGGTGCCCACCAGCGAGATGAAAAACACCAGCAGGGTGGTGGGGGCCAGCAGGGGAAGGGTGATCCAGCGCGCCACCTGATAGGGGGTAGCCCCGTCCACCTGGGCGGCTTCCTGAAGCTCCTTGGGGATCCCTTGCAGCCCGGCCAGGTACAGCACCGCGGGCAGGCCGACCCCCTTCCACAGGGCGATGAGGATCACCGCAGCCAGCGCGGTGCCGGGGTCTTGCAGCCAACGAGAGGGAGGTAGCCCGAGCGCCTGGAGCAGCTGGTTCACCGGACCGCCGGTGGGGTTGAGCAGGTGGAGCCAGATCACCGCCGCCGCCGCGAGGGAAACCACCACCGGGGCGAAGACGGCCCCGCGCACCAGGTTCTGGAAAGGGCCCTTGCGGTTCATCAAAAAACCCAGCGTCATCCCCAGGACGACCTCGAGCCCGGTCACCGCGAAGGCGAAGATCACCGTCACCGCCAAGCTGTTCAAAAACTCGGCCGACTGGAACATTCGGGTGTAGTTGGCTAACCCGATCCACTGGGGGCTTTTGAGCAGGTCGGCGTCGGTGAGGCTGAGGTAGATGACCCGGAGCAGGGGGTAGTACTCGAAGAGGGCGAAGACCAAAAGCGCCGGGAGCAGATAGGGCAGCGCCCTCACCAGGTGGTTGGCGCCTCGGGAACGGGCCCGTGGGGCCACTGCGGGGCGGTCGCGTGCGATAGCCACGCCCGGAGGCTAAAGCCCCAATGTCAAAGGCTTGCCAGTCACACTCCCATGACGCAGCCGGCTTTTACAGAATGGAGGGGGTGGTTGACGGGATTGTGCGCATCTACCCCATTGGCGGAGACATAGAGGTGTTGGGCCAGGGCCGCCCCACCCAGAAC
>PSML01000131.1:0-4992 GCA_040290145.1 Meiothermus sp. | reverse complement strand
TTCCCGCCCACCGCGGCATCCACGACGGCCAGGGTGGTGGTGGGGAAGGAGACGTATCCAACTCCCCGCAGGTAGCTTGCCGCCACGAACCCGCCCAGGTCGGTCAGGGTGCCGCCCCCCACCACGTAGAGCGTGGTATCGCGGGGCAGGGCCTTCCCGGCCAGCCAGGAGAGGCAGCGGGCGTAAGTGTGGAGCGTCTTGGCCCCTTCCCCGCCCTCGAGCCCCAGCCGGTGGGGGATGCCCAGCTGGTCCGCGAGCCGAGAGGCGAAGGCTTCTGTCGCCCGGTCGTAAAGGAGGGCCTTAGGGCTTTGGGTTTGGGCCGGAGCGGCCAGGTTTCGCCCGATCAGCACCGGGTAGGGGGGAGGGCTTGTGACCTGAAGCCGGATCATGGGCCCTCCTTATCCGCAGGCTCGGTGAATGAACTCGAGCCGGCGCCCTCGGCCTGGGGTAGGGCTTCTTCGGCCAACCCGGGGTGTAGCCCGGTATAGTCCCAGAGCTTCTCGATGATCTCCTCCACCACCTCCTGTACCCGCCGCCCATCGGTGGAGACGTGGATGTGGGCCTGGCGGTAGATCGGCTCGCGCGCGGAGAACATGCGCTGCACCCGGCTCAGGGGATCCTCGCCGGTACCCCCCTCGAGCATCGGGCGTTTGCCCGGTTTGCGGCTCACCCGCTCGAGGATGGTCTCGGGGCTGGCCCACAAGGCCACCACGATGCCCCGGCGGAGCAGCTTCTCGCGGTTTTCCGGGCTCACGAAGGTCCCGCCGCCCAGCGAGAGCACCAGGAAGTCCTTGTGCACCAACTCGCCCACCGCCTCGGCCTCGAGCCGCCGGAAGGTCTCCTCGCCCAGGTGGCGAAAGATGTCGGCGATGGTGAGCCCGGTCTCGCGCTCGATGTAGCCGTCTAGGTCAATGAAGTGCAGCATCAGCCGGTGCGCCAGCTCCCGCCCGATGCGGCTCTTGCCCACCCCCATAAAGCCGGTGAGCGTGACCCAGGTGGTGGGGCGGTCAACGTGGAGCATAAGGAGGCTGAGGGCAAGACGCCAAACGCCAGAGGCCATAGGTTTTCCCTTTTGCGTCTTGCGTCTTGCGTCTGGCGTCTGGCGAAGGTTGATGTCGCATCCCCATCACCCTAGTAATTCAGGGCGTGCGCTTTGTACCGCTCCACCCGCTCCAGGAGCTCGTCCAGGGTGTCGCCGCCGAACTTCTCCAGGTAGGCCTGGGCCAGCACGATGGCGCTGAGGGCCTCCAAGATCACGCTCGCCGCGGGGACCGCGGTGGTGTCTGATCTCTCGCGGGCGGCGTCGGCGGGCTGGTGGCTCACCACGTCTACCGTCGGTAGGGGGGTCATCAGGGTGGCGATGGGTTTGAGTGCGGCCCGCACCACCAGCTCCTCGCCGGTGCTCATCCCGCCCTCGGTGCCTCCCGCCCGGTTGGTCTGGCGGTAGTAGCCGCGCCCCTTCTCCCAGTAGATCGCGTCGTGGACCTGCGAACCCGGCTTCATCGCGTTTTCGAAACCGGTGCCGATCTCTACGCCCTTGACCGCCGGGATGCTCATGGCCATCTGGGCCACCCGAGCGTCGAGCTTGCGCTCCCAGTGCATCTGCGAGCCCAGCCCCGGCACCAACCCCTTGAAGCGGGCCTCGATGATCCCGCCCAGGGTGTCGCCAGCGGCTTTGGCCTGGTCTACCCGGCGGATCACCTCCACCTCGGCTTCCGGGTCGGTCATGCGCACCGGGCTCTCCTCGATCCGGCTGCGCAGGTCCCAGGTAAAGGGGACTGCGCTCCACACCCCGGCCATCCCCGCCACGAACCCTACGCTCTCCACCCCGAAAAAGGAGAGGAGCTTGTGGGCCACCGCCCCCACCGCCACCCGCATGGCGGTCTCGCGGGCGCTGGCCCGCTCGAGCACGTCGCGCAGATCCTTGTGGTGGTACTTGATTCCCCCGGAGAGATCGGCGTGCCCGGGGCGTGCTGCGGTCAGCGCCTTCTTGCGGGGCTCGTTTCCGGGGGCCGGGTCCATGATCTCGCTCCAGTTGCGGTAGTCGGCGTTCTTGATGATGAGGGTCACCGGGGCTCCAGTGGTGCGCCCGGAGCGCACCCCGCTCACGATCTCTACCGTGTCGGTCTCGATCACCATGCGCCTGCCGCGCCCGTAGCCGCCCTGGCGTTTCTTAAGCCAAGGGTTGATGTCTTCGATGCTGAGGGGAAGCCGGCTCGGCAGCCCCTCGATGATCCCGGTGAGTTGTGGGCCGTGGGATTCGCCCGAGGTCAGAAACCGCATAGCAAGAGCCTAGCATAACCGCCCGCCAAGACCGGCATCGAAAGGATCAACCCCCCTCGAAAACCTCGAGGGGGGTTCCGCCCAGAGGGTTACTGACCCGCCGCCGCTTGCTGATCCTTGACCAGGTTAGCGGTGATGATGACGATCAGCTCTTCCTGTTTGTTCTCCGTGGTGGTCTGCTTGAAGAGGGCTCCGATGAGGGGGATGTCGCCCAGCAAGGGAACCTTGTTCTCGGTGTTGGTGGTGGTGTTCTGCACCAACCCGCCCAGCACCACGGTCTGCCCGTCCTTGAGGCGGAAGCTCGAGAGGGTGCTGTTGACGGGTAGGAAGGTGCGGTCCGGGGCCAGCACCTGGGGCTGTTCGCCGGTTTGGGTGTAGACCTCGAGGATGATCTGCCCGTCCGGGGTGATGCGGGGACGCAGCCTGAGGGTGAGGCCCACGTCGAACTCCCGCACGCTTTGTTGTCCGCCGCCCTGGCCCGTGCTGGCCGTGACGATGAGGAGCTTACCGCCCGCCTTCAGCTCGGCGGCCCGCGCCCCGCTGTCGCGCAGGTCGCTGGTGTCGTTGCCGTAGCCGTTCTCGACGATCAGGTTGGCATCCGAGATGCGGCGGGAGAGGTTCTGGCTCTCGAGGGCGTTGAGCGTAGCCCGGATGTTCAAGGAGGCCAGGCTGCGGGTGGCATCGAAGATCAGGCTCAGTCCCCCGCTGAGGATCGATGCGATGAGGTTGCCCCCCGCGATGGTCTGCCAGTCTATGCCCAGGTTGCGGATGACGCTGCTGTTGACGGCCTGGATGCGCACCTGGAGCTGGACTTGCTGCTTGGGCACGTCGAGCTGGGCCAGCGTCACCTCGAAGTTGCGAAGCTGCGCGTCGCTGCCCACCGCGATGACGCTGTTGGTGCTGGGATCGGCGACCAGGCTGGGCAACCCAGAGGAGGTGGAGGGCGGGTTGCCGGCTGTGGCCGAACCGCTGCCCACCTTGCTGAGGGCCTCTACCAGGGCCGGGGCGTTGGCGAACTTCAGCTTGTAGACCCGCTGGGTGCGCGAGGCCGCGGCGGCTTGCTCGAGGGTGGGCCGGTCGAGGCTCGTGACCAGATCGGCCACCTCCTGCTGCTGCTTCTCGGTGCCGCGCACCACCACCACCGGCTGGCCCTCGATGACCTCGGCGGTGATCCCCTTGACCTCCTTGCGCAGGAACTCGGCCACGCGGGCGGCGTTGGCGAAGCTGAGGGTGTAGATGCGGCGGACCACCGGTTCGCTGGTCTGGACCTGGACGATGGGGGTATCGATGGCCTTGATCACCTCGGCGAGCTGGGTGTGCTGGGCCTCGGTGGCGTTGGCGAAAAGCCCGTTGGGGTTGCCGGGGATGGGCTCGAGGCCGACTCCCTTGAGGTCGCCGGTCAGGAGCGGCTGGAGCCGCTGGCTGGCCTGTTCGAAGGTGAGGTTTTGCAGGGCGTAGGGCCGTTTGAAGGCGCGGGCCAGGTCGGCGGTCTTGAGCAGTTCGTCGAGTTTTTTCAGGTCGGCGTCGGTGCCCCGGATGTAAGCGGCCTTAGGGTTGGTGGGGACCACCGAGATCTCGAGGCTCGGCAACTGCCCCAGGAGGAAGTTCTGCAGGTCGGCAAAGGAGACGTTTTGCAAGGTGTAGAGGCGCTCGGTTTTGTTGGCCTGGGTCTGGGTGCTCACCGGGGTAGCCCCCCCCGCCAGCACCTCGTAAGTGTAACGGCCCTTGGCCAGGGTGTCCTGGAAGCGGTTGTGCTGGGCAGTCGTGCCCACGATGGAGGAGAGGGCCGCTAGGGTGTTGCCCTGCTGCACCACGATCCAGTTCACCGAGAGGCTGCCGAACTCGGTGGTGGCGAAGGGGATGAAGTTGTCCTTGACCCAGGTCTTGGCCTTCTCGTAGTCGATTTTGCCGCTGTCGATGTAGACCACCGGGGGGATGCTCACCAGATAGAGCACCCGGCTGCGCTCTCCCACCCGCTGCTGGGCCTCGGAGAGCGAGGTGATCAGGGCGCTGGGGGCCACCACCACGGTGCTGGTCCCGATGACCTGATAGTCGAGGCCCAACTGCACCCCGTAGGTGTTGAAGATCAGGTCCCACACCTGGCGGAAGGGCCGGCCCTCGAAGTCGAGCTTGATGTTGGGCAGGGTGGGCTTGGCGTTGGCGGCGTTCCCGTCGGTGGGGAACTCCCGGTAGATGAGGGGCTGGAGCCCCACGGTCTTGGCCAAGGCCTCGAGCACCACGTCGAGGGGCAGGGTGGGGACGGTCTGGGAGTTCGCGATGTTCGCGATGTTCAACCGCACCGGAGCGTCGAAGCGGCTGTCGGTAGGGAGGCTACCCGCCCAGCCCAAGCCCAAGCTGAGCAGGGCTAGCATTGCCAGCAGTCGTTTCATAGCTTCATTCACCGCCTTCAAGTTTGATGGGCAAGGACTCGTTGTTGCGCACCAGGGTCGCTTCACTCGCGGTCACCGTCTTGACCAGCACCTCGGTGCCGGGGATCTTCTCGCCGACCGGGACCACGACATAGCCCTCCTTGGTCTGGAAAACCGCCACGCCGGTGGGGCCTAAGGAGGTCATGGCGAGCTTGATGCCCTGCTCCTGGACGAACCCGGCGAGCCCGGTGGGGGCTGGGGTTGTTCGCGGTGCGGAGGGTTGCGCGGTCGTGGAGGGCGGGGCCTGGGTGGCGGGGGGGGTCGGACGCGGCGGGGTCTG
>PSML01000130.1:0-4997 GCA_040290145.1 Meiothermus sp. | reverse complement strand
TGGGGACCTCCTCTTCCTGGAGTGGTCCCCACATTTTAGCTAAGGCAGTCTCACATGTGTCTGTCCGGGTTCAGGAGAGCATGCGCAAAATCGTCCTGGCGCTTTTGGGCTTTTCGCTGCTGGTGGTCTTGGGGCAAAGCGGTAGCACCTTCACCCCGGAGGAGCAAAAGCTCCTGCAGACTGGGGGCAAGGAGTTCTACACGGCTTTGGTGGAGCAGCCCAAGGACCAGGCCCTCTGTTCGCAGCACAAAGACCAGCTCCCTCCAGATCAGCTCCCCGGGTTCTTGCAAGGGCAGAAGGCCCTCATCAAATACCCCGCGAAGCTGATGGGGGACTGGAAAAGGGGCGGGGCCATCTTCAACGATATGGCCAGGGCCAACTGCTTTAGCTGCCACTACGGCTCCCCGGTGTACTGGGGAGGAAACGTGGGGCCCAGCCTGGAGAAATACGCTCAGAGGGGCTCCTCAGAGGCCATCCAGCGCTACACCTACGAAATCATCTACAACTCCTGGGCTTATTTCCCCTGCACGGTGATGTACCGCTTCGGCGTGCACGGCCTGCTCACCCCAGAGGAGATCGCCGACGTGGTGGCGTACCTCTTGGATCCCGCCTCGGATTTCAACACCAAGCCCGCCGCCACCGGGAGCAAATGATGACCCGACGCGAGCTCATCGGCCTCCTCCTGGCCCTAGGTCTGCCCTCGCCCAAGGCATGGGCCCGCGCCCTGGAGAAGCCGGAGGGGTTATACGACCTCCCCCCTTATGGGGATTTCACCATCCTGTACCTCACCGATCTCCACGGCCAGCTCCGGCCCCACTACTACATGGAGCCGCCCAACCTTCTGGCGCCCCAACCCCTGCTGGGGCAGCCCGGCTACCTTAGCGGCGCAGCCTTCCTTCGTTACTATGGCGTCCAACCGGGCAGCCTCATGGCCTATCTGGGCAGCTACGTGGACTTCGAGGCCCTGGCGGAGCGCTTCGGTCCCATCGGAGGGGCTCCTCAAATCACCCATCTCATCCGCACCCAAAAGGAGGCGGCGGAGCGACCGGTGCTGGTGCTGGACGGAGGCGACAACTGGACCAACTCCGGCCCCTCCTTGCGCACCGGGGGTGAGGCCCTGGTGGACTGGATGAACCTCAGCGGTTTCCAGCATATGGTCTACCACTGGGAGTACACCTTGGGGCGAGCCCGGGTAGAGGAGCTGGAGAAGAAGCTCAAGGCTCAGGTTCTGAGCTACAACACCACGGACGACACCTTCGGCGATCCGGTCTACCCCGCCTATGCGGTCTATCCCGCCGGACGCTTCAGCGTGGGGGTAATCGGGCTCACCTACCCCTATATCAAGGTCTCCCACCCGGAGGAGTTCTCGCCAGGGCTCTCCTTCGGCATCAAGGAGCAGCAGCTACAACGAGCGGTGGATGAGCTCAGGTCCAAGGGGGTGGACGCGGTGGTTCTCCTCTCCCACGGGGGGCTCCCCCTGGACACCGCCCTGGCCCGGCGTATCCGGGGAATCGACCTGATCCTCTCCGGCCATACCCACGACCTCACCCCGGTGCGCCTCCGGGTGGGAAATACCTTCTTGGTCGCGGGGGGGTCGGGGGGCAAGGTGCTGGCCCGGGTAGACCTCGCCCTCAGGCGGGGGGGGATCGCTAACCTCAGGCTCCGGCTTCTCCCCGTACTCTCCCGGGTGCTGCCGGAGGACCCCCAAGCCAAGGCTCTGGTCGAGCGGGTCTACCGCGAGAACCCCGACCTACTCGAGCCCATCGCCCAGGTGGAGGGCCTGCTCTACAAGCGGGACACCCTCTACTCCACCCTGGACGAACTGGCCTGCCGGGCCATCGAGGCGCACTACCCGCAGACCGAGGTAATCTTCAGCCCGGGCACCCGCTGGGGTACCACCTTGCGGCCCGGGGAGTACCTGACCCTGGACCGCATCCTGGCCTATACCGGCTTCACCTATCCCGAGGTATACCTCTTCAAGCTCAGGGGGGCCCAGCTCAAGGGCATCCTCGAGGACGTGGCGGCCAACGTCTTCACCCCCGATCCTTTTTATCAGCAGGGGGGGGATATGAGCCGGACCCATGGGGTTACCTACACCCTACAGATCGATGCGCCCCCGGGAGGGCGGGTCCAGAACCTCGAGGTCCGGGGCCGCCCGCTAGACCCCCAGCGGGAGTATCTGGTGGCGGCCTATGGGGGGAGGCTGCAGCGCCTGGGTACGCCGGAGGAGAAGTACACGCCCCGGCCAGTACACGAACTCATCGTCCAGTACGCCAAAGGGCAGGGCCGGCTGAAAGTGCCGCCCAAGCCCAACGTGCGCGTGCTGGGGCGCAATTATCACCTTCCTAGAGGAGATGGATGAAGCAAAGTGCCCACAAAGCGATCCTGATGGGTGCCCTGGCCCTTTTGGGGCTGGCCGCCTCCCAGCCAAGCCCCTTCGGGGCCCGCCTCGAGGCCGCCGTACGGTCTGGGGGAGAGCCCTACGCCCAGGTGCTCTCGGCCCAAGACCAGGCCCAGCGGCTTTGTACTCAGCACCGCAGCCAGATTCCCGGCGCGCTCCTACCGCAGTTTCTCCAGGAGCAAAAGGCCCTGATCCGCTACCCCAGGGGAGGCATGTTGCTGGGCGAGTGGCAAAACGGGGAAAAGGTGTTTACTGATCCCAAGCGGGGCAACTGCTACGCCTGCCACCAGGGCGACCCTAAGCAGCTGGCCTACGGCACCATGGGGCCCAGCCTGACCAACTATGGAGCGCGGGGCCAGTCGGAGGCGGTGGTCCGGTATACCTACGAGAAGATCTACAACGCCTGGGCCTACGTGCCCTGCTCGCTGATGTACCGGGGCGGGGTGCACGGGCTATTTACCCCGGAGGAGACGGCCGACTTGGTGGCGTTCTTGGTGGACCCCAGCTCCCCTATCAACCGGAGGTAAGCCATGCCAAAGAGCATGCCCTTGACCCTCCTGCTGGCCGCTACAGCGTCCCTTTTTGCCCTGTCCCAGCAGGAAAAACCCCTCGACCCCTTCGAAGAGGCCATGAAGCAACGCCAGCAGTACCTGCAAACTTTCGGCATCCTCCCCGGGGATCTCTTTGCCGCTCAGGGGGAGGAGCTGTTTCACGCCAAGCGAGGTCCAAAAGGGAAGAGCCTGGAGGGGTGTGACTTCGGTCTTGGAGCGGGGAAGCTCGAGGGGGCCTATGCCCGTCTGCCCCGCTACTTCCCCGACACCGGCAAAGTCGAAGACCTGGAAACCCGCATCGTAAGCTGTATGGAACGTATCCAGGGCTTCAAGCCGGAGGAGATCAAGCGCGACGAGGTGGTGGCCCTCACCACATTCGTGGCCTCCAAATCCACCAAGGCCAAAATCGCCGTCCGCCCCCAACATCCCGCCGAGCTGGCCATGTACAACCTGGGTCGGGAGCTCTGGTACACCCGCGCCGGCCCCCGCGACATGAGCTGCGCGATCTGCCACGACAACTACGCCGGAAAGCGGGTACGGCTTTCCCCGGTGATGAGCCCTAAAGAGGGGCTGGGGAGCGAGTGGCCAGCCTACCGCTTCGAGGAGGACCGGATGTACACCTTTGAGAACCGCATCCAGTTCTGCTACACCTCGGTGGGCATCCCTGCCCCCGCCTTCTACTCGGAGCCGCAGATCGCCCTGACCACCTACATCCTGGCCGAGGCCAGCAAGGCCGGACACAGCTTCCAGGAGCTTCCCTTCTTCACCCGCTAGCCATGCTCGGTCGTAGGCGGCTGCTGGCCCTCCTCCCCCTGCTCACCTGGGTCCCTGCCCAATCCGGCAACGGCGTGGATTGGACCATGGCCTTTGGCCGCTTCATCCAGAAGGTGCCCCCCGCGAGCTACTTGGTCTATCCTACTGAGGCGCGCGATCTGCTCCTATTTGATCCCTTCATTCTGGACGTGCGTACCAGCCAGGAGCGACAAAGGGGGTACATCCCGCACTCGGTACATATCTACGCGGGGGAGGTTCCAGACCGGCTGGCCCAGTTGCCCAAGGACCCCAGCACCCTGATCTTGGTCTACTGCGGCAGCGGCAGCGTGAGCGCGGTGATCGCAGCCTACCTGCAGTCTTTGGGATACACCAACGCCAAAAATATCGCGCACGGATTCAAGGGCTGGCTGGACGCCGGTTTGCCCGTGGAAGGAGAAAAGCCATGAAGAGCATCTGGTTTTTGGGAGTGGTTTTAGGCTTGGCCTGGGCGCAGTCGATCCAGGTCGAGGTGAAGGGGGAGCTGGCCCAGGTCGAGGCCCAGGCCCTGGCGGCCTTGAAGGCCAATGGGCTCGAGCCCGACCGAGTCCTGAACCTGGGGGGGCAGATTCGGCAGATCACCGGGGCCTCTTTCCCCGACTACCACCTGGTGGTGCTCAAACCCGAGGCTGGAAGCCTAGCTGCAGCCTCTAAAAACCCCATGGCCGCTATCATCCTCCCCCCCACCGTCTACGTACACGCGGCCAAGGCCGGGGTGATCACGGTAGGAACTTTCGACGGCCGCCTGATGTTCCGCCTGCTGGGCGTGGCTGGCCCCGAGACCGACGGGCTCACCTCCCGGCTCGAGGCCAGCTTGAGCCGGCTGGGCAAGCCTGAGCGCATCGCCCCGGCGGCCATGCCCGATCCCAAGGGGGGCATGATGCCGGCCCTGCTCTACTTCGTGAGCGGGGCCAAGGCCGAGGACATGGTGCTGCTGCTGGAGGGCGAGCTCACCGCCCGCGGTCTCAACCTCACCCCCAACCTCAAGGTCGGCCCGGTCACCGTGATCATGCCCTGCAAGAGCGAGTGGGCCCGGATCATGTTCAGCGTGCAGCCTGCCGGTGGTTTTGCCGCCCCCTGCCGATTCTTTGCGGTGGATGTGCCCAACGGGGCGTTGGTGGGGGCCATCGAGCCCATGCTCATGTCCATCATGCCCGGGGTGATGGGCTCCCCGGCGGTGGCCATGCTCCAGGAGGCCAAGCGGGTGATCACCGAGGTCTTGGAGGCAACGGGCG
>PSML01000014.1:0-40374 GCA_040290145.1 Meiothermus sp. | reverse complement strand
GTTGGGGCTCGAGGCAAGCCGCTGTGGTCGGTCAACCCATCTATCCCAGAGGACCGACGCTTCAAAGACGAGGGCAACCGGCCCATCCCGAGTCTTCCCTAAAAGCCCCCACCCTTGCGGGGGAAGATTTCCATCGGGTCAGCGTGGTACGATTCACCTCTAGATGAACCGCAAAGATGGCCGCACCCCCTCCAGATGCGCCCGCTCTCCATTCATATCGGCTACAACCTCTACGCCGAAGGCTCGGCCTTGGTAGAGCTTGGCCACACCAAGGTGCTGGTCACGGTCTCCCTCACCGATGGGGTGCCCCGCCACGTCAAACCCCGCGAGGGCTGGCTGATGACCGAGTACAACCTGCTGCCCCGCTCCACCAAGGAGCGCAAGGAGCGCGAGCGGCAGAAGCTCTCCGGGCGCACCGCCGAGATCCAGCGGTTTATGGGCCGGGCCTTCCGGGCGGTGCTGGACCTCAGCCTGCTCCCCGGCAAGACCGTGGTGATTGACGCCGACGTGCTCCAGGCCGACGGGGGAACCCGGGTGGCCTCCTTGATCGGGGGCTACGCGGCCTTGCACCAGGCCCTCGACAAGATGGTGCGCTCGGGGGCCCTGGATGAGTGGCCCTTGCAAGAGTTCGCCGCCATCAGCCTGGGCTGGTTCGGCGAGGGTCGCATCCTGCTGGACCTGACCCACGTGGAAGACGAGAACGCCTGGGCCGACCTGACCGTGGTGGCCACCCAGGGGGGCGAGGTCATCGAGGTACACGGCGGAGGCGAGGGCCGGGCGGTGCCCCAACCGGTGTACAAGCAGATGCTCGAGACCGGCCTGGGCTTCATCCCCGAGCTGGTGCGCCGGATACACCAAGCGCTCCGCTGAAATTGGGTAGGCTAAGGGAAAATGCGTATCCTGGCGACCACCACCAACCCCCACAAGGCCCAGCGGCTCCAGGAGCTGTTGCGCCCGTTGGGCTGGCAGGTGATCTCGCTGGCCGAACAGCAAGTGGCCCTCCCCGAAGTGCCGCACCTTAGTCCCTTGGATAGCGCCCTGGTGCGGGCCGCCGCCGCGGCCAAGGCCAGCGGCATCCCGGCCCTCGCCGACGAGTCGGTGTTCGAGCTGAGGGTCAACGGCAAGCTCGAGCACTACTCGGTGCACTTCGGCCCTTGGAACACTGCCCTAGAGCGCAATCTGCGCCTGTTGGAGCGGCTGCGCGACCTGCCCATCGAGCGCCGCGGGGCCCGCTTCATCACGGTGATGGCCTTGGCCCAGCCCTCGGGGGCCCTCGAGGTGTTCCAGGGCGAGACCGCCGGGCTCATCCTGCAACGCCTGGAGAGCCAGGGCGGAATCGGCTATGATCCCCTGTTCTTCGTCACCGAAACCGGCAAGACCCTGGCCGATATGACCCCCGAAGAGCGCGAAGCCATCTCGCCCTGGCGGCGGGCGGTGGAACGCCTGGTGGAAGCTCAAAAGGCCAGCAAACCCCGGCTCGAGCCCGAACCCTCCCGCCCCCAACCCCAAGCCGTGCCCCCTGCCCCTATGCGCGTACTGATCGCTACCTCCAACGCCGGAAAGTTCAAGGAGCTGCGCCAAGGCCTGGCCCCTTTGGGCTGGCAGTTGTTCTCGCTGCTCGACTATCCCTTCAAGATGCCCCGCGAGGACGGCTCGACCTTCGAGGACAACGCCATGCTCAAGGCCGCCTTCGCCACCAAGCAGGTGGGGATCCCCGCCCTGGCCGACGACTCGGGGCTCGAGGTGGAAGCCCTAAACGGTGAACCTGGGGTATATTCGGCCCGCTACGGCGGCAAATCCAGCGACATCGAGCGCAACCTCTACCTCTTAGACCGCCTCAAGCACGTAAGCGGTGAGGAGCGCCGGGCCAAGTTCGTAGCCGTGCTGGTGCTGGCCTACCCCGACGGACACCTCGAGGTTTACCGGGGTGAAGCCAAAGGCCTCATCCTGGAGGCCCCCCGCGGCCAAGGCGGCTTCGGCTATGACCCTCTGTTCTACGTGCTTGAGGCCGGTAAGACCTTCGCCGAGATGAGCCTGGAGGAAAAGGCCCACTACTCGCACCGGGGCAAGGCTCTGCGGGCGCTGCTCGAAGCCCACAAGGACGGCCCACCCCCCCGTGAGATCGTGGCGCTCGAGTAGAGGCCATGCGTCGGATTTCCGACTTTCCGCTCAATCCACCCGACCGCCCCCTCGAGCGGAAGGTGCCGGTCGTGCTTGCGATCCTATGGAGGGTTTTTAGACATGAATAAGAAGATCTGGATAGCCCTTGCGCTGGCCGGTTTGGCGGCTTCCGTCGCCGTGGCCCGCCCCCCCTACCGCCTCCAGGCCATCGCCCAGTTCCACCTAGTGGCCGACAAGGGCAACGTCCGCACCGTGGGCTGCACCTACTGCCACGTGAGCCCCAACGGCGGGGCCCCGTGGAACCCCTTCGGCGAGAATGTGCGCTCGAACTTCAAGGGCAGCATCGGCCAGGCCCTCTACGACGCCCTCAAAGCCAACAAGGACTCCGACGGCGACGGCTACGCCGACGTGCTCGAGGTCTTTGCCGGAACCCTGCCGGGCGACCCCAACAGCAAACCGCTGGTGGACCCCGCCTTCTTGCAGCAGTCGCTGGACAAAGCCGGCGGCGTGGACCTCTACAAACCCGCCCAGTAACCCCGACCCCCACCCTGGCCAACCGGGCCGAATGGATTTACATTGTGGCTATGCTGAAGGGTAAAGTCGCTCTGGTCACCGGGGCTTCCCGAGGGATCGGTTTTAGCATCGCCCGGGCCTTAGCCTGGGAGGGCGTGCGGGTGGGCCTTTTTGCCCGCGACCCCCAGCGGCTGGCCGAGGTGGAGCAAGAACTCAAAGCCGCGGGGCCCAAGGGGGGCGAGGGGCTGAGCCTGCCGGGGGACGTCACCCGCCCTGAAGACGCCGAACGGGCGGTGGAGCGGCTCGAGGCCACCTTCGGCGGGCTCGACTACCTGATCAACAACGCCGGGGTGGGGATCTTCAAACCCGTCCAGGATCTGAGCCCGCAGGAGTGGCGGCAGGTGCTGGAGACCAACCTCAGCGGGGTCTTCTACATGACCCGTGCCGCGATCCCTGCCCTGCTGCGGCGGGGGGGCGGCATCATCATCAACATCGGCTCCTTGGCCGGGAAAAACGCCTTCGCCGGGGGAGCCGCCTACAACGCCAGCAAGTTCGGCCTGGTCGGCTTTTCTGAAGCGATCATGCAGGATCTGCGCTACCACGGCATCCGGGTGAGCACCCTCCTACCCGGCTCGGTGGACACCACCTTTGCCGGCAACAGCACCGGGGCGGAGTGGAAGATCCAGCCCGAGGACGTGGTGGAAGCGGTGCGCTACCTCCTCACCAGCAACCCCCGCGTCACCCCCAGCCAGCTCGAGCTGCGCCCCAGCCGACCACCCAAAAAGTAGTTAAACGTTTTAGAGAACGGCTCCGATGTAATTTGTTGGGCAGCCGCCCCACGGCTTTATTTTTTCCCTGAGCATCGGGAAGTTTGTCCCTACTTTACGGCGGGAGCAAATGGCATAAAATGTACTCGACGCAGCAGCATGAGGGGGCTTCAGTCCAAGCGCGAGGCCGTCCCAAATCTGCGTGGAAGCGCTGCCAAGGTGCTGGCGTCGTTCGGTTTCAAGGAGGAGTAATGAGGAGGAGTCTTCTAGCAGTAGCCGTACTGGCGATGGGTCTGGCCATGGCCCAGGGCAAGCTTACGGTATGGACCCACTACGGTGGCCCCGAGCTCACCTGGCTCAAGCAGCAGGCGGAAACATTCAAAAAGACCAGCGGCACCCCGGTGGAAGTGGTCGAGGTGCCCTTCGGGGACATCCAGAACAAGTTCATCCTAGGCGCCCCACAGGGCCAGGCCGCCGACCTCATCGTGAGCATCCCGCACGACTGGGTGGGCGCCATGGCCTCAGCAGGCGTGCTCGAGCCCATGGGCAAATACGCCACCCCGAGCTACCTCCAAGGGCTCGGCGATGTGGCCGTGCAGGCCCTTTCCTACAAGAACCAGCTCTTCGCCCTGCCCATGTTCGCCGAGTCGGTGGCCCTGATCTACAACAAGAAGTACGTCAAGACCGCCCCCAAAACCTGGGAAGAGTTCCTGAAAGTAGCCCAGGAGAACACCACCGGCAACCGCTTCGGCTTCCTCTACAACATCGGTGACCCCTACTTCAACTATGGTTTCTTCACCGCCTACGGCGGCTCGGTCTTCGCCGGGGGCGCGGGCAACCTCAACGCGGGCGAGCTGCGCTTGGGCGGTGAGGCCGGGGTCAAGGCCCTGAACTTCATCAAGGACCTGCGGTACAAGTACAAGCTCGTGCCCGAGGGCGTGGACTACGGGGTGGCCGACGGGGCCTTCAAGGATGGCTCCCTGGCCATGATCATCAACGGCCCCTGGGCCATCGGCGACTACAAGAAGGCCAAGATCGACTTCGGCATTGCCTCCTTTCCCGCCCCGCCCGGCGGCTCGGCCTGGAAGCCTTTCGTGGGTGTACAGGGCGTAGCCATCAACGCCTACTCCAAGAACAAGACCGCCGCCGCCAACTTCGCCAAGCTCCTGGTCAGCGAGCAAAGCCAGATCTCCTTCAACCAAGCCGGTGGCCGCATCCCGGTCTCCAAGGCCGCGGTGGCCAAGCTCAAGGACGATCCGGTGGTGGCCGGTTTCTCCCCGGTGATCGCCAGCGGCTCGCCCATGCCCAACATCCCCGAGATGGGCAAGGTCTGGGGCCCCTGGGGCAACGCCATCCAGCAGGCCATCCAGAAGCCCGACACCAACGTCCAGAAGATCGTGGACGATATGGTGGCGGAGATCCGCAAGGGCATCGCGAGCAAGTAAGCTCCAAACTGGCCCCCACCCCGGGTGGGGGCCAGATCTTTCCGTCTCGGCCTCTAAACCCTGGGGCGCCCTATCACCGTCCCAAGGATATCCTCGCCCCTTATGCTGCCAGGCTCTAACCTATGAAAAAAGCGGCGGGCTCGAGGCGGGGGATATCGTCTTGGGTTAGAATCTCCCTGATCCTTTAGGAGACCTTGGCTATGTACCGATCCCCTCCCGGCGTGCGGGGTTTTCTCCTGGCGATTGGCCTGTTGGGCGGAGCCCTGTTGGTGGCGTTTGTGCTCGGCCTGCTGGTGTACTGGGGGTTGCAGGCTGCGTTCCCCCGCCCGCTGGATAGCCAATACCCCGGCTACCTAACCCTGCTCTTTACCGCGGTGCTGCTGATCCCGCTGCTCATCCTGATCGCCCGACGCTTCCCCTTCATCACCGACTGGTACTACCTGCTCCCGGCGATTGTGTTCTTGCTGGCCTTCACGGTGTATCCCATCATCCTCACGGTCTACTTCGGCTTCACCGACTACACCGGGCTCAGAAACGGCAAGGCCGACCGCTCTACCGAGACCCGGGTGGTGCGCCTCGAGGGCAATCGCTTGGTGCTGGCCACGGACGATGCCGTCCAACAACTGCGCTGCGAAGGGCCCCGTTGCGCCGGGGAGCGGCTCGAGCTGACCAGCGAAACCCAACGCGCCCGAGTGGGGATCGTGCGCGCGGAGGGCAACCAAGTCCTGTTGCAGGCCCCGCCCCCTTTTGAGCCCAAGCTGGCCTACCGCATCAACGCCTATCGGTTCATCGGGCTGGGCAACTACGTGGAGATTTTCTCAAGAGCCGGTACGGTGTTGTGGCCGGTCTTCCTCTGGAACATCGCCTTTGCTGCTGGAGCCGTGGCCATCGGAGCTTTCGCCGGGCTGATCTTGGGGCTTTTGCTCAACAACAAAAACCTCAAACTACGCGGTTTTTACCGCACTGCTCTGATCATCTCCTGGGCCATGCCGCCGGTCATCAGCTACCAGATCTGGAGCGCCATGCTCAACGTCAACTTCGGCTCGGTGAACCGCTTCCTGGGGCTGCTGGGCTCCTACCCCATCCCCTGGCTCACCGACCCCGAGTGGGCCAAAATGGCCGTGATGCTGACCAGCCTCTGGATGAGCTTTCCCTACTGGATGACCGCCACCTTGGGCGCTCTGACCACCATCCCCGACGACGTGTACGAAGCCGCCAAGATCGACGGGGCCAACGGCTGGCAGACCCTCACCGGCATCACCCTGCCCCTGCTGCGCCAGCCCTTCATCCCGCTCATCCTGGGCTCCTTCGCCTTCAACTTCAACAACTTCGGGCTGATCTACCTATTGACCGGCGGCGGGCCAGCCGCGCAGGGACGCCCTTCGACCACCCAAGCCACCGATATCCTCATCTCCTGGGCCTATAAGACCGCCTTCCAGGCCGACGGCGGGCAGGCTTACGGGCTGGGCGGGGCCATCTCGGTGATCATCTTCTTCATCACCGTGGCGATCAGCCTGGTCAACTTCCGGGTGACCGGGGCTCTGCGGGAGGTGCGGTGATGTCGCGGGAGGTGGGGCGTGAATAGCCTCTCGCGCTGGCTCCCCTGGGCCATAGGGGCCACCATCCTGGGCTGGTTGGTGCTGTTTTATGCTCCCGACCTGGCCAGACGGGTGCAGCCAAAGGTCCCCTTCGGCTTCGTGCGCCTCGAGAACGGCTGGCTTTACGTGCTGGGCGGGCTGCTGGCCATCGTCGGGTTGATCTTGGTGTATAGCCTGGCCATCACCGCCTACAACAACCGGCGGCGGGGTGCGCGCAAGAGCCCCTGGCCGCTTTTTGGCCAGGGGGTGACCCACCTGCTCCTGTGGAGCTTCCTGCTCTTCGCCTACTACCCGGTGGTGCAGATCCTGGCCGCTTCCTTCGACCCCACCAACAGCCTCTACAAGTTCAGCGCCCCCCAGACCGGCAATCTGCTCATCGACTCGAGGGTCCTCCCGAACTTCTCGCAAGCCAGCCTCGAGAACTACGCCAAGCTCTTCGACGGGGTAGTGGTCCATGGCTACCAGTGGCTGCTCCTGGCCGCTACCGCCATCACCCTGCTGCTTTTGCTGGGGGTTGCCGCCTACCGGCGGGCCATCGGAGACAACCAGGAGAATAGCCCCTTGGCAACCGTACAAAACCGCTACCTGGCGGCTTTCGCAGTGGCCGCCTTCCTGCTGGTCCTGCTGGTCTCGCCCACCCAGTTCACCAGCCCCAACACCGAGGCCAAGTTCGTCCTGTGGGTGCGCAACACCCTCTTCGTCTCGGGGCTGACCGGGCTCTTGGCGGTGCTCCTCACCGCGACTGCGGGGTACGCCTTCGCCCGCTTCAGCTTCCCGGGCCGTTACCCCATGCTCCTGGTGTTCATCTTCATCCAGATGTTCCCCGGCTTCCTGGGGCTCATCGCCATCTACACGCTGATGTCCAACCTGGATCTGCTCAACACCTACACTGGCCTCATCCTGGCCTACTCGGGCGGGATCATCAGCTTTGGCACCTGGGTGTACAAGGGCTTCCTGGAGAGCATCAGCAAGAGCCTCGAGGAGGCCGCTACCATCGATGGGGCCAGCAAGTGGCAGGGGTTTTACCTGATCCTGCTCCCCCTCTCGACCCCGATGTTCGTGTTCATCTTCCTCTTGCAGTTCGTGGGCACTTACTCCGAGTTCATCGTGGCGAACCTGCTCCTGACCGGCTCCGAGAGCTGGACGGTGGGGATGGGCCTGAGGAACTTCACGACGGGCCAGTTCCAGACCAAATGGGGCCTCTTCGCCGCCGCCGCGGTGCTGGGCTCGATCCCGATTCTGGCCATCTTCTACGGCTTCCAGCGCTACTTCGTCTCGGGAGCCACGGCGGGGTCGGTGAAGGAATAACCACCGATCGCCGATGGCCCTTTTGGCTAGAGGTGTTGATGCACTACCACGACTGGGAACCTTTCTGTGTGGATCCGCTGACCCCCGAACTCGGGGCCGAGGTCACCCTCCGCGTCCGCACCGACGCCCACCGCGGGTTTTTGATCCTCGAGCGCTTCGGCGAGGTCGAGCGCAGACCCTTACGAGCGGTGCAGGGCGGCCTGGAGATCACCCTGCCCATGCACACCTCCCCCATCCGTTACTGCTTTTTTCTCAGCGAGGAGCGGGTGTACCTCACCAGCGGCGGGCTCTCGAGCACGATGCCCCGCTACGACCGCTTCTTCCATCTGCTCTCGGCCCCCAGCGTGCCCGAATGGGCGGTGGGGGTGGTGTTTTACCAGATCTTCCCGGACCGCTTTAGGAATGGCGATCCCTCCAACGACCCCCAAGACGGCGAGTGGGTCTATATGGGCCAGAGGATCGTCAAGAAGGGCTGGGACGAGCCGGTAGACCCCCAAATAGGGCCCTTGCAGCACTACGGCGGCGACCTCGAGGGCATCCGCCAAGCCCTGGGCTATCTGAAAGATCTGGGGATCGAGGCGCTTTACCTGACCCCCATCCTGCCCAGCCGCTCCAACCACCGCTACGACGGGCTGGATTACCTCAACGTGGACCCCCACCTAGGCGGCAACGAGGCTTTCGACCGGCTCGTCGCCGACCTCCACGCCAACCGCCTGAGGATCGTGTTAGACGGTGTTTTTAACCACATTGGCGATGCCCATCCAGACTTCCAGAAAGCCCTGCAAGACCCCGATTCGCCGGAAGCCAGCCAGTTCACCTTCCATGCCGACGGCAGCTACGCCGCTTTCATGGGGGTCAAGACCCTGCCCAAGCTCGATTACGGCAGCCCGCTCACCGTGGAGCGCTGGCTGGATGGCTACCACGCCCCGGTGCGCCACTGGCTGCGCAAAGGGGCCGATGGTTGGCGGCTGGACGTGGCCCATCAGATCGGGGAAGGCGGGACCGATCGGCGCAACCTCGAGCTCTTGCGGCTCATCCACCGCAACAGCCGCGAGGAAAACCCCGAGGCCTTGGTGTTCGGCGAGCTGTTCTTCGATGCCACCGAGAAGCTGCGCCAGCACACCCTGGACGGCTCGATGCACTACCACGGCTTCGCCAACCCGCTTTTGGAGTGGCTCAGCGGCAAGAACGCCCATGGCTGGCCGGTGCGGGTGAGCGCCGAAGAGGCCTGGCGGACGATGTGGGATCACTACGCCGCACTGCCCTTGCAGATCCGCCAGACCATGTACACCCTCCTCGATAGCCACGATGTCCCCCGGGCGTTCTGGCGGCTTCGCGGGGATGTCGAACTCTACAAGATGGCCCTGGGGGTGCTGCTCACCTTCCCCGGCGCACCCGGCCTGTACTACGGCGATGAGATCGCCCTCGACCAGACCAACCCCTATGAGGTCTGGAACGGCGACCCGATGTGCCGCGGCCCCTTTCCCTGGGACGAGTCGCGGTGGAACCGGGAGGTGCTCGAGTGGACCAAGGGGCTCATCCGGCTCCGCAAGGGTACCCCCGCCCTCCGCCGGGGCGGGCTCTCCCCGCTCGAGGCCCCGGCGGGCGCCATCGCCTACAAGCGGGTCTACCAGGGCCAAGAGGTCTGGGTGTACGCCGCTCCAACCCGAATAAGCCTGGAGTTGCCCCCCAGCCAAAATCTCTTGAGCGGGGAGAGCGCGGGTGGAAGGACCGCTTTGCAGGGTCTGGGAGTTTTCCGGGTTTTATAAAGGCTACATTCGGGGGCTGTGCAGAGGGACTTGAGCGGGAGGCCTGGGGGTGAGTCCCTGGGCAACCCATTGCAGATTGGTTCAGGATGGTTTTGGGGGCCTCGGCTATACTGGGCCTTTGGTATGCGCGACCCCCTCGAGGCCCTCGAGTTTGCCCGCATCCGCCAGGCGCTGGCGGATCGCGCCTCTACGTTTATGGGCCAGGAGGCCGCCCTGACCCTCACGCCCAAGCCCACGCTCGAGGAGGCCTTGGCGCAGCAGGCCACCATCGCCGAAGCCCTCGGTTACCCCTACCGGCTGGGCGGGATCAGCGACATCCGGGCCCCGCTCGCCGCGGCCCGCGAGGGCAAGCGCCTGCAGGGGCTGGAGCTCCTCGGCATCGCCCACACGCTCGAGGCCGCCATCCAGCTCAAACACGAGCTGCTGGAGATCGGTGAGCGGCTCTCGGCCATCGCGGCTCAGATCGGCGAGCACACCCTCTATCGCCGCCGGGTAGCGGAGAGCCTGGAGGAGGGCGGGGCGGTGAAGGACTCGGCCAGCCCCCGGCTGGCCCAGATCCGCAAACGCCTCAACCCCTTGCGCGAGCAGATCCACGAGCGGCTCTACAGCCTCATGGACCGAGCCGGGAACGCGATCCAGGAGCGCTACATCACCCTGCGCCGGGACCGCTACGTGATCCCGGTGAAAGCGAGCTTCCAGCATCAGGTTCCGGGGATCGTGCTCGACCAGTCGGACACCGGATTGACGGTCTTCATCGAGCCCAGCAGCGTGGTGCCGCTCAACAACCAGCTGTATAGCTTGCGCCTGGAGGAGGAGGCCGAGGTAGCCCGCATCCTCTTCGAGCTGACCGGCCTGCTGGCCCAAGACCCGGAGATCGACCAGACCCTCTCGGCCATCACCGCCCTCGACCTGGCCCGCGCCGGGGCCGCGTTGGCCGAGGACTGGAAGCTCAGCAAGCCCCGCTTCAACCTCGAGGGCACCTATCGGCTCGAGGGGGCCTGGCACCCGCTCATCCCCAACCCGGTAGCCAACGACCTCGAGCTTTCCCAGGCCGCGCGGCTGATGCTCCTCACCGGCCCCAACATGGGCGGCAAGACCGCCCTGCTCAAAACGCTGGGGCTGGCCGTGCTGATGGCCCAGAGCGGGCTTTACGTGGCGGCCAGGTCGGCCCAGCTCTCCTTCCCCGACCAGGTGTTCGTGGACATCGGCGACGAGCAGTCGCTCGAGGCCAGCCTCTCCACCTTCGCCGCGCACCTCTTGCGCCTCAAGGAAGTCCTGGCCGAAGCCACCCCGCAGAGCCTGGTGCTCGTGGACGAGCTGGGCTCGGGCACCGACCCCGAGGAAGGGGCCGCGCTCTCCCAGGCCTTTTTGGAAGCCTTGCTCGAGCGCGGGGCCCGCGGCCTCATCACCACCCACCTCTCCCCGCTCAAGGCCTTCGCCCAGGAGACCCCCGGCGTGCAGAACGCCTCGATGCGCTTCGACCTCGAGCACCTGGCTCCCACCTACCAGCTAGTGGTGGGGACACCGGGCCGCAGCTATGCGCTGGCCATCGCCCGGCGGCTGGGGTTCCCCGAGGCCCTCAACACCCGGGCCGAAGCACTGCTGGGCCCGGAAGGGGGGCGGGTTGAGCGCCTGCTGGCCGCGCTGGAGGCCGAGCGGGAGAGCCTACGGCAGCGCTTGGCCGAGGCCGAGCAGCTCCAAAGCCAGGCCCGGCGGGAGCGGGAAGAACTCCAGGCCCGGCTCAGCGAGCTCGAGCACAAGCGTGAACAGCTCCTCGAAGAGGCTCGCCGCGAGGCCGAGGGGTTGGTGAGCGAGGCCCAAGAGCGCCTGCGGCAGGTGCGCCTTCAGGGCAAAAGCGCAGGCCAGGGCCGGGCCTTGCAGGAGCTGATGCAGTTGCGCAGCCGCTACCAGAAACCCGCCAAACCCTCCCCGGCGAGCTCCGGCGTGGTGGCGGGCGCCACCGTGCAAGTACCCGAGTACAACGCCCAAGCCCGGGTGCTCGAGGTGCGGGGCGGCGAGGCTTTGGTGCAGATGGGCTCAGTCCGGATGAGCCTGCCGCTGGCCAGCCTGAGGCCGCTCGAGGCCCCTAAGCCGCAACCCGCCGGGGCTCGGGTCAAAAGCCGCTTCGACTGTGAACTCAACCTGCGCGGCATGACCGTGGACGAAGCCCTGCTGGCCATCGACGATTTCCTCACCGAGGCCAAAAGCCTGGGCGAGAGCCCGGTGCGGCTTTTGCACGGCAAAGGAACCGGGGCCCTGCGCAACGCCATCCGCGAGGCGCTCAGGCGCGACAAGCGGGTGGAAAACTTCCACGACGCGGTGCCCTACGAGGGCGGCCACGGGGTGACGGTGGTCCACCTGCGAAGGTGACGACTGGGTATCGGGGCTGGGATCCTGCGATGACCATCCGCCGTCCCCGACCCCGTGGGGCAGCGACGGGATCAGCTTCAGGCGGTTACGCCTGAATTTTGGGGGGCGGCGGGGTCTCCAGCCCGGCTTGGGCTTGTCCTTGCTGGATCCCGTACAAGAAGGAAAACTTCACCAGGTGGAGCACCCGCTCGACCTGACCCGAGCGCACCAGATCCCGCACGAACTCCTCGAGCCCCGGCGGTTCGGGAAACTGCCGAAGCGCCTCCCGGTTGTCTTCCAGCACCTTCTCCAGCCACTGGCGAAAGTCCATACCCGCATTAGACACCCAAACCCGGCGCGGGATAGCCGGTGGGGTCACATAGGGGCTGGAAGCACCGCCATGGCCCAAGATTCTGGGGTCCTACCCTTGCAATCCCGGTCCGTTTTCCAGCCAAGCCAAAATGGCCTCGGCTGCCGCCAGGTTGGTGGCGAGGGGGACGTTATGAACATCACAGACCCGCATCAGGGCCTGCACGTCGGGCTCGTGGGGCTGGGCCGCCAGGGGGTCGCGCAGAAAAATCACCGCGACCACCTTTTCTTCGGCCACCATCGAGCCGATCTGCTGGTCGCCGCCCAGCGGGCCCGAGAGCAGGCGCACCACCTCGAGCCCGGCCTTCTGTTGCAAGAGCCGCCCGGTGGTTCCGGTGGCGATGAGGGGGTACTTCGACAACAGCTCGCGGTGATCCTTGGCGAAAGCCACCATGTCGGCTTTTTTGCCGTCATGGGCGATGAGGGCCAGGGCCTTGCTCATGGATTAAGCTTAAGGCATGACCTTGCGTGAAGCCCAAAGCCGTGTGGATGCCTGGATCTCTCAGTTCGAGGAAGGCTACTTCCCCCACCTGCTCAACCTGGCCCGGCTCACCGAGGAGGTGGGCGAGGTGGCCCGGGTGGTCTCGCACCAGATGGGCAAGAAGCCCAAACCCGGCGAGGACCTGGGGGATCTGGGCCTCGAGCTTGCCGATATCCTCTTCGTCCTAATCTGCATGGCCAACCGCGACGGGATCGACCTCGAGGAGAAGTTCGAGCAGGTGCTGGAGAAGTACCGGATCCGCGACAGCGAACGCTGGACCAGGAAAACCGGGAGCTAGCGCAGCCCCAGCCCCTCCAAGGCCCGCTCGATCACCGGATCGCGCCCGGTGCGGAGCCAGGTCTGCGGGTCGTCGCCCACCCTCAGGTCGGGTTCGACGAAATCCGGCAGGGGCAAGCCGTCCGGGCCCAGGGTACGCACGTAGGTGATGGCTACCGCCGAGCCGTCTAGGAGCGGGAAGAAGTCGGTGGCGGTATTGGCCACCCCGGCGGTCCGTTCCCCCACCACCCAAGCCCGCTTGGCCTGTTGTAAGAGGTAGGCAAAAATCTCGGCGCAGGAGGCGCTTTGGCGGTTGACCAGCACCGCCGCAGCTCCGCGCCAGAGGGCGGGGGCGGGGATACGGTAGCCGCGCGGGTCGCGGGGGTCGTTGCCCACCGTGGCCCCCTCGCGGAAGCCCAGCGGGGAGCGGCCTAGACGGCTTTGCATGGCGATCTGGTAATCCCCGATAAAGGCCGCTGCCGCCGCGATGCATTCGGTCTCCTCGCCGCCGCCGTTGTTGCGCACGTCGAGCAGGATGGCCTTGGCGTTCTGCTCCTGGGCCTGGCGCACCAGCGCGTGCACCCGCGGGCCGACCTGACCGTAGGTGGCAAACTGGGGGATACGGATCACCACCACGCTGGGGGCAGTGGGCAAGCTGTAGGCATACGGAAGGTCGAGCGGAACCACCGCCCGGCGCTCCAGGCTGACCTCGAGCCGTTCGGGGCGGGCGGCATCACCGCGAGCGATCTGCAAGCGCACCGGGGCATCGCTCGAGAGTTGCTCCAGGCTCGAGGGCGGCGCGCCGTTCACCCCCACCACCCGGTCTCCGGGGCGCAAGCCCACCACCTCCGCCGGGCTTCCCGCCACGATGTCCTGGACCAGCACCGCCCCGGGCACGGCGGGGCCGAATTGCAGCCCCAGCAGGGGGCGGGCCGGGGTGGTGCCGTCGAAGCGCTCGAGCGCGCTGCGGAAATCCTCCGGCGAGAGGTAGTAAGTATGCCCGTCCCCCATCTCGCGAAGCATCTGGGCGATGAGCGGGCGGGCCACCTCGAGGCCGCACCCTTCCCCCTGGGCCAGGCAAGCCTGCTCGAGCCGCGCACGGTAACGGGCCGTCACCTCCTGCGGAGGGGTCCGCGCCGGGCCGTAGTAGTAGAACTCCAGGTAGAAGCTGGCCTCGCGGAAGAGTTCGCCCGCCGGGCTGGCCAAGGCCAAGGTCAGGGCCCAGAAAACACCCAGGATGAAGGCACGCAGCGGCATAGCCGGAAGGTAGCAGCAACGGCCGGCGATCACACCCCGTACAACGCCCCGAATTTGGCGCTCAGGTAACGGATCAGGTACTCGGGGTTGAGGTCCTCGCCGGTCACCTGCCGCACCAGGTCGCGCGGCCGGTAGCGGCTCCCCTGCTGGTGGATCTTTTCCCGCTGCCACCCCAGCAAAGGGGCGAACTCCCCGCGGGCGAACTGCTCCTCGAGGTTGCCCAACTCCTTTTCGGCCTGCTGGAAGAACTGCGCCCCGTAGAGGTTGCCCAGGGAGTAGGTGGGGAAGTAGCCGATCAGCCCGGCGCTCCAGTGCACGTCCTGCATCACCCCGTCCTTGATCTCGGGGGACGCGATGCCCAAGTACTCCCGGTACTTGGCGTCCCAGGCCGCGGGGGCCTCCTCCAGCGAGAGGTCGCCGCGCAGAATGGCCAGCTCGAGTTCGAAGCGGATCATGATGTGCAGGTTGTAGGTCACCTCGTCGGCCTCGACCCGGATCAGGCTGGGCTTGACCTGGTTGACGGCAAAGTGGAAGTCCTCGAGACGCACGCCCTGCAAGGCCTCGAAGCGCGCCTGGGCTTTGGGGAAGAAGTGTCGCCAAAAGCCCCAGGAGCGGCCCACCAGGTTCTCCCAGGTGCGGCTTTGCGACTCGTGGATGCCCAGGCTGATCTCGCTGCCCATGGGAGTGCCGTAGTGTTCGTCCAGGAGCCCCTGCCCGTACACCCCGTGCCCCATCTCGTGGATGGTGCCGAAAAAGGCCGCGTTGAAAAAGCCCTCGTCGTAGCGGGTGGTGAGCCGTACATCACCGGGGCCAATCCTTTGCATGAAGGGGTGGGCTACCGCGTCGAGACGCCCCGCCTCGAGGTCGAAGCCGATTCGTGCGATGACCTCCTGGGCGAAGGCCTCCTGGGCGGCCCGGGGGTAGTGGCGGTGGAGGATCGCGGGGTCGGGTTTGCGGCGGCTGCCTTCGATCCGCTGGAGAAGGTCCACCGTGGCCTCCCGGAGGCGCTCGAAGATCGGCTGGATCTGGCCGACGGTGGCCCCCGGCTCGTACTGGTCGAGCAAGGCGTCGTAGCGCTCCTTCTGATAGCCGATGGCATCGGCAGCCTCGCGGGTGAGGTCGAAGATCCTCCGCAGGACCGGCTTGAAGGAAGCCCAGTCGTTCTTGGGGCGGGCCTCCTCCCAGATGGCCTGCCCCTCGCTGGTGGCCTGGGCCAGTTCGACGGCGAGCCGCTCGGGGATCTTGGTCTGCAGGTCGTAGCTGCGCCGCCATTCGCGCACGTTCACCGCCTCCACCGAGGTGGGGTCTTGGAGGAGGTCGCTGCCCTCGACCCGCTCCAGCATCTCCCCGATCTTGGGGTCGGTGCTCCGTTGGTGCAGCAGCCTGGCGAGGGCGGCCTGCATCAGGGCCCGGTGGGGGTGGCCCCTGCGTGGGATGTAGGTGGCCTGATCCCACCCCGCCAAGGCCCCAAAAGAGCCCAGATAGGCGGTCTCTTTGCTGTGTTGGAGGAGCCAGTTGTAGGCTTCTTGAGCAGTCATGGCCCGACCATCATAAGGCCTTGAGGGTTCGGCTATCCCTTCACCGCCCCCGCGGTCAGACCGGCCACGATGCGCTGCTGGAAAACCAGCACCAGGATCACCAGGGGCACGGTTACGATCACACTGGCCGCCATGATCGAGCCCCAGGGAACCTCGAAAGGGGTCGCTCCACCGAAGGAGGCGATGGCGACCGGCACAGTCTTGGCCTGGTTACCGATGGTGAAGGTAAGGGCGAAGAGGTATTCGTTCCAGGCCGCAATAAAAGCCAGCAGTCCGGTGGTCACCAGCCCCGGGCCGGTGAGCGGGAGCATCACCCGGAGCAAAGTCTGCATGGGAGTGGCTCCGTCTACATAAGCCGCTTCCTCGAGTTCACGCGGCAAACCCCGGAAGTAACCGGTGAGCACCCAGACCGTAAAGGGCAAGGTGAAAAGCAGGTAGGAGAAAATCAGGCCCCAGTAGGTGTTGAAAATACCCAGCTGCCGCAGCAGCACGAACATACCCGACAGCACCGAGACCTGAGGGAACATGGTCATGGCCAGCACCAGGTAGAGCACGGCATTCTTGGGGGGGAAGCGCAGGCGCCCCAAGGCGTAAGCGGCCAGCACCCCCAGCACCAGCGAGAGCAGGGTGGAAAGCCCCGCTACCACCAACGAGTTGAACAGGTTACGCCCGAAAGCAGCGCCACTAAAGACATTCTGGTAATGGGTAAGGGTAAAGGGGATGGGCAAAAAGCTGGGATTGGCGCTGAAGAGTGCGTCGCTGGTCTTGAAGCTGCTGATCACCGCCCAGTAAAAGGGGAAGACGCTATAGACGATAATGAAAGCCACCAGAACGTAAAACAGCGCCCGACTTATCCAGTGGGTCACCCTTCTCCTGGCGCTCGAGCGCCGCAGTGGAACGGTCTGGGCCCTATTCACCGACACCCCTCCCCACCGAGCGCATGTAGATGAACACGAAGATGAAGATAATGACCAGGATCGCCACCGAGACGGTTGAACCGTAGCCCAAATCCTGGAAGTCGATGAGCTGTTGACGGTTGTACACCGCCAGGCTTCGGGTGGCCGAGTTCGCCCCGGTCATCACGAAGATCACGTCGAAGACCCGCAGGGCGTCGAGGGTGCGGAAGATCAGGGCCACCACCAAAGCCGGGGTCAGAAGAGGCAGGGTCAGTCTCCAAAACTGCTGCCACTTGCTGGCCCCGTCAATGTCGGCGGCTTCATAGATATCCGAGGGGATGAGCTGAAGCCCAGCCAGAAGCAACAAGGCCATGAACGGGGTGGTCTTCCACACATCCACCGCAATGATCGAAGGCAACACCGTAACCGGGTTAGCCAGGAAAGCAATTTTGTTGGCCAGCAGGCCCAGCTTGACCCCCATCACGTTGATGACCCCATAGATGTCATTGAGCATCCACTTCCACATCTGTGCCGAGACCACCGTGGGAATGGCCCAGGGGATCAGGATGGCGGTGCGCACCCAACCCCGCCCCTTGAAGTTAGAGTGGATGACCAAGGCGATGGCCAGGCCCAGAATGGTCTCGAGCGTCACCGAGAAAAAGGTGAACTTGAGGGTATTCCAAAGGGCTTCTCTAAACTCGGTGTCCTGGGTCAGCAAGTAGATATAGTTTCTGAACCCGATCCACACCGGAGGTTCCACGAAAGCGATATCTGCTTTATGGAAGGAGTAGTAAAAAACCTGGGCCAGCGGGTATCCGGCCACCAGGGCCACCACCAGCAGGGTGGGCATAATCAGCAGCCAGGCCAGTCGGGTTTGTCGTACGGTCAGCATAGGTCTCCCCTACTCGGTCGATGGGAGCGGATTACCCGCCATTATAGCAGCGCAAAACCGGCGGGACGCTTTATCTCCTTGGGGTGCGACCCCTTGAACGGGCACGGGGGGCGCAGCCCGGCTGCACCCCCCGGCTTGCCCCCAGGGTTACGGGCCGACGATGCGCTTAAGCTTGGTCTCGATCTCCCTAACCGCCTGGGCGGTGGGTTTGGACCCGGTAATGGCGTCGTGCACGCCAGTCCAGAAAGCCTCGGAGGCCTGGTTGTACTTGGCCCCGGTCACGCCGGAAGGACGCCCGATGGCGTTTTGGAAGACGGGGAGCAGATCCTTGAAGAAGGCGTTCTTGGCCAGCACGTCCTTGTCGTTGTAGAGGGCCGGGCGGGTGGGCAGGCGCGAGAGGGAGACGGCGTTGTCCTTCTGCACCTCAACGCTGGTATAGTACTTGACCAAATCGGCGGCGACTTTCTGGTTCTTGGAGTACGCCGAGACCATCAGCTGCCAGCCCCCCAGCGTGGCCGCGTGCTGGCTGCCGGGGCCGCTGCCCTTGGGCAACACGGTTACTCCAATCTTGCCCCTAACCGCGCTCCCCTCGGACTGGCCCAGGCTGTAGGCGTAGGGCCAGTTGCGCATAAAGGCCGCGTTGCCGCTTTGGAAGGCGTTGCGGGCTTCTTCCTCGGCGTAGCTGGTCACTCCGGGAGGGGCGATCTTGCCCACCCAGCCCCGCACCATGTTGAGCGCGGCGATAGCTTGGGGGTTATTGATGGTCACCTTACCATCGGGCTCGATGATCCGACCTCCGCCGTTGGAGTAAACCCACTCGAGGGCGTCACAGGTCAACCCCTCATAGGCCTTGCCCTGGAACACAAAACCCCAGAAGTCCTTGTTACCCGCCTGGCGTTCACCGGCCTGGATCTTCTCGGCCATCTGCCGAAGCTCGGTCCAGGTGGTGGGGGGCTTGGAGTAGCCGTACTTTTTCAACAGGTCGGTGCGGTAGTACAGCAGCCCCGCGTCGGTAAAGAAGGGGATCGAGGTGAGCTTGCCCTTGATGGTGTTGTTCTCCACGATACGGGGGAAGAACTGGCTCAGCTCCTCTTTGCTGAAGAACTGGTTCAAATCGGCCGCGTGAGGGGCCACAATCCCCGGCCAGATGACATCGATCATGTAGACGTCCACATCGGGGCTTTTGGCCGCCCAGTACTGCTGGTACAGGGCCAAGCGGTCGTTGGTGTCGGCAGGGGCGTCGATATACTCTATCTTGTTGCCGGTCTTCTTGGCCCACTCCTCGGCCTTGGCCTTCATCCAGCGGCCTCCCTCGCCCACCGCAGTAGAGTCGCCGGCTACGCGAATCGTCACCCCTTGGGCCAGTGAGAGTCCACCCATCGCCAGGGTGAGGGTCAACGCACCAACAAGCCATCGCCTAAACTTCATTGGGTCCTCCTTTTGGAATTGCTTCCAGGGCGGATTCTACTCTGGCTCATCAAGGCCTGTCAAGGGAAAAATCTCTCCTGGTGGTGAAACGTTGTTAAGCCCGTTCGCGCTGAGCAAAAACGCCACCGACCCCACTTCCTGGCCGGACCCAAAGCCCCTCACAGCCTCTTCAGCGACTGCACCAGTTGCCCCAGCACGCTCTGGGCGTCGCCATAGAGCATGCGGGTGTTGTCGGCGTAAAAGAGTTCGTTTTCTACCCCGGCGAAGCCCTTGCCCTGCCCCCGCTTGACCACGATGACACCCTTGGCCTGGCCCACCTCGAGGATCGGCATCCCGTACAAAGGGCTCCCCTGGCGGTGCGCGGCGGGGTTCACCACGTCGTTGGCCCCGATCACCACCGCCACGTCGGCCTGGGGAAACTCGGGGTTGATGTCCTCGAGGTCGTAGAGTTTTTCGTAGGGCACCCCGGCCTCAGCCAGCAGGACGTTCATGTGGCCAGGCATCCGGCCCGCCACCGGGTGGATGGCATACTTGACCTCTACCCCTTTGGACTCGAGCACATCCGCCAACTCACGCAGTTTGTGCTGGGCCTGGGCCACCGCCATACCATAACCGGGTACAAAGATCACCCTCCGGGCATAACCCAGCATCACCGCGGCGTCCTCGAGGTCGATCGGCTTGAGGCTCCCCTGCACCTCGCCCGCGGCCTGCTCCACCCCGAATCCGCCCACCAGCACGCTCCAGAGCGAGCGGTTCATGGCCTTGGCCATGAGCAGCGTAAGCAGCGTACCCGCCGCCCCCACCACCGTGCCCGCCACGATCAGGGCAGGGTTCCCTATAGCAAAGCCCTCGAAGCCCACCGCCAGCCCGGTGAAGGCGTTGTAGAGCGAGATCACCACCGGCATGTCCCCGCCGCCGATGGGCAGGGTCATCATCACGCCAAAGGCCAGCGCCACCAAAAAGAAGAGGAAGATGAACCCTAAGGCGTCATTGCCCAGCAAGATCGCGCCGATCGCCACAGCCAGCGCCAGCACCACCAGGTTGATCGTGCGCTGGAGGGGGAACTGGATGGGGCGGCTCGACATCAGCCCTTGCAGCTTGGCAAAGGCGATCAGGCTGCCGGTGAAGGAGACCGAGCCGATCAGGCCACCCAAGATAGCCAGGGCCATCAGCCCGCCGCTCTCGAAGTCCGAGCGCAGGAGTTCCACCGCCGCAATGGAGGCTGCCGCGCCGCCCCCCATCCCGTTGTAAACGGCGACCATCTGCGGCATGTCGGTCATCTGCACCCGCTTGGCCGCGACCCAGGCCAGCCCCGTGCCGATGGCGATGGCCGCGATCATCAGCAGGAAGTTGGTGGAAAGGCTGGTCGGGGTGAGAAAGGTGACCAGCGTAGCCGCCACCATCGCTCCACCCGCCCATACGATGCCGCTCTTGGCCGTCCTGGGCGAAGCCATCCGGCGCAAGCCCAGGATGAAGAGGAAAGCGGTCAGGAAGTAGACTGCTTGGATGGTCGTTTCCATAGGATTAGGGTTGGGAGTCCTTAGATCTCAGCGTCCAGCGTCCGGCTTCCTCTCGAACATCTCCAGCATCCGCTCGGTTACCGCGTAGCCGCCCGCCGCGTTGGCCGCACCCAGGACTACTCCGATAAAACCGATGGCCTGCTCGAGCCCGGTCTCGGCCTTACCCAGCACCACCATGGCCCCCACCAGTACGATCCCGTGAATGAAGTTGGAACCGGACATGAGGGGGGTATGGAGGATCACCGGGACCTTGGAGATCACCTCGTAGCCAGTAAAAGCCGCCAACAAGAAGATGTATAGCGCTGCCCAGGTTGGATCCATCAGGGCGTCCTCCCTTCGATCAGGTCTTGCGTGGGCCGGTGGACCACCCGACCCCCATGGACCAGCAAAGCCCCGGCCAGGATCTCATCGGACCAGTCTGGGGCCAGGTTACCGTCTTTGATCAGGAGTTTGGAAAGGTTGTAGAGGTTTTTGGCGTACATCTCGCTGGCGTGGATGGCGAGCTCGCCGGGGAGGTTCAGGGGGCCGTAGATCCGCACCCCGTTTACCTCCACCACCTCGCCGGGCCGGGTGAGTTCGCAGTTGCCGCCCGACTCCGCCGCCAGGTCCACGATCACCGCGCCAGGAGCCATCCGAGCGACCATCTCCTTGGTGAGGAGCACCGGAGCCTTGCGGCCGGGAATCTGCGCGGTGGTGATCACCGCGTCCATCCCGCCCACCTCTTTGGCCAGGGCCTCCTGCTGGATGCGCCCCTCCTCTTCGCTGAGCTCGCGGGCGTAGCCGCCCTCCCCCTCCGCGCTGATGGGCAGTTGGATGACCTTGGCCCCCAGGGAGAGGGCTTGCTCGGCGGCCGCTTTGCGCACGTCGTAGGCCCAGACATTAGCTCCCAGGCGCCGTGCCGTAGCGATGGCCTGTAAGCCTGCCACCCCCACCCCCATCACCAGCACCTTGGCCGGGCGGATCGTCCCTGCCGCCGTGGTGAGCATGGGGAAGAATCGGCTCGAGAGGTTTGCCGCGAGCAGCGCGGACTTGTACCCCGCCACCGTGGCCTGCGAGGAAAGCGCGTCCATGCTCTGGGCCCGGGTGATGCGGGGGATGAGTTCCATGGCCAGCACCGACAGCCCGCGCTCGGCCATGGCCTGCACCCGCTGGGGATCGCGGTGCGGGTATTGGAACCCGGCCAGGACCGTGTGGGCGGGCAGTTGGCGGATCACCTCCAAGGGCAGCGGCCCCACCGAAAAGATCAGCTCAGCCCCTGGGTAAAGCTCGTGTGCCTCGACGATCTCGGCCCCAGCCTGGTGAAAAGCCTCGTCGGTGAACCAAGCCCCCTGCCCGGCCCCGTGCTCGAGGCGCACCGCACAGCCCTCCTTGACCAGCCGGGCCACCACCTCAGGGGTCAGGGCCACTCGGCGCTCCCCCGGTGCAGCTTCCTTTGGCACGGCGATATGTACCATGGCCACCTCCGCTTATGCAGTGAAGTATATCCCAAGCTTTTCCATCTAGCCGCGCAGCGGGTGGGCGTGCGAGAATCAGGGCTATGCATCCCTCGATGGCGCGACCCTCGAGCCTCACCGTCTTCCTCGTTCTTGTCGCCGGGGTGCTGGCGGTCTCGTTCGGCTCGATCCTGGTCCGGCTGGCCACCCAGGCCGCCGAGGTGCAGAGCGTAGGCTTCAGCCTGGTGGTGAGCGCGCTGCGGCTTACCCTAGCCTCGCTGATCCTGCTCCCGGCCTGGGGTGCGCTGCGAAGGGCTAAGCCGGGGGCCGGGGCCTGGCGCTACGCGGTGCTGGCCGGGGTGTTCTTGGCCGTCCACTTCGCCACCTGGATCACCTCCATCTCCTACACCTCCATCGCCGCCAGCGTGACCCTGGTCAACACCAACCCCATCTGGGTGGCCCTGATCTCCTGGATCTGGCTCAAGCAGGCCCCGGCCCGGCTCACCCTGCTGGGCATCGCGGTGGCCTTCGTGGGGGGGGTGGTGATTGCGCTGGGCGGCAGTTCCAACCCCGGCCCCAACCCGGCCCTGGGAAACCTCTTGGCCGTAGTGGGGGCCGTGGCGGTCTCGTTCTATTTCCTGCTGGGGCGCGAAGCCCAGCACCGGGGGTTTCCCATCGGCCTCTACATCGCGGTGGCCTACAGCGCGGCGGCCATGGTCCTGCTGCCGCTGCCCCTGCTTTTCAAAACGCCTTACTTTGGCTATCCTGTCGAAACCTATCTGTGGATCCTGCTGATGGCCCTCATCCCTCAGCTCATCGGGCATACCAGCTTCAACTGGGCGGTGCGCTGGGTGGCCCCGGTACTGGTCATGCTGGCGATCCTCTTTGAGCCAGTGGGAGCCAGCCTGCTGGCCTATCTAGTCTTCGGGGAACTGCCCGGCTGGCAGGTTCTGATCGGGGCGGGAGTCTTGCTGGGGGGGGTAGTGGCAGCGGTGTTGGGGAGCAGGGAAACCCCGGCCTGACGGTTACAAAAGCCACGTCTGTGGGGGCCCAAATGCTGGAAATAGTCCTATGTATCGCATCGGCGAACTGGCCCGGGAGGCCGGGGTGAGCCCCGACACCCTGCGCTTTTATGAGCGCCTGGGCCTGTTGCGCCCGGTGGGGCGAAGCGAAGGGAAATACCGCCTCTACGACGCGGGGGCCTTCCAGCGCCTGGGCTTCATCCAGCAGGCGCAAGCCCTGGGTCTCTCGCTCGAGGAGATCCGGGCGGTGCTCGAGGTCATGGAGGCGGGCCGCCCCCCTTGCGCCGACGTGCGCCGGGTGCTCTACCAGAAAGTAGCCCTGCTGGAGGAGCGCATGGCCCAACTCACCGCCCTGCGCGAGGCCCTGGCCGCTCGGTTAAAGTGGGCCGAGGCCCACCCCGACCCCGCCTGCGACGGTCAGGACCACTGCGTCTACCTGGACCCCAACCCGGCCTGATCCCTTGACCCTAGACCTGACTCCAGGGTTTAGGCTAGCGGCATGGAAAACTCACAGCGCTACAGGCTCGAGGTTCTTAGGATGCACTGCGCCAGTGAAGTCGCGCCCGCGCGACCCGGCAACCGCCGGTACTCAGGTTGCCTCCGCACGGTGGAGGCTGCGCTCAAACGCGGGTACGGGTGGACTACCTGCGCAAGGGTGTTGGGGCTTTCCATTCTGGCCCCTGAGGCCGGCGACGCCCTGCAAGAGGCGGTGCTGGCGGTCAAGTTTGCTCTCAACTACCGAGACCTGATCGACACCTTCCACCCCTACCTGACCCTGGCCGAGGGGATCCGGCTGGTGGCCCAGGCCCTGGATACCGAGGTGGGGATGCTGTCGTGCTGCGCTTAGGGGCTGGGCGTAAGATGATAGGCCATGCGTCCTTCTACGCTCAGGGTCCTGGTTGCCTTGCAAAAGGCCAGATCCCTTCGCGAACTGGCTCTGGAGCTGGGCTGGTCTCGAGCCCGGGTGCAGTACCGCCTGCGTCGCCTCGTGGCGGAGGGCTTGGTGCAGGAGGTGGAGCCGGGCGTGTTCGTCCTGAAGGAGCATTCCCTCGAGCTAAAACACGATCCAGAGATCATCCTTGCCCTTCTTCGCGATCTTGCCCGAAAGACCGATCCCCCTCCGGAGGGAACCCTGCTGGCAGAGGCGTTTTTGCCCAAGAAGGAGTTAGGGGCGTGGCTGGTTGGCTTGAGGGAGTTCATCTCCTCCCGGGGGGGAAGTACCGCTTGGTCTTGCTCCTCATGCCCGAAGAATCCGGAGCGCGCGTGGATTGAGTCTAAAAAAGGGGATATCCCTCCTTGCCCAGAGAGCCCGGCGGGTTTTGGAACCGGTCTAGATCGGGCGGCCCCCTTCTGCTGCTTCCCGGTCACACGATTACACGGCCTCTCTCGAGGTGGTCTCGGCTGGAGCTAAAACACCACCAGCCTCAGCCAAACCCCGAGGGCAAAAACCACCGCCGCCCCCAGCACCCAGCGGAAGAGGCGAACCAGGTACGCCGCCGCGAAAAAAAGCAAGGCCCCCGCCGCGGCCAACACCGCCCCCAGGGTGGCCATCCGCCCGGCGACGCCCTGCAAAAAACCGGGGAAATCCACCCGCACACCGGCCAGGGCCCGGCTGAGGCTCGAGTCGGGAGGATAGCTGGCCAGCGAATAGGCCCACCAGGCCAGCAGGGCTCCCAGCACGATCAAAAGGCCACCGAGGAGTTCTAACCAAAGGGTGGAAGCCAATGTCGGACGCATAGCCTTAGGATAAGAATACGATGTCTGCAGCTTGGCGGGTCTTCCTGGTCTTCCTCCTGGCTTACTTTCTCTCCTACTTCTTTCGCTCAGCCAACGCCGTGTTGGCCCCTGACCTCTCCCGCGACCTGGCGCTCAGCCCGGCCCAACTGGGGCTGATGACCAGCCTCTTTTACCTGTCGTTTGCCCTGGTGCAGATCCCGCTGGGGCCGCTGTTGGACCGCTATGGACCGCGGGCCGTCACGCCGGGGCTGATGCTGGTGGGCTCGGTGGGTAGCCTGATCTTCGGGGGGGCCCAGAGTTTCGTGGTGCTGGCCCTGGGGCGGGTCCTGCTGGGGATCGGCTTCGCGGGGGTGCTGATGGGGGCGATGAAGGCCTTCTCCTTGTGGTTCCCCAGCACCCGCTACGCCACCGCGAGCAGCCTCTTGGTGGCGCTGGGCTCGACCGGAGCCCTGGTCGCCGCCACCCCGCTGGCCCTCCTCAAGGAGACGGTGGGCTGGCGCGGGGTGTTCGAGGGGGGTTCGCTGGTGATTCTGGCTGTGGCTATCATGGTCGCTCTGCTCGCCCGCAACACCCCGCCTGAGGTCCCCTGGCCCAAGGGGAGCGGGGGCGGCGGGTTCGCGGTCTGGCGAAATCCCCAGCTTATGCGCATCGCATTTTTGGGTTTCTCCATCACCGGGGGGCTTTTGGCATTTCAAACCCTGTGGGGAGGAGCGTTTCTGTACGCGCAGGGGCTGGGAGCGCTCGAGGTGGGGAACCTCCTATTTTTGTTCTCGCTTTTGGCCAGCCTAGGGTTCTTGGTGATGGGGGTCCTGGCGGACCGGTTGGGAATTGCTCGGGTCACGGCGGGAGCCAGCCTGGTCTTCGCCGGAGGGCTTCTCGGCCTGGCCTTTTTCGGAGGGGTGTTTCCGGACTGGACCTTTTATCTGATCTACCCCCTGCTGGGCCTCTGCGGCGGGGCCAACATCCTTACCCTGGCCCACGCCCGGCTGATCTTCCCCCCCGAACTCACCGCTCGGGCCACCACCACGGTCAACCTCTTCGGCATCGGGGGAACCTTCCTGCTGCAGTGGTGGATGGGGGTGCTGGTGGGGGTCTGGGGCTACCCGTTGGCTTTGGGGTTTGTGGGAGGGCTGCTCCTGGTGGCCCTCTGGGCCTACCGGCCCCTGTTGGGAGCGGACCCACCCACCATCGATTCCAAAGCGTAAGCGTACGCTGGACCAATGGATTGGCCCCTGCAAGGCCTGCGCTTGCGGGTCAAGGATCTGGAGGCCGAACTGGGCTTCTACCGCGACCTGCTCGGCCTGAAGATCCTCGAGCAAGGCGGCCTCCTGGTCCGGCTGGCCCCCCCCAACGAGGGGTTTATCCTCGAGCTGCTCCCCGACCCCGCGGCCCCCCTCCGCCCTCAGCCCTCGTTGGGCCTGTACCACTTCGCCCTGCTCCTGCCCGACCGCAAGAGCTTAGCGGCGGTCTTGCGGCGGCTCGTCGAAGCCCGCTACCCATACTGGGACGGAGCTTCCGACCACGGGGTCTCGGAGGCCCTGTACCTGCGTGACCCGGAGGGGAACGGGCTCGAGCTGTACCGCGACCGGCCCCGCGCTGAGTGGCCCCAAGGCCGGGACAAGGTGGCGATGTACTCCCGACGGCTCGACCTAGACGGGTTGCTCGCAGAGTCTCCAGCGCCGGCCTCCCTCCACCCCGACACCCTCCTCGGGCATCTCCACCTCCACGTGGCGGATCTCGACCAGGCCGAGCGGTTTTTTACCCAGGCCACGGGGATGGAAGTCACCCAGCGCGACTACCCCGGCGCAAGGTTTCTCGCCGTGGATGGCTACCATCACCACCTAGGGATCAATACCTGGGCGGGGGGCCGCACCGCCCCAGCAGGGGCAACCGGCTTACTCAGCTACTGGTGGAAGGGCGGATGGAGCCGGGAAGAACTCGAGGGGCGGCTGAGGGGTTTGGGGCTCGAGTTCGCCGCTTCTTCGCAGGGATGGGTCCTGACCGACCCCAACGGACAAACGCTCCACCTGCTGGCGGAACCCTAACGATGGTAGGGCTCGCCGCGCTTGATGGTTTCGACGCGGTAAAGCTGCTCCAGCAGCACCACCAGCGCCAGTTCGTGCTGGAGCGTCAGTTTCGACAGCGACAATAGCCAGTGGGCCTGGGAGCGAACCTCCTCGGCATGCCCCTCCGCGCCGCCGATGAGGAAAGCCACCTTCTCCCCCATCATCTCCCACTGGCTGAGCTTCTTGTGGAGGGTGAGGGTATCGGCCAGTTCGCCCCGCTCGTCCAGCACCACCCGGAGGTGGCCCCGGCTGGCCTCCAGCAGCCTGGCGCCCTCCTCCTCCCGCCCTCCCTCGCGCACCTGGACCAGCTCGAGCTTCCCGGCCTTATTCAGCCGGGATGAATATTCTTCCACCCCGGCCCTGGCGTAGGCCAGTCTGGGTTTGCCCACTACACACACCCGAATCCGCATAGGTCCCGCAGCGGTCTTGCCCCCTATTCATCATAGGGCGGCAAAAAGGTGTTCGGTGGGTGCCCCAACCCTTCATTCGGCACGGTATAATTGACCAGAGGCAGCCGAAGCATGACCCGGGTCTTCCTATACACCCCCCTAGGCATCGTCATTGGGCCGCTCGAGCCGCCTTTCCCCCGGCGTTGGCCGGGGTTTTTGCTGGGAGCTTACCCAGCTCTTGGCAGATCTGGCCCTTACCCAGGGCCCCGCAATCCCCTCGGGACGGATACCCCGCTCGAGCCCGCGCGGCCAACCCCGCGCCATGGAGGACTGCATGATTAAACACTCCTGGATGTTCAAGCCTTTCTCTGACCTGCCCATCGCCCTGGTGGACGAGGGGGGCGACTGGGTAGCCGACTTCCCCCTGGAGTTGCCCCCCGACTTCCTGCGTGGGCTCTACCGGGACATGCTGGCCGCGCGATTACTGGACGAGAAGTTCGTCATCCTGATCCGCACCGGCAAGACCAGCTTCATCGCCCCCCACGCCGGGCACGAGGCCGCCCAGGCGGGAATCGCCCAGGCCCTCCAACGCGGCCACGACTGGCTGTTTCCCTACTACCGCGACATGGGTTTGATGGTGGCGATGGGCGTACCTCTGCGGGAGATCTTCGGGCAGATGCTGGGCAACGCGGCGGACCCGGCCAAGGGCCGCCAGATGCCCTCCCACCCCGGCTCCAAGGCGCTCAACATCTTCACGGTCTGCTCGGCCATCGCCAGCCACATCCCCCCGGCCGCAGGGGCGGCCATCAGCATGAAGCTCAAGGGGAGCGGCCAGGTCTCGGTCTGCACCTTCGGTGACGGGGCCACCTCCGAGGGGGACTGGTACGCCGGGATCAACTTCGCTGCCGTGCAGGGGGCCCCGGCGGTGTTCGCCTGCCTCAACAATCGCTACGCCATCAGCGTAGACCTCTCGCACCAGACGGCTGCCCACCGCATTGCCGACAAGGCCCACGCCTTCGGTATCCCCGGCTACCGTGTGGACGGGATGGATGTGTTGGGGAGCTACTTCGTGATGCGCGAGGTCATCGAGCGGGCCCGGGCCGGGCATGGCCCGGCTTTGGTGGAACTCGAGGTCTACCGCTACGGCCCGCACTCCTCTGCCGACGATGACAGCCGCTATCGCCCCAAGGAAGAGGTGGAAGCGGCCAAGAGGCGTGACCCCATCGAGCGGTTCCGGCGCTTCCTGGAGAAGCAGGGCCTATGGAACCTGGAGTGGGAGGAGATGCTCCGCGCCGACCTCAAGGCCCAGATTGACCGCGCGCTCGAGGAAGCCGAGGCCATGGGCGAAGTTCCGGCGTTGGCCATGTTCGACGACGTTTTTGCCGAGCCGACCTGGAATTTGCGGGAGCAGCGCGAGCTCGTTCGGGAAGAACTCCGGTAGGGGCTTCGCGTACGACACGTACAGCAAAGAGGCGACATGCCGACACTGACCATAATCCAAGCCATCAACGCCGCCCTCGACGAGGAGATGGCCCGCGACACCAGGGTGATGGTGCTGGGTGAGGACGTAGGCAAGCGCGGCGGGGTGTTCCTCGCCACCGAGGGCTTGCAGCAAAAGTACGGCCCCGACCGGGTGATGGACACCCCCCTCTCCGAGGCCGCCATCATCGGGGCAGCAGTAGGGATGGCCGCCCACGGGATGCGCCCGGTGGCCGAGATCCAGTTCGCCGACTACGTGTTCCCCGGCTTCGACCAGTTGGTCTCCCAAGCCGCCAAGCTGCGCTACCGCTCGGGCGGGCAGTTCACCGCGCCCATGGTGGTGCGCATGCCCACCGGCGGCGGGGTGAAGGGCGGGCACCACCACTCGCAAAGCCCTGAGGCCCACTTCGCCCATACCGCCGGGCTCAAGGTGGTGGTGGTTTCCGGGCCCTACGACACCAAGGGCCTGCTCAAGAGCGCCATCCGCGACGACGACCCGGTGGTCTTCATGGAGCCCAAACGGCTCTACCGGGCGGTCAAGGAGGAGGTGCCGAGCCAGGAATACCTGATCCCCATCGGCAAAGCGGCGATCCGCCGGCAGGGCCATGACCTGACCCTGATCTCCTACGGCGGGAGCATGGTCGAAACCCAAAAGGCCGCCGAGGAACTCGCCGGGGTGGGCATCAGCGCGGAGGTGATTGATCTGCGTACGGTGATGCCCTGGGACAAGGAAGCGGTGCTGGCTTCGGTGGCCAGGACCGGGCGGGCCCTGGTGATCGCTGAGGCCCCGCGTATGGCCAGCGTCGCCAGCGAGGTCGCAGCGACGATCGCCGAAGAGCTCCTCGACCAATTGGAGGCCCCGCCCTTGCGGGTCACCGGCTTCGACACGCCCTACCCCTACGCCCAGGACAAACTCTACATGCCCACCGTGACCCGCATCCTCAACGCGGCGAAGCGGGTGCTGGACTACTGACCTAGGGCGTGGCGGCGAGCCGTCTAGAATATGCAGAGGAGAAGGAGTCGCTATGCCTAAAGAGATCGTTCTGCCCGAGCTGGCGGAGTCCGTGGTCGAGGGGGAGATCCTCAAGTGGCTCGTCAAGGAAGGTGACCTCTTGAAGAAGGACCAGCCCTTCGTGGAGGTCATGACCGACAAGGTCACGGTCGAGTTGCCCAGCCCCTACGCCGGCGTGCTCGTGCAAAAGCTGGTGAACGAAGGGGATATCGTGAAGGTCCACGCCCCCATCGCCCTCATCGCCGAGCCCGGCGAAGTGGCCGGGGCGAAGGGCGAGCCCGCCCGGGCTCCTTCCGTTCAGGCCCAGGAAGAGCGCAGCATCGTGGAGCCGGGGAACGTGGCGGAAGATACCGGGGAAGAGCTTTCCCTGTTCAAGCCGGATAAGAAGCCGGAGCAGGTGAAAAATCCCTTTGCCCAGACCGCGCCGCGGGGGGTGGCGGTGGCCGAGCCGCCTCGAGCCGCCACCAACCCCTATGGCCGGGTGATCGCCGTGCCTGCTGCGCGCAAGCTGGCCCGCGACCTGGGCCTCGACATCGCCCAGATCCCCGGCTCCGGCCCCAACGGGCGGGTGCGGGTGGAGGACGTGAAGAGCTATGCCGAGCGTCAAGCCTCGAGGGTCGAGGGCCCCGCGCCCGCCGCCTTGGCCCCGACACCCGTGCAGGCCCCCGCCCCCGTGCAGTACAAGTCGCCCAAGGGCTACGAGGGGCTCGAGGAGCGCGTCCCCCTGCGCGGCCTGCGCCGGGCCATCGCCAACCAGATGGTGGCCTCGCACCTCTACACGGTGCGCACCCTGAGCGTGGACGAGGCCGACCTGACCGAGCTCGTCGAGCTGCGCGCGCGCCTGAAGGCCGAGGCCCTGGGCCAGGGGGTCAAGCTCTCCTACCTGCCCTTCATCTTCAAGGCCATCGCCCGCGCGCTCAAGAAGTTCCCCAGCCTCAACTCCTCGATGGACGAGGCCCGCCAGGAGATCGTCCTCAAGAAGTACTACAACATCGGCATGGCCGTCGCCACCGAGGCCGGGCTGGTGGTGCCGGTGCTCAAGGACGTGGACCGCAAGAGCGTGCTCGAGCTCGCCGCCGAGGTCAACGAGCTGGCCGAGAAGGCCCGCACGGGCAAGCTCGCCCCCGAGGACATGACGGGCTCGACCTTCTCCGTCACCAACATCGGCTCCATCGGCGCGCTCTTCAGCTTCCCCATCATCAACGTCCCCGACGCGGCCATCCTGGGCGTGCACTCCATCCAGAAGCGCCCGGTGGTGATAGAGGACGAGATCCGGGTGCGGCACATGATGTACCTCTCGCTCTCCTTCGATCACCGCCTGGTGGACGGGGCCGAGGCCGCGATGTTCTGTAAGGAGGTCATCCGGCTGCTGCAGAAGCCTGATCTGCTGTTGCTGGAGGCGATTTAGTCCTATGTCCTACGTCCTACGTCCTACGTCATACGGCCTACGCCTAATCCGCATGACCGAACCATACCCAAGCTATTTCGGCTTCGAAGACCTCGAGGTCTATCAGCTTAGCCTGGAATTCATAGCTGAGGTCTACCGGCTGACCCAGAGCTTCCCTCGGACCGAGCAGTTCGGCCTGAGTCACCAACTTCAACGGGCCGCCACCTCGATAGCCCTGAACATCGCGGAGGGTCGGGGGCGCAACAGCGATAAGGATTTCGTACGCTTCTTAGGTGTAGCCCGTGGCTCGTTGTTCGAGGTAGTCAGCGGCTTGCAGGTCGCGGTCCGGCTCGGATACGCCACGGAAGGCGAGATCAACGCCTTCCTGGCTAAGGCCAGCCGGATTAAGGGCAAGCTCAACGCGCTGGCAAGGGCACTCGATAGCGCCTGAGCGTAGGACGTTAGACGCACGACGTACGACCAATGATAATGGAGGCGCCATGTCAACTGTTTACGATGTGATCGTCATCGGCACCGGCCCCGGCGGCTACCACGCGGCGATCCGGGCGGCCCAGCTCGGCAAGCGGGTGCTGGCGGTGGAGGCGGAGTACGTGGGCGGGGTCTGCCTGAACGTGGGGTGCATCCCCACCAAGGCCCTGCTGCACGCCGCCGAGGAGCTCGAGGGGGTCAAGCACGGCGCGAGCTTCGGGCTCGAGGTCAAGGACGCCAGGATCGACCTCAAAAAGCTGGGGGGCTGGCGCGACGGCATCGTCAAGCGGCTCACCGGCGGGGTCTCGCAGCTGTTCAAGGGCAACAAGGTCGAGCTCAAGACCGGCTTCGCCAAGTTCGTGGGTCCCAAGACCATCGAAGTCGGCGGGGAGCGCATCGAGGGCAAGGCCTTCATCATCGCCACCGGCTCCGAGCCCAACCCCCTGCCCGGCTTCGAGGTGGACCAGAAGGACATCGTGGACTCCACGGGCGCGCTGCGGGTGGAGGAGAAGTTCCCCAAGCGCCTGCTGTGCATCGGGGGCGGGGCCATCGGCTTAGAGTTCGCCCAGGTCTACAAGCGCATGGGCGCCGAGGTCACGGTGATCGAGTTCATGGGCCAGATCCTGCCCGCCGCCGACCCCGAGACCGCGGGCCTGCTCGCCAAGGTGCTCGCCAAGCAGGGCATCGCCATCCAGACCCACACCAAGGGGGTCAAGGTCGAGCGGAAAAAAGACGGGATGCACGTGACCTTGGAGGACCTGAAGTCCGGGGAGCAGAGCACGCTGGTGGTGGACAAGATCCTGGTGGCCACCGGGCGCCGCCCGCGCGGCAAGGGGCTGGGGCTCGAGGCCATCGGGGTCAAGGTGGACGAGCGCGGCTACATCCCCACCAACGAGAAGATGCAGACCAATGTGCCCGGCATCTACGCCATCGGGGACGTGACCCGCCCGCCCCTGCTGGCCCACAAGGCCATGAAGGAGGGCCTCATCGCCGCCGAGAACGCCGCCGGGGGCAACGCGGTGATGGACTACCAGATCCCCAACGTGGTCTATACCAGCCCCGAGTGGGCCGCCGTGGGCATGACCGAGGAGGAGGCCGCCAAGGCCGGGTACAAGGTGAAGGTGGGCAAGTTCCCGCTCAGCGCCTCCGGCCGGGCCATGACCCTAGAGGCCACCGACGGGCTGATCAAGCTCATCGGCGACGCCGAGACCGACCTGCTCTTGGGCGTGCACATCCTCGGCCCCAACGCCTCCGACATGATCGGCGAGGCGGCGCTGGCGCTGGAGATGGGCGCCACCGTGACCGACGTGGCCCTCACCGTCCACGCCCACCCCACCCTCTCGGAGGGGATCATGGAGGCCGCCGAGCACCTGCACAAGCAGGCCATCCACATCGCCAACCGGTGACAGACCTCTGCGCTCTCCCTCTCCCCCAAGAAGAGGGGGGTCCCTACGTACACCCTGGGGCGATTGCCGAAACTTTCGCACCGAGCAGGGCCCGTAGAGGAGGGGGTTGGCCCTCCTAAATCCAGGCCACCGGGGACGGCTGCGCACCTTACTTCTGCTTTTGCTTTCGCCACGATACTAACTTCTCCGCCGTCCAGGTGTTCGCCACCTGCTCGGGGGAGAGACCCGCCTTGTGGCTCATCAGCAGTCCGTAGCCGATGTCGTCCATCCCGCCAATCGCGTGGGAGTCGGGGCCCAGCGAAAAGACCAGCCGATCGCGCCACCTCAAGGCCCAGCGCCAGTCCAGGTCCAGGCGGTGGGGGTTACAGTTGATCTCGACGATGACCCGATTCTGCGCGGCCCGCTCGAGCACCCGCTCCCAGTCCGCGTCCACCCCCTTGCGCCGCAGCAAAAGCCGCCCGGTGGCGTGGCCCAGGATGCTCAGGTAGGGGTTGTCCAGGGCCCGCAAAAGCCGCTCGGTCTGGGCTTCGCGGGAGAGGCCGAAGCTCGAGTGGATGCTGCCGATCACCAGATCGAACCCCTCCAGCACCCCCTGGGGATAGTCCAGCGAGCCGTCCGGTAGGATATCCGACTCGATGCTCTTGAGGATACGAAAAGGCGCGAGTTCGGCGTTCAGGGCCTCGATCTCCTCCCACTGCTCGAGCACCCGCCCGATCTCCAAGCCGCCCGCATAGGGCGCGGACTGGGAGTGATCGGAGATGACCAGGTACCGATAGCCCCGCTCGATGGCGGCCTCGGCCATCTCGCGCAGGGAGGCTGTGCCGTCGGAGTAGGTGGTGTGGTTGTGGATGAGCCCCAGCAGTTCCTCGCGCTGCAAGAGCCGCTCGGGCGGGTTCAGGCCGACGTGCTCGGGCTCGCGCCAGAAGGGAGGGACGTAGGGTCTGCCCAACGCGGCAAAAACCGATTCCTCATCGGGCGCATCGGGCAGAGCACCCCACCCCGAGAGCCAGGGAACGGATCCGGTGGTGCGAAACAGCGTGGTGCCGTACTCATCCGGCCGGGTACAGAATACCTTGAGCCTGAGGCCCTCGACCCGCCCGTGGACGACGCGCCCCTCCACCCCCTCGGCGTGCTGGCCCAGGGCTTTGGCCACCGCCAGGGGCTCGGCCAGGGCCACCAGGTCCACGTTCCCCACGGTGTCCAGTCCCCGGCGCAGGCTCCCGGTGAGTTCAGCCTGAATCCCCGCGTCGGCGAGGTCAGTGAGGAGGAGCCGGGCCGCCCCCAGGCCCACCGGAAGGAGCACCCGGCGCAGGTTCTCGAGCGCGAACCTGGCTCCGGCCAACAGGTTTTGCTCGGTCTTGGCCCCGAAACCGGGGATGTCCCGCAGCTTCCCCTGCTCGGCCTGGCGGACCAGCTCTTCCAGCGAGTCAATGTGGTGCTCCCACAGGGCACGGATGCGCTTGGGGCCTAAGCCCTGCACCCGAAACATCTCCAGCACCCCCGGTGGGATGCGGGCCTCGAGCTCGGCCAGGTAGGGGAACTCGCCGCTTTGCACGATCTCGGCGAGCATGGGCGCGAGCGAGGGGCCCACGCCCGGGACCCCCCGGAAGCCCTGCGCGGCCAGGGTCTGGAGGTCGGCCTCGAGCTTCTCGATGTTGCGGGCGGCCCGGCGGTACACCTGGGCGCGGAACTCCCCCTCACCCAGCACTTCCAGCAGGTCAGCGGCGTACTCGAGCAGCCCAGAGAGTTCTTTACGGTTCATTGCGAATAGCCTAGCAAGAAGCGGGGGAGCCCTCGGGGTCAAGGCGTCAACCGATACGGCTGGGGTTTGCCTTCGCGGAACACCACGGCCTCAGCGTAACCGGCCTGTTTCAAGACTTGGGCGGCGTCAGAGAAGCGATACCCCACCTCTTCGGGAGCGTGGGCATCCGAGCCGAGCACCACCGGGATGCCGAGTTGGCGTGCCCTCGAGAGTATGGCCGGGCCAGGGTAGATCTCCCCCACCGGCTTGCGCCAACCCGCCGTATTCACATCGAGCGCCAGGCCCTCCCCGGCGATCACCTGCAAAGCTTCCTCGGCCAAGTCGGAGTAGCCCTCCGCCGGGACGTGCCCGAACTTCTTGGGCAGGTCCAGATGGCCGATGCTGTGAAAGAGCCCGCTTTGGGCGGCCTGGATGACGAGCTGAAAATAATCGCGGTAAACCTCGCGCAGATCGCGCTCGTCGAACTCGGCGGCGAAGTCGGGGTGGTCGAAGGGCCAGGCCCCGAGGTAGTGGATCGAGCCGATCAGGTAGTCATAGGGGTAGGCCGCCACCATCCGCCGCACGAAGCCCTCGGTGCCGGGGTGGTAGTCCGCCTCGAGCCCGATCCCCACGTAAAAGTCCCCGGCTTCCCGGCGGGTCTGCTCGAGCTGGGAGAGGTAAAAGGGAAGCTGCCCCAAGCTCATGCGAAACGCCGCGTCGAACCAGGGGGGCATGGGGCTGTGGTCGGTGAAGACCACGCCCTCTAGGCCCGCCCTCCGCGCAGCCTCGACGTACTCGAGGGGGTGCCCCACCGCGTGGCGGCAGAGCGGGGTGTGCATGTGCGAGTCAAACACAGACTAAACCCTATACGCTCAAGGCCCGGCGCTTCAAGGCCCGGCGTGACCGCCCTGGCCCTCACGCTGATCCTGGTCTCGGCCGTGGTTCACGCCAGTTGGAATCTGCTCGCCAAGCGCTAAGGGGGTGGGGCCGCTTTCGTGTGGCTGTTCTGCGCCCTCTCCGCCCTGATCTGGGCTTCCGGCTTCATCCTGTGGCAAAAACCGCACCTGGGCAGCGGGTGGGATGGTGCTGGGGGTGGTGTTTTTGGCGTTGGGATGAGCCCCCGGGCTTAGGCTTCGGCGACCCAGACGATCCTGTCGTCCGCGCTCCAGACCCGAACCTCTTTTCCAAGAGCTTGGGAGGCCCGGGCCGAGCGGTCTTGGTCGGCGTCCGGCAGGGCGGAGACCTGCTGGATGAGGCTGGGGACTTCGGGCGGGGAGAGCTGGGGAGCGCGCTCCAGCACCGCGTCTACCTCCCAGCGGCTGGCCCACAGCCGCTTCAAGGCCCACAGCGCCTCCTGTCGGCCAGGCACCAGGGCAAAAGGGGCTTCCCCGGCGTAGCGCACCAGCAAGGGGCCATCGGGCAAGGCCCGGCGCAGCTCGTCGGCGCGCTCGGGGAGCAGGTAGCTCTCGCGCATCAGCCGCTCGGCCTGGGCACAGGCCGCCTCGAGCCGCTCCTCGTCAATCCGCACTCCAAAGACTCCAGCAAAGGCCCAGCGGATCTGCTCGGGGAGGTTAGCCAAGGCGTAAAACTCGTTCTCGAGCGAGTCCGGCCCCTGAAAACCCAGCACCAGGGTGGGGGCTACGGGGAGCCCGGCGGCCTCGAGGCGCCGCAGCCACTCGACCTCGCCTTTATCTTTGGCTTCGCGCAAACGGAAAATCACAGCCCAAGCTTACGGGCCCGCCGGCCCATTTTCCACTGTCCCGAGGCCCCACAAGCCGACCGGCTCGAGCGGGAGCCGATCGGATTCCCTTTTTTGCCCCAGGGCCTGCACAATAGGTCCAGGATGCCTGAGCGCTACTACCCCGCCCCGATGCCGCAGTATGGCCTTGAGCAAGGCCCCATCCTGCTCAAGGACGGGCGCACCGCCCTGCTGCGGCCCGCCACCCCTGCCGACCGGCCCTTGCTGGTCGAGTTGCTCTCGCGCCTCTCCCCCCAAGCCCGCAGCTTCCGCTTCTTCTCCGAGGTGAACCCCGAGACCGGGGCCGACCTCCTGCTCAGGCAGACCCCTGGCGAGGATAAGGTCACGCTGCTGGTGCTGGCCGGGGAGCCTCCTCGGGTGATCGCTACCGGGGAGTACGTGCAAGAAGGCCCCGGCGCCCTCTCCGCCGAGGTGGCCTTTCTGGTGGACGACTGGTACCAGGGCAAGGGCCTGGGAACCCTGCTCTTGGAGCGCCTGGCCTTGATCGCGGCCCGGCGCGGGATCCGCCGCTTTCACGCTTTCACCCTGGCGGAAAACCGCCAGATGCTCGAGGTCTTCCGCTCCTCGGGGTTCAACGTCAAGACCGAGCGCGAGTCCGGCGAGGTGGAGGTGGAGTTCGAGATCGAACCCAACGCCAAAATGGTGGAACGCTTCGAGCTGCGCGAGCGAATTGCCACCATAGCCTCTTTGCAGCCTTTCTTCCGGCCCAGGGGCGTCGCGGTGGTGGGGGCCTCGCGCGACCCCGACAGCGTGGGCTACCGGGTGCTGGAGAACCTGGTCAGGAGCCGCTTCGCCGGGCCGGTCTACCCGGTGAACCCGGCAGCGGTTCAAGCCGCCGGCGAGGTGCTGGTGGTGGGCTCGATCCTGGCCTACCCCTCGGTGCAGGCCATCCCCGGGCCGGTGGATCTGGCGGTGATCACGGTTCCGCCGGATCAGGTCATCTCCGCCGCCGAAGCCTGTGGCCAGCGCGGAGTGCGGGCTTTGGTGGTGGTCACGGCAGGGCTATCCGAAAGGCAGATCGGGGAACTGCGCGAGGTCTGCGGGCGCTACGGGATGCGCCTGGTGGGGCCGGGCTCGCTGGGCCTGGTACATACCCACCCTGACGTGCGGCTGGCCGCCGGGCTGGCCGGGATGCCGCCTTGGGGGCGGCTGGCCCTCTCCTCGCAAAGCGGGGCCTTGGGGCTGGCGGTGCTCGAGTACGCCCGCGAGATGGGCCTGGGGCTCTCCAGCTTTGTCAGCCTGGGGGCCAAGGCCGACGTCAGCTCGAACGACCTCATCCAGTTCTGGGAGGACGACCCCGAGACGGGGGTGATCCTGCTTTACATAGAGAATTTTGGCAACCCGCGCCGCTTCGCCCGGCTGGCGCGGCGGGTGGGGCGGCAAAAACCCATCCTGGTGGTGCGCCCCGGTCGCGACCCCAGGGTGGAGGCCCTCTTCCGCCAGACCGGGGTAATCCGGGCCGATAGCCTGGAAGAGGTCTTTGACACCGCGGCCCTCCTCACCTACCAACCGCTCCCGGCAGGACCCCGGGTAGCGCTGGTCTCCAACGCCAGCGGCCCCGGCACCCTGGCCGTGGAAGCCCTACGGGCTGCCGGGCTCGAGGCCACCCACCTCGACCTGGGGAGCGCCGCGACCCCCCTTCAGTACCGCGAGACCGCCGCCAAGGTGCTGGCCGACCCGGCCTACGACAGTGCGCTGGCCCTTTTCGTGCCGATGGGCTTCGCCCCCACCGAGGCCGTAGCCGAGGCGTTGCGGCAGGCCTTGGCCGAGGCTCGAGCCGCGGGTAGCGATAAAACCGTGCTGGCCTGCTTCATGACCGGAGGAAGGCCCCGGGTGTTCGTCGGGAACGAACGGGTTCCGGTATATCGTTTTCCCGAGTCGGCGGCCCGGGCCCTCTCGCTGACCGTGCAGTATGCCCGTTGGCGGGCCCAACCCCTGGGCGAGATCCCGGACTTCGAGCCGCAGGAGGAGCTAGCCCGGGCCCTGGTGCGGCAGGCCGGGAAGGGTAAGCTCGCAGCGGAGCCCACCCGGTCTTTGTTGGCGGCCTTCGGGCTCACGCTGGGGACGCCCGCCCCGCCCTCCCCGGCCAGACTGCATCTGGCGGTCTCGGTACGGCACGACCCCCTCTTTGGGCCGGTGCTCTCGCTCGAGCTGGTGGATCTTCCCCTAGGACCCCAGACCCTCGACACCCGCATCACCCCGCTCACCGACAAAGACGCCCTGGAGATGCTGCGGGCACTTCAGGGGCACGTTGACCCGAGCGCCTTGCAAGACTTGCTGCTGCGGGTATCAAGGTTGGTGGAAGAACTCCCCGAGGTGAGCGAGATCCGCCTGAGCTTGTGGGCGGCCAGCGAGGGATACCAGCTCGAGGGAGCCGAGATCCTGCTGGCCTGAGTCGTGGTAAACGAGGTGGACAGCGGTTTACCATAGTCCCATGCCCGGCTTGAGACTGGGGATTGATTTTGGCCTCACCAACACCGACGTGGTGCTGGTGCGCGGGGGGGAGTTGCTCGAGCACTGGGTTTTGCACCGCGCTGGCCCGGCCAGCGAAGCCCTGTTGCACCAGGCCCTGGCCGCAGGGAACCGGGAGATCGGCGAACTCGAGGCCATCGCCACCACCGGGGGCCTTCACCGCACGCTGCCCAGCGAGGTCGAGGGGGTTCCCATCCATAAGGCCGGGGAGGTCGAGGCGGTGGGGCGCGGAGGGCTGGCCCTGGCCGGGTTGGAAGAGGCCCTGGTGGTCTCGGCGGGAACCGGGACCGCGTTGATCGCGGCCCGGGGCCGCCAGGCCCAGCACCTCACCGGGAGCGCGGTGGGCGGGGGAACCCTGCTGGGGCTGGCCAGGCTCTTGATCGGGACCAGCCACCCGCTCGACGTGGCCCACCTGGCCGCCCTAGGAGACCCCGCCAGGGTGGACTCCACCCTCGAGGACGCCATCGGCGGGGGGATCGGCCACCTCCCGGCCTCCGCCACCGCGGTTAACTTCGGCAAGGTGGGGAGCCTTCCCGATCCTCCCCGGCGCGAAGACCTCGCCGCCGGGCTGGCGGTGATGGTGGGCCAGGTGATCGGGGTGATCACCCTCAACGCGGCCAGGGCTGCCGGGCTGCGCCAGGTGGTGGTGGTGGGCCACCTGCCCGACCTGGAGCCAGTCCGCAAGTCCATCCTGGCGGTGTGGGAGTTCTACCAGGCCGAACCCCGACCCCTCATCCCGCCGCGCGCCGGAGCAGCCACCGCGCTAGGAGCAGTGCTGGCCACCGCCGATCAGGGCGGATCGCCGACGTGAGCGGGAACCCCACAGGTTCGCGTTATGCCCCCAGGAGCCTTCTGCTTTGGCCCGGCCTAGAGGTAGCGTAGGCTCGGTATGCGCATCACCAGCACCGCCAACCCCCGCGTCAAGGAACTCGCCCGGCTCCTCGAGCGCAGACACCGTGAGCGCCAACGACGTTTCCTGATCGAAGGAGCCCGCGAGATCGAGCGGGCCCTACGGGCTGGAATCGAACTCGAGCAAGCCCTGGTCTGCGAAGGCCGGATGAACCCCGAGGAGCAGCAGGTGTACGCCGCGCTGCGCCGGGTCGATCGGCTATCGCCCCTCGAGGTCTCCGAAGCGGTGTTGGGAAAGCTCAGCGTGCGGGATAGTCCAGCCGGGCTCATCGCCCTGGCCCGGATGCCGCAGCAAACCCTGGAGGATTATAAGCCTCGGCCCGACGCGCTGATCCTGGTGGCCGTGGGGCTGGAGAAACCCGGCAACCTGGGCGCTTTGCTGCGCTCGGCGGACGCTGCCGGGGCCGACGCGGTGCTGGTGGTGGGTGGGGCCGATCCCTACAGCCCCCAGGCCATCCGCAACAGCACCGGGGCGGTCTTCTCACTGCGGACGCTGGCGGCCTCTGAATCCGAGGTCTTGGGCTGGCTCGAGCAACAACGCCTCCC
>PSML01000013.1:8301-40623 GCA_040290145.1 Meiothermus sp. | reverse complement strand
AGTTACCAGGCTACGCTGGAGGGTTTTCTGCATGAACGGGCCCAGGAACTCTCCACCCAGATCAAGGCTGAGCCCCGCCCGCTGATCCCCCGCCTGGAGCGGCTGGCCCAGGCCCTGGGCGCCCCGGTGGCTGGAGCCGGGGAGCTGGCCAAGGCCCTCGAGGAGCGCCGCGCGGCCCTCAAGCTGGAGGCCGCCACGCTGATCCAGAAGGCCCAGAGCCTGAGCAAAGGGGCCGAGGTCGCCGAAAAATCCCTGGGCGCAAGGCTCGAGGTCAAGGCCCTCTTCGCCGCCTGGGAGCGCCACCGCGAGCGGCTAGAGCAGTGGGCCGAGCTAGACCGGCTGACCCCCGACCTGGAGGGGCGCACCGACGCCTGGCTGAGGTGGGTGGAGTGGCTCGAGGGCACCCCGGAGGAGGCCCACCCCGGCGGGCTACGGATCCTCTTGGCGGGCGGGCTCGCGGCCTCGCCCCCGGCTTGGGTGGAAGCCCCCCCAAAGCCCAAAGATACGCAGGAGGATGACCTCCAGCTTGACTTCGACGTGGTGTTCCCCGAGCCAGTAAAATCGGCCCCCATCCCCAAGGCCAACAAACCGGCCCGAGGCTCGGCCCAACCCGCCACCACCGCCCTAACCCTGCCCGACACCAGGCTCTTAGACCCCCCCGAGCCCGCCAAGTATGACCCCAAGGCGCTCGAGGCAGCCACCCGCCGGCTGGCCGACACCATTGACGCTACCCTCAAGAGCTTCGGCATCGAGGCCCGGGTGGTGGCCTGGTCGCGCGGACCCACCGTGACCCGCTTCGAACTCGAGCCCGCCCCCGGCGAGAAGATCAGCCGGGTGGCCAACCTGGCCAACGACCTGGCCCGGGCCCTGGCCGCCGGATCGGTGCGCATCGAGGCCCCCATCCCCGGCAAGAGCGTGATCGGGCTCGAGGTTCCCAACGCCGAGCGGGAGTTGGTGCGCTACAGCGAGGCCATCGCACACCCCAACTTCGCCCGCAGCCGGGACCGCCTGCCGCTGGTGCTGGGCAAAAGCATCGAGGGAGAGGTCTGGGTGCGTGACCTGGCCAAGATGCCCCACCTGCTCATCGCCGGCTCCACCGGCTCGGGTAAATCGGTGGCGGTCAACACCCTCATCACCAGCCTGCTCTTCAAATTCTTGCCCACCGAGCTGCGCTTCCTGATGATCGACCCCAAGATGGTGGAGCTCACCCCCTACGAGGGCATCCCCCACCTGGTTCGCCCCGTCGTGACCAACCCCGCCGATGCCGCTGGGGTGCTGCTCGGCGCAGTGGCCCACATGGAGCGGCGCTACAAGATGATGAGCCAGGTGGGGGCCAGGAACCTCGAGCAGTTCAACGAGAAGATGCGCGCCGCAGGGGAGGAACCCCTCCCCTACCTCGTCATCGTCATCGATGAGCTGGCCGACCTGATGATCACCGCCCCCAAGGAGGTTGAGCAGGCCATCCTGCGCCTGGCCCAGATGGCCCGGGCCACCGGGATGCACCTGATCCTGGCCACCCAGCGCCCCTCGGTGGACATCCTGACCTCGCTGATCAAGGTGAACATCCCGGCTCGGATGGCCTTCGCGGTATCCTCCGGCTTCGACTCGAGGACCATCCTCGACACCGTGGGGGCCGAGCGGTTGGTGGGCCAGGGCGATATGCTTTACCACCAGCCGGGCTTGCCCAAGCCGGTGCGTCTGCAAGGGCCCTTCCTCTCCGAGGGCGAGGTGCACCGCATCGCCGACTTCCTGCGCGTGCAAAGCTTCGAGGACTCCTTCGCCGAGCGCTACGGCCCCGACTTCGAAGGGCCGCAACTGGGCTCCGACGGCGGGGGCCCCACGGGCGAGGTAGACTTTGGCGACCCGCTGCTCAAGAAGGCTGCCGAGATCGTGATCGAGGAGGGGTACGCCTCGGTCAGCCGGCTCCAGCGGCGGCTCTCGGTGGGGCACGCCCGGGCGGGGAAGCTGGTGGACGCGCTCGAGGCGATGGGCATCGTGGGTCCCCACCAGGGTTCCAAGCCCCGCGAGGTGCTGATCACCCGAGACCAATTGGGGGAATACTTTGGACGGGATGCCAATTAGCCCCACGGGGGGGCGGCTTGGGCCAGAGGTGGTAACTTAAGTCCCTTGAGCCGAGGGGGGATATCCCCCAGCATGGGGCTGTGCAGGCGCGGCGCTGGATCATCGGGCTTTCGCTTTTGCCTTTTCTGCTCCAGCTTTTGGGCTGGGCCAAGACCCCGCTGGGGGGCGGGCTCTGTGGGGGCTTCGGGGCTTCCGACCCCTTCTCGGCCCAGGCCCTCTATGCCCAATTTTTCCTGTTCGGGATGGCCTTGCAAGCGGCCTTCGCCTTTTTTCTGATCCTGATCGAGCTAGGCCTGATGGCCGAGGAGAGCCCGGCGGTGTGGCGGGTGGGGCTATGGCTGAACGGGGCGATCTTGACCCTGTTCGTGCTGACCCGCAGCGTTGGGCTTCCCTTCCCCACCCCCCTGGGATGGTTGCGGGGCGACGCTGCCCCGCTCGATGGGGTCAGCGTCCTGATGGCGGCGTGCAGCCTGGCCCTGATGGGGCTGAACGGGTGTGGTAAGATAACCGCTCGTGGCAGGCGAAGGTGTCCCTGAGCAAAACCCCCCGGGCGTACCCGGAGGCCGCTGGGTGGCCGAGATCTACGGCTGCAACCTCGAGGTGCTGGAGAACCCCCGCCTGGTCGAGACGGCCCTCAGAGACGCGGTGGTGAAGCTGGGTGCCCCGACTGCCTCTGTACAAGGAGTGGTGTACAAGTTCTACCCCCAGGGGCTTTCGGCGGCCATCGTCAGCCCGGTGGCGGCGGTGATGCTCCACACCTGGCCCGAGGACGGCGCAGCGGCAGCGTTGGATCTGTATTTCTACCAGTCCGGGGTGAACCCCGAGGGGGTACTGCGCGGCCTGGCCCGGGCCTTCGGGGCCCGCGAGGAGTCCTCGTTCGAGTATTGGCGGCCCAACGAGCACCAGATCCGGCGGCATAATCCGAAGGACGGGCAACAGGCCTAAAGGGGAGCGCGGGCCCGCCCATCCTCACCTCTCAGGAGGCGCATATGGAATATGGAATGTACTACCTCGAGCAGGTCACCCCTTACGAGGCCATCGCCCGGCGGATGAACAAGGTCCTGGCCTCGGGGCGAACCCGCTTCCAGGACTACTTCATCTTCGAGACCGCGGCCTTCGGCAAGGTGCTGGTGCTGGACAAGGACGTACAGTCCACCGAGCAAGACGAGTACATCTATCACGAGACCCTGGTGCACCCGGCCATGCTGGCCCACCCCGAGCCCAAGTCGGTGTTCATCGTGGGGGGCGGCGAGGGGGCCACGCTCCGCGAGGTCTTGAAGCACAAGACCGTCGAGCGGGCGGTGATGTGCGACATCGACGACGAGTTGGTGGAGATGGCCAAGACCCTGCTGCCGGAGTGGCACCAGGGGGCCTTCGAGGACCCTCGGGCCACGGTGATCGCCGAAGACGCGCGGGGCTGGCTCGAGACCCACCCCGAGACCTATGACGTGATCCTCATCGACCTCAACGACCCCGTCGGGGAGGACAACCCGGCCCGGCTTTTGTTCACGCTGGAGTTCTACGAGTTGGCCAAGCGCAGGCTCAACCCCGGCGGGGTGATCGCCATGCAGGCCGGGATGCTGCTCCTGACCCACCACCGCCAGCACCCGGTCATCCACCGCACCGTGCGCGCGGTGTTCCGCCACACCCGCACCTACCGCAACTACATCCCCGGTTTCTTCCTCAACTTCGGCTTCATCCTGGCCTCCGAGGCCTTCGACCCGGCGGCTTTCTCCGAGGGGATTCTGGAGACCCGCATCCGCGAACGCGGCCTGAACCTGCGCCACCTCAACGCCTCCTTCATCGAGGCCATGTTCGTGCTGCCCAAGGACCTGCTCGAGGCCATCCAGCAGGAGACCATGGTCTCCACCGACGCCCTGCCCTTCTACCTCACCCAAGAGGGCCAGGCCCGGCAGTCCCCTTACCGGCCAAGCCACCGTTCTTCTCAGAAACCCGGGTAGAATGCGGTGATGCAAAAGACCAAGCAGAACTCTCAGCGCGGGCTGTTCTTGATCGTTGCGGCGATCGCGGTGGTGCTCGCGGTGGTGCTCTTCGTGTTCTTGCGGCCCAAACCGGAGGCTGCCGACCCCGCCGCCGGGGCCCGCTTCGTCTTCGGCTCCCCTAGCGCCAAGGTCACCATCGTGGACTTCTCCAACTACCTCTGTCCGCACTGCGCCGACCACGCCCTGCGCAACGTGCCGGAGATCTTCCGCGACTACGTGGACACCGGCAAGGTGCGCTACGTCTTCCGCGACTTCCCCTTTACCGGCCAGGACAATGTGATCCGGGCCGGGGAGGCTGCCGCCTGCGCTGCCGACGCGGGCCGCTACCGCGACTACCATGAGGTGCTGTTCCGGGCTCAGCGGCTGTGGGGCGGGCTCAGTGGGCCTGCGCTCGACCAGTTCCTGATTGACCTGGCCAGCCAACTGGGGATCCCTGCGGGGCCTTTCGCCGACTGCCTGCGCTCGGGCTCCAAACGGGCCGGAGTCCTGGCCGATCGCGACCTCACCACCCGGCTCGCCCTGCGCGGCACCCCTACCTTCTACGTCAACGGCCAGCTCTACGACGATGGGTACGTGCCCTACGACAAGTGGAAGGAGCGCATCGAGAACGCTTTGGCCGGCAAAACCAGCCCCCCCGCGCAAGGCGGGGAGAGCACCCCGGCGCCCAAACAACCCTGAACTTTGAAAGTGGACCCTGCGCGCTGTTGTGAGTTCAGCAGGGGCAAGGGATGATTCGGCGGCGCGGCGAAACCAGCACCCCTACCGCTCGAGCGATATCGCCCAGGGAGGCGCTCTCCGGGCCGTCGCTTAGAGAAAAGAGGGGGTGTGGGGGAGCTATAATCCCCCGGACTGAGAGTCCGTGAGATACATGGACTCCCCCATAGCATAGCGGGCGACGGATGCGCTATATTCTGGCCAGGGCTCGGACGGAGCCTGCGGGGATGGGTGCGGCGTGGGCCGTCCCGCGAGAACCGCGAAGCCCCGTCCTTCAGAACGGGGAGTCGTCACGAAGCTTGCCGCAGCCGGGCTTCTTCCAGGGCCGCCAGCGGTCTATCTAGGTGCGGGAGGTCTAGGGTGATCTCCCACACCCCCGAGCCGGGGGCCTCGTACATCAGGTCCACCATGGCCTTTTCGATCACGGCGCGCAAGCCCCGCGCCCCGGTGCCGCGTTTGAGCGCCCGGCGGGCCACCTCGCGAAGCACCGCGGGGGTGAACTTGAGGTCGATCCCCTCCATCCGCATGAGCTCCTGGTACTGGCGCACCAAGGCGTTTTTGGGCTCGGTGAGGATGCGCACCAGGGCATCCTCGTCCAGCGCGTCCAGCCCCACCACCACCGGAACCCGCCCCACGAACTCGGGGATCAGACCAAAGCGCACCAGGTCTTCGGGGATGACCTCGAGCTTCTCCGGGGCGAACTTGGCCTTGGTGAAGCCGATGGGGTGCTGGTCCACCCGGGCCTTGAGGATGCGGTCCAGCCCCTCGAAGGCCCCACCCAGGATGAAGAGGATGTTTTTGGTGTTGACCTGCACGAACTCCTGGTGGGGGTGCTTGCGCCCGCCCTGGGGCGGGACGTTGGCCAGGGTCCCCTCGATGATCTTGAGCAGGGCTTGCTGCACCCCTTCGCCCGAGACGTCGCGGGTCAGGCTGGGGTTCTCCGACTTGCGGGCGATCTTGTCGATCTCGTCGATGTAGATGATGCCCCGTTCGGCAGCCTCGACGTCGAAGTCGGCGGCCTGCAGCAGCCTTAGGATCACATTCTCCACGTCCTCGCCGACGTAGCCAGCCTCGGTGAGGGTGGTGGCATCGGCGATGGCGAAGGGCACATCCAACATCCGGGCCAAGGTCTCGGCCATCAGGGTCTTGCCGGTCCCGGTGGGGCCGATCAGCAGGATGTTCGATTTCTGGATCTCGACCTCGGGATGCATCAGGCGCTTGTAGTGGTTGTAGACCGCCACCGAAAGCGCCCGTTTGGGCCATTCCTGACCGATTACGTACTCATCGAGGAAGCTCTTGATCTCGGCAGGCTTGGGAAGCCGCTGCGGCCCCTGGAAGCGTTGCTTGGGGGACTCGTCCTCGAGGATCTGCACCGCCCGCCCTACGCACTCGTTGCAGATGTACACCTCGCCCAACGGCGACTCGATGAGGTGGGCTACCTCGGGGTGCTGGCGACCGCAGAAGCTACAAGCGGGTTTACTCCGCTTCATGGGTCACCACTTGGTCGATGATGCCATATTCCTTGGCGGCTTGGGCGCTCATGAAATAGTCGCGGTCGGTATCGCGCTCGACCTTCTCCACCCGCTGCCCGGTGTGCTTGGCCAGGATCTCGTTGAGCAGTCGTTTGTTCTTGGCGAGTTCCTCCACCCGGATCATGATGTCCGAGACCTGGCCGCCCAAGCCACCCGAGACCCAGGGCTGGTGGATCATGATGTTGGCGTGCGGCAAGGCGTAGCGCTTGCCCGGCGCCCCCGCGGCCAATAGCACCGCCCCGAAGCTAGCCGCCATCCCCACGCAGATGGTCGAGACCGGCGAACGCACGAACTGCATGGTGTCGTAAATGGCCAGACCCGCGGTCACTTCCCCGCCGGGGCAGTTGATGTAGAGCCGGATGTCCTGCTGGGAGTTCTGCGCATCGAGGAAGAGCATCTGGGCCACGATGGTGTTGGCGACCGCGGAGTCAATGGGGGTACCCAGAAAGATGATGCGGTCTTTCAAAAGGCGGGAGTAGATGTCGTAAACGCGCTCTCCCCGGGCGGTCTGTTCGATGACGTAGGGAACTACCATACTGCCTCCCATTCTAAGTGCGAACCTTCGGGACAAAGGGCCATCGCTTACGTTGAATTTTCAGCCTCATTCTCGTGATAATCCCAGGTGTGTTCAACACACCGGGGCACATTCCACGAAAGTCGCACGTCATACGCTAACCGAGCTTTTGACGTGAGACCTACCGCCGGCTAACCCTCGAGCTTCTGCAGGGCTTCGGCCAGGGCCTTGTCCTGTAAGCGCTGCACCCGCAGGCGCTCGAGCGACTCCTCCCCCAGCTCTTTTTTCAGGCTCGCCGGGTTGGTGCGGTAGGCGCGGGCCATCTCGGCGAGGTAGGCCTCCCATTCCTCCTCGGATAGCTCGGTGCCGAGTTCTTCTTGCAGCTTCTCCTTGGCCAGAGCCCGGCGGATGCGCCCCTCGGCGGAGGTTTTTAGGTCGGTGCGGAACTCCTCCAGCTTGCCCTGGTCCTCGAGCCCCTTGAGGTAGTCCTGCAAGGTAGTCCCCTCTTTTTGCAAGTCCTCGGCCAGGTGCTCGAGGAGGTGCTGCTGCTCGTGGTTCAGCATGGTGGGGGGGATCTCCGCCTCGAGCCCATCGGCCAGCCTCTGCAAAAGCTGCTGGGCCTTGGCCTCCTGCACGGTGCGGGCCGCCTGGGCCTCCAGGCTCATGCGCACCTTGCCGCGCAGCACCTCCAGGCTCTCCTCGCCCACGGTCTTGGCAAACTCCTCGTCGAGCTCGGGAAGTTGCAGGGCTTTGACCTCGAGCACCTTGGTCTTGAGTTCCTTGACCACGGCGTCGCCGTCTTTGACCGGCACCATCACCTCGTCGCCGGTGGACTTGCCCAGCAGGGCTTCCCTGACGTGCTCGAGGGCCTTCTCCATGTCTATGGGGAAGCGGGCTCCATCCTCGGTCTCGATGAACACTTGGTCCTTGGCCTCGATGGGACGCTCCACCGGCACCAGCTCGCCGTAGCGGGTGCGCAGGTCTTGCAGGGCCTGCTCCACCATCTCGTCGGTCACCTCGATGGGGGGAACCTCGAGCTTGAACCCGCGCCAGTCGGGGAGTTTGACCTCGGGGTAGTTCTCCACCTCGGCCACATAGGTAAAGGGCTGGCCTCTCTCCAGGTGGGCCTCGAGCAGCTTGACCCCCACCGGCAACAGCTCGAGTTCCTTCACGGCCTTGGGGTAGCTGGTGTCGAGGAGCCGCTCCTTGACCTCTTCCAGCAGGCTCTCCCGGCCCAGCCGGGCTTCGATCACCTTGGCTGGGGCCTTGCCGGGGCGAAACCCCGGAATCCGCACCTTGCCCGCATACTCCCGCACCACGGCCTCGTAGGCCCTGTTGACCTCCGCGGCCGGAACCTCGACTTTGAGCTTTACCCGATACCCTTCACGCTCGAGAATCTCTGCCACCTTGACACCCCTTCGTTTTGCGCACCGCTGATCTGTGGTGCACCGTCGTTACCAAGGCAACAGTGTACAACCTATACCGCTCCTTTGGCCAACCGGGCTCAGGTTTGGGGCAAATCCACCAATCGCCAACGCATACCGGGATGAGCGCGAACCAACCCAGTCGCCTTCGACGGGAGCTCGCCGGGGGCGGTTTGGACGTCTAGCTGCGTGGTGCGAGGAGGGGGACTTGAACCCCCACGCCTTGCGGCACCAGATCCTAAGTCTGGCGTGTCTACCAATTCCACCATCCTCGCAGGTACAGGGGTCAGAAAGGCGCCGCCCTAGCCCTGACCCCTGTGCTCTGCAACCTGCTTGGGGTGAGTGATGGGACTTGAACCCACGACCCCTGGTTCCACAGACCAGTGCTCTAACCGGCTGAGCTACACTCACCACAGGAGGCGGATCGAAACCCGCTCTACGGCAAACGCTATTGTAGGCGCAAGCCCCAGGTGCGTCAAGGAGTGTAGGGGCGAGGGATCATCGGGTAGACTAACGATTGTTTGCTATGAACCGCCGTGAGGAAATCCTGGCACGGGCCGGGGCTCTGTTCAGCCGCCGGGGCTACCACGGTACCTCGATGCGCGACCTGGCCCGCGAGCTGGGCATCCAGGGAGGAAGCCTCTACGCCCACATCGAGGGCAAGGAAGAACTCTTGTGGGAGATCGTTAACCGGGCTGCGGACGAGTTTGACACGGCGCTAGCACCGGTTCTGGCCTCGAGCGCCCCCCCACCGGAAAAACTGCGGCTGGCCCTGGAAGGCCACCTCGAGGTAGTGGCCCGCAACAAAGACCTGGCCACGGTGTTTTTCAACGAGTGGAAGCACCTCTCGCCGGAGCGCTACCGATCCATCGCCCTTCGGCGGGACCGGGTAGAAAACGTCTACCGGGAGATCTTGGCCGAGGGGATCCAGGGCGGCCAGTTCCGTGAAGACCTGGATCCCAAGCTGGCCGCGGTGCTGGCCCTTTCGGGGGCCAACTGGGCCTACCAGTGGTTCAATCCCCAGGGCCGCCTGAGCGCCCGGCAGGTGGCCGATGCCTTCGTGGAGATGCTGCTCGAGGGCTTCGAGAGATAATGCGCGTCCGGTTTAGCCTCAGCTTCAAAAACCTTCGCAGCGAGGCCCTCCCGGTGCTCCTTCCCATCCCCACCGACCGGCCCGGCCAGCGGGTACGGGGGGTCTCGCTCTCCTTCCGCCCGGACCAGACCCAGCTCGTGGGGGACGACCTTTTCAGCAGCTACAGGCTCAAGCCCAAGCAGGAGGTCTGGGTGCGGGGCGAGGCCCGCCTCGAGCCAGTGGGCAGCCCAAAGCTGGCCTACCTGGCCGAGCTGCTGGAAGAGGCCCCCGAGGCATCGGCCCGGGTGGTGAGCGAGTGGGCCAAGGCTCGGCTCGAGGGGGAGGGGTATCGGGTGCGCCGGGCCGTAGGGGTGTTGCTGGACGGGAAGCTTCACCACTGGCTCGAGGTCTGGCACGAGGGGGCCTGGCTCCCCTTGGACCCCTGGGCCTTCATGGCCCTCAAGCGCGACCCTGGGGCGCTCCTCGCTTTGGGCGTCACCGACCCCGCCACCTACCTGGGCGCTCACGAGGGGCGGCGGATCCACCTGGGGCAGCCCGAGGAAAGCTGGGCAGCCCTCGAGCTGGAAGCCTCGCTCGAGGAAGGCGCCACCGACTTGCTGCTCGCGGCAGCCCGCGTATTGGCCTGGGGGAGCGTGGCGCTGAACCTGCTCAACACCCCGGTTCCCCCTCTGGCTGGCTTGGCGGGGTATGGGTTTTACCTCTTGTTGCTCGCGCTGAAGCAGGGCCGCACCCTCCTCAAGGTGTTCGGGCGGCAGCCCACCCGGGGGCTCGAGCCGCTGTTCTTCCACGCCTTTGCCCTCTCCTGCCTCTTCCGCCCCGAGCCTCTATTGGGCCTCGTATTCCTGATCCTATTCGCCTACCACCGCTGGCCCCGCCGAGGGGTTTAGTGCGAATTTGGCCTTGCGGGGTAGCGGCATTTGCCCGATCGCAGAATTCTCAAGATCAGCCGGTATACTCGCCCCTGTGGAACAGACCCAAGACCTCACCTGGGACCTGAGCGACCTCTACGCCTCACCCACCGACCCCCAGTTCACCCAAGACCTCGAGACCGCCAAAACCCAGGCCAAGGCCTTTCGGGAGCGCTACATGGGGAAGATGGCCCTCCTCTCCCCCGCCGAGCTCGAGGCGGCTCTGCGCACCTACGAGGCCATCCTCGAGCGGGCCTACAAGCCCCTGACCTTCGCCAACCTGGCCTTCGCCACCGACACCCAGGATGACCCCATCAAGAGAGCGCAGGACCAGGCCCGGCAGGCCCTCACCGAGGTCAACAACACCTTGCTCTTCACGCAGATCGAGCTGAAGGCCCTGCCCGAGGAGGCGTTCGCAAAATTCCGCCAAGCCCCTGAGCTGGCCGAGCTCCACCACTGGCTCGCGCGGCTGCGGGCCTACGCCCCCCACACCCTCTCGGAGCCGGAGGAGCGGGTCTTCAACCTCAAGAACCTCACCGGGAGGAGCGCTTGGAGCCAGTTCTACACCGAGTACACCAGCCGTTTGCGCTTCCGGGTGACCGTGGACGGGGAGCCAAAGGAACTCAACGACCCCCAGACCCGCGCCCTCTTGCGCCACCCGGACCCCGCCGTGCGCCGGGAGGCCCACGCCGCCCTCTACGGAGGATATGCCGAGGAAGCCCCCACCCTGGCCCATGTGTTCAACACCATGTTCCAAGACCGGCTGATCGACCTCGAGCTGCGGGGCTATACCCACCCGCTGGGCCAAACCGCCCTCGACGACGAACTAACGCCCCAGGAGATCGAGGGGCTTTTGGCCGTCACCGAAGCCCACTACCCGCTGGTCGAGCGCTATCACCGGCTCAAGGCCCGGCGGCTGGGTTTCGAGCGCTTGCCCAGCGCGGACCGGCTGGCCCCTTGGGGCCAGGAGCCCAGGGTGAGCTACCAAGAGGCCAAGGGGATGACCCTCGAGGCCCTAGGGCGCTTCAGCCCAAAGCTAAGGCAGATCGCCCAGGAGTTCTTCGACAGGCGCTGGATTGACGTGCTGCCCAAGCCGGGCAAGCGGGGCGGGGCGTTCTGCTCGGGCGGGCTGCCCAGCACCCACCCCTACTTGCTCCTCAACCACACCGATGACCTGGATTCGGCCCACACCCTGGCCCACGAGATGGGCCACGGCCTGCACTACAGGTTGATGCGCCACCAGCGCCTGCTCAACTTCGGGGCCACCACCCCCTTGGCCGAGACCGCCAGCGTCTTCGCCGAGATCCTGCTGGACGACCTGCTCCTAAAGCGCCTGAGGAGCCAAGAAGAGCGCGCCGTGCTGCTGGCCAATCGCCTCGAGGACGCGGTCAATACGGCCTTCCGTCAGGTGATGTATACCCGCTGGGAGCTCCAGGCCCAGCAGTCTCGCAAGGAGGGGGTCCAGCCCGCCGAGTTCTACAACCAGCTCTGGCGCCAGGAGAACGGGAAGCTCTATGGGCAGAGTATGGAGTTCACCGACCGGGACTGGGCGGCTTGGAGCGCTATCCCCCACTTCGTGCACTACCGCTTCTACTGCTACAGCTACGCCTACGGCTACTTGCTGGTGCTGGCCCTGTATAACCGCTACCGCGAAGAGGGGCCGACCTTCGTGCCCAAGTACCTCGAGATCCTGGCTGCGGGCGAGTCCGACACCCCGCACAATATCTTGGCCAAAGCCGGGATCAACCCTGCCGACCCTGGGTTTTGGGAGGGATCCTTCCAGGTGATTGGGGGCTGGCTAGGAGAGCTCGAGGCCCTGGCCTAGCCACAAAGAGCACCTCCAGCCGGTCATCGCGGGCTTCAACGCTCAGTCCAGGACGAAGCGGTCTTCGGTGTCGTGCAACCGCACCCGTTTGATGATGCGCTGGTCGCTGTCGGAGCCCTCGAGGGTCATCGCCACCACGCTCACCAGGTCGCGGATCGGGCTACGCAGAACCTTCTTGGTCAGGGTTTCCTCGACCTGGAAGATCCCCGCCGAGTTGTTCATGTACACCTGGATCTCCACCGGGGTGCGCTCCCCCTTGAGGATGTGCACCTCGTCTACGGCCAGGGCGCTGATCGAGTGGATGTCCACCGATCCCAGGGCAAAGGCCTTGCGCCCGCGCCCTTTGGTGATGTCGGTGCCGTCGGCCACGGCGGTGATACCGCCTTCGACGGTGAGCGGTTCGGGGGAGAGGTCGTGGCAGTTGATGCTGTGGAGGATGAACGAGCGCAGCTTGACCCGCTGCTCGGGGTCGGGGTAGATCTGCGCCAGGATGCGGTCCACCATGGGGATGGCCAGCATCACGCTGAAGCCCTCGTGGGCTACCCGGTGGACCTGGTTGCCGATGTCGTGCAGCATGGTCGAGAGGAGGACCACCAAGAAAGCGTCCTCGAGGTTCCCGGCCCCGCTCTCTACCACGTCGAGCTTGGCCCCTGAAGGCGCGATGAGGGAGAGGATGGCCACGCTGGCCGCCCCGGTGAGCATGGCGTGGACCCGCCCATGGTCGTTGTAGCCCAGCTTGCGCATGGTGATGTAGTTGGCCATGTCCCAGTGGGCTTTGGCCTCGGGGTCGTTATAGAGGATCTCGTAGGCCTGGAGGGCCCGGGGGTAATGTTTGAGCGCTTCGCGGATGGACTGATCCGCCTCCAGGTACAGCTTGGACTTGGGGCTCGAGACCAGGACGACGCGTTCTTGCACGTTGAGGTTAGCTTCTGGCACACCTCATGGTACGCCACCATGGGCGGTTTTGCTCACGCCTGGCGAGGTCATACCCAGACAATCCACCGGCGTACGACGTACACGGCAACCTACTCCCCCCTGAACTTCGCCGGGCGCTTTTCCAGGAAAGCCCGGGTTCCCTCTTGCATATCCTGGGTCTGGCAGGCCAGGCCGAAGAGGTCCGCTTCGATCTCGAGCGCCTCCACCAGATCCAGGTTCTCCCCGCGCGACACCGATTCCTTGGCGATGGCGATGGCTACCGGACCGTTCTTGAGGATCTGCCGGGCCAGTTCCTGGGCGGCTTGCAGCGCATCCTCGGCCACCCGGTTGACCAGGCCCAGTTGCAGGGCCTCCTCAGCGGGGACGTGCCGGGCGGTAAAGATCAGGTCGAGCGCCCGGCCCCGCCCGATGAGACGCGGCAAGCGCTGGGTTCCGCCAAAACCGGGGATGATCCCCAGGCCCACCTCGGGCAGGCCTAGCTTGGCCTTCTGGCCCGCCACCCGCAGGTCGCAGGCCAACGCCAGCTCGAGCCCGCCCCCTAAGGCGAAGCCGTTCACCGCTGCGATGGTCGGCACCGGCAGGGCGGCGATCTCGTTGAACACGGCCTGACCCAACAGGGCGAACTCTCGCGCCGCGAACACGTCCGAGAGCCCAGCGATCTGGCCGATGTCGGCCCCGGCCACGAAGGCCCGTCCCTCACCGGTGAAGATGGCCACCCTGGCCTCCGGATCTTCGGCGATCACCTCGGTAACCTGGGCTAGCTCCAAGAGCACGTCCTGATTCAGGGCGTTCATGGCCTCAGGGCGGCGAATGGTGACGGTGGCGATCCCCTCCTCCACCGTGTAGGAGAGGTGTTGAAACTCGGGAACCTCGAGCGTGAAGCGGTCTTCTTGATCCATCGCCTTACCTCCTCTTTCTCTTTTAGGCCTCTATCTGCAAAAAGGCCTCGAGCGCCACCTTGGTCATCCGGCTGACCCCCTCCTGGATCAGCTCGGGGGCCACGAACTGGGCATCCCCCACCTGATTGACCACCGCCAGCACCGCTCCCGCCCTCATCCCCCGCATCCGGGCGACGAGGAAGAGCGCTGAGGACTCCATCTCCGCGGCCAGGGCCCCGAACGGAGCCATGGCCTGGCCGTGGTGCGGGGAGTAGAAGGCGTCCTCGGTGACGACCATCCCGACGTGGTGAGGATAGTTTTGTCGGCGAGCCGCTCCGACTAACCCCTCCAGCACCCCGTAGTCGGGGATCGGCGCGTAGGGCTTACCGCCCAGGTACTGCCGGGTGGTGCCGTCGAGGGGGATCGCCGCCTGCGCCACCACCAGTTCAGGGGCCTTGAGCGCATCGCTGAAGACCCCGCAGGTCCCCACCCGCACCAGCACCCTGGCCCCTAGCCCGGCCAGCTCCTCCACCACGATGGCGGTGGAGGGGCAACCCATCCCGGTGGTCTGCACCGAGACCGGCAAGCCCCGGTAGGTGCCGGTGAAGCCCAACAGGCTGCGGTAGGTGGTGTAGGGTCTGGGGTTTTCCAGAAAGTTCTCCGCGATCCACTGGGCCCGGCCCGGATCGCCCGGCAAGAGCACAAAAGGGGCCACGTCCCCCGGCTTTCCACGCACGTGCAAGGGTGCCATACGCAAGACAGGATACAGGGTGCGGGGGGTGGGGGGTAGGGTTTAGACTCCTAAGCGCAGCTCCGGCAGCCCCTGCACCAGATGCTCGTCGTGGGTGGCGAGCAGTACCGCGGTCCCCAGGTCGCGGGCCAGCTCGAGCATCAAGCTCAGCACCCGCTCGGCGTTCCTACGGTCTAAGCTGCCGGTGGGCTCGTCGGCCAAGAGCAGCCTGGGCCGCAGATACAGGGCCCGCACCACCGCTACCCTCTGCCGCTCTCCACCGGAGAGCGCTCGAGGGCGCAGTTGGGCGCGTTCGGCCAGACCGACCCGCCCCAGCAGCTCGAGCCCCCACCCCCGGTCCACCCGGCCCGCCAGATAGCCGGGAACCAGCACGTTCTCGAGCGCGGTCAGCTCGGCCATCAGGTAGTGGTGCTGGAACACCAGGCCCAAGTAACCCAGCCGCAGCCGGGCCAAAGCCTCTTCGTCTAGGCCGCGCAGGCTCTTCTCCCCCCACCACACCTCGCCCTCTTGAAGGGCCAACAGTCCGGCCAGCAGGTGAATGAGGGTGGTCTTCCCGCTGCCCGAGGGGCCCAGGATGACCCGCACGTCGCCGGGGGAAAGCTCGAGGTTGAGGTTCCCGAATAGCTCGACCTCGGGATAGCGGTAGGCCAGATGGAGGGTTCGCAAAACCACCCCTCGAGCATACCAACCTGGCTCGAGCCCCCCCGCTTCAGATTGAACCCACTCCAGAAGGTTCATTCCACCCGGCGGTCCGCATTGCTCTGGAGATAGGGTCAGGACGAAGCCCCGATGGGTGGGATTTCTACATGTGTGGCCCGGCTTTGTATCTTGCATTTACCCGGCGGAGGCGCTTAGAGTGGGGGCAATGCTGCGCGACACCACCCTGCTGGCCCAGACCCCGCTCTTCCAGGGGGTACCGCCTCAGGCGCTCGAGATCGCCCAGGAAGCCTTCACCGCCCGCTTCTACCCGGCAGGGGCCACGGTCTTCAAGGCCGGGGACTTGGGGGCCGCGCTCTACGTGGTGCAAGGGGGCCGGGTGCGGATCTTCCGCACCTACCTCGACGAGCGCGAGCGGGTTTTTGCCTTCTTGGGCCCGGGCGAAGTCTTCGGGGAGATGAGCCTCCTGGACGAGGAGCCCCGCAGCGCCAGCGCCGAGACCGTCACCGACTCGGTGCTGCTGGTGCTCTACCGCGAGGCCTACCAGGGCCTGATCCGCCGCTACCCGCAGGTGGCCCACAACATCGCCGGGATCCTGGCCAAAAGGCTCCGCGAGGCCGACCTGGAGCTGGAGGTGCTCTCCTTCGAGGAGGCCCGGGGCCGGGTGGCCTACGCCCTCTTGAAGCTCTACCGCCAAGGCTTTGGCGAGAATGGCCGGATGAAGCTCACCCACCTCGAGCTGGCCCAGCTCTCCGGCACCAGCCGCGAGACCGTAACGCGGGTACTCCACGCCCTCAAGAACGAGGGGTTGCTGCGGGTAGCCGGCGGGCACGTGGAGATCGTGGACACCACGGCCCTGGAAGAAGTCTTGTATGGTCTTCGGTAAAATCGGTTCCTAAGACCCATGAGACGCAACCGCCACCCGGCCACCGCCGTGAACCAATGTGGGCCGCTGGGCTGGTCAGGGGGCCAGGGGGAGGCCCCATGAGCCGACCCACCCCGGTATGGATCGCCCCTTCGGTGCTGGCCGCCGACTTCACCCGCTTGGGCGAACAGGTCCGCGAAGCCCAGGCGGGCGGGGCCGACCTGATCCACGTGGACGTGATGGACGGGCGCTTCGTGCCCAACCTGAGCATGGGGATCGTGGTGGTGGAGGCCATCCGGCGGGTCGCCACAGTCCCCCTGGACGTCCACCTGATGATCGTGGAGCCCGAGAAGTACCTGGCCGACTTTGTGCAGGCCGGGGCCACTTACCTCACCTTCCACGCCGAGGCCACCCCCCATGCCCACCGGGCCGTACAGCAGATCCGCGAGCTAGGGGCCAAGCCCGGGCTGGCCCTCAACCCAGCCACCCCCTTGTCCTTTTTCGAGCCCCTACTCCCCGACCTCGACCTGGCCCTCTTGATGACGGTCAACCCCGGGTTTGGCGGCCAGCGGTTTATCCCGGGGTCTACCCAGCGCTTGCACGAGCTGCGGGCCATGAGGGACCGGCTCAACCCAGCCTGCCGGATCGAGGTCGACGGAGGGATCACCCCCCAGACCGTGGCCCAAGTATCGGGAGCCGACATCCTGGTAGCGGGCTCGAGCGTGTTCAACCCCCGCTCGAGCGTCCAGGAGAATATCCAAGCCTTGAGGGAGCACTATGCGCTTACGGGTTGACCTGATCCCCCGCGAAGAACTCTCGTTTTCGGACGTGGTGCTGGTGGTGGACGTGATCCGGGCCACCACCACCGCCACCGCTTTTCTGGAGGCCGGGGCCAGCGCCCTCTACCTGACCCCCTCCCTCGAGGTGGCCCGGGCCTTCAAGGACGAGGACGTGATCACCAGCGGGGAGGTGGGCGGGCTCAAACCCCCGGGCTTCGACCTGGGGAATAGCCCCCGCGAAGCCCTCCAGGCCCAGGTGGGGGGGCGCACCGTGGTGATGAGCACCACCAACGGCACCAAGGCCGCCCACCTGGCCGCCAAAAGCGCCAAACACGTGCTCTTGGCCTCGCTCTACAACGCCCATGCCGCGGCCCGGCTGGCCCACGAACTGGCCACCGAGGAGGTGGCGGTGCTCTGCGCGGGCAAGGAGGGCCGGGTGGGGCTCGATGATGCCTACACCGCCGGGGTGCTGGCCGAGTTTTTGCAGTTGATGGGCAGCTACAGCCTGGAGGATGGGGCGCTGGTGGCCCTCTCCACCCGGCGCACCTACCCCGATCCGCTGGAGCCCCTCACCCTCTCGGCGGCGGCCCAGGCCCTCAAGCAAGCCGGGCTGGAGGACGACGTGCCCTTCTGCGCCGAGGTGGCCCGATCGCCCGCCGTACCCCTCCTGCAAGGCCGCAGCGGGGAGACGCCCCTTTCGCCGCGCAGCGGGGTGGCCCTGATCTTCCGCCGGGGCCAGGGCCTTTAGCCAGGCCCACCCCCTCTACCCCTTCCGAGGGAGAAGGGGTGGAGAGCACCGGCTTTGTCCTCCGCATGGGCCTGCACCTAGGTGTTGGGTCTCAAGGGGAAAGGTCAGATCTATTGTCGGTATAAATTGTATTTTATAACACGATACCGGCCTTCCCAGCAGCTTATCTTTAAGCCCAAAAATCTTAGGTTTAAACAAATAACCGCGGGCGGGAGGTTGGCATGGTCATTCCGAGGGCAAGCGAGGGTAGGTTGTGAGGATCCTCTGCATTGGGGGTGGGCCAGCCGGCCTCTACTTTGCCCTGCTGATGAAAAAGCTCAACCCTGCCCACGAAATCACCGTGCTCGAGCGCAACCGCCCGGACGACACCTTCGGCTGGGGGGTGGTGTTTTCCGACCAGACCCTGGGGAACTTAGAGAAAGCCGACCACCCCACCTACCTCCAGATCAGCCGGGCTTTCCACCACTGGGACGCGCTCGAGGTGCACTTCAAGGGCCGGGTCATCCGCTCGCAAGGGCACGGCTTTATTGGCATAGCGCGCAAAAAGCTGCTCCATATCCTGCAGAGCCGCTGCTCGGAGCTAGGGGTCAACCTGGTCTTCCAGACCGAGGTGGCCGACGACGAAGCCATTGCCCGGGAGTATCGGGCCGACCTGGTCATCGCCGCCGATGGGATCAATAGCCGCATCCGCAAGAAATACCAGCAGACCTTCCAACCCGATGTGGACGTGCGCAGGTGCCGCTTTGTCTGGCTGGGCACCCACCAGCCGTTTCCGGCCTTCACCTTTGCCTTTGAAAAAACCCAGTGGGGCTGGTTCCAGGCCCACGCCTACCAGTTCGATGAAAACACCTCGACCTTCATCGTGGAGACCCCCGAGGAGGTTTGGCAGAAGGCGGGCCTGGACCAGATGGGCCAGGAGGAGGGCATCGCCTTGTGTGAGCGAATCTTCGCCAAGCACTTAGGTGGCCATCGGCTGATCTCCAACGCCGCCCATCTGCGGGGCTCGGCCATCTGGATCAAGTTTCCCCGGGTGGTCTGCCAAAACTGGGTGCACTGGAACGGCGCGGTGCCGGTGGTGCTGATGGGCGACGCGGCCCACACCGCGCACTTTTCTATCGGTAGCGGTACCAAGCTGGCCCTCGAGGACGCCATCGAGCTGGCCCGCACCTTCGAGCGGCGGGGCCAGACCCCAGCGCACCTGCCAGAGGTGCTGGAGGCCTACCAAAAGGTGCGCCAAGTGGAGGTGCTCAAGCTGCAAAACGCCGCCCGCAACTCCACCGAGTGGTTCGAAAACGTACAGCGCTACAGCCACTTTGAGGCCGAGCAGTTCGCCTACAGCCTGCTGACCCGCTCGCAGCGCATCTCCCACGAGAACCTAAGGCTGCGCGACCGGCGGTACCTCGAGGGCTACGAGGCCTGGCTGGCGCAAAAATCGGGCCTGCCCCCCCGGCCCATCCCGCCCATGTTCACCCCCTTTCGGCTGCGGGGCCTCACCCTTAAGAACCGGGTGGTGGTCTCACCGATGGCCATGTATTCGGCCAAAGATGGGCTGGTCGGCGACTTTCACCTCGTACACCTGGGGGCCAGGGCCCTGGGCGGGGCGGCCTTGGTCTTCAGCGAGATGACCGCCCCTTCCCCCGACGGTCGCATCACGCCGGGCTGCGCGGGGCTGTACAGCGAGGCCCATATGCGGGCCTACCGGCGCATCGTGGACTTTGTGCACCAGCATACCGACGCCAAAATTGCCCTGCAGCTCGGGCATTCCGGCCCTAAAGGCTCGACCCAGGTGGGCTGGGAAGCCCAGGACGAGCCCCTGCCGGAGGGCAACTGGCCGCTTTTAGCTCCCTCCCCCATCCCTTACGGCCCCCACAACCAGACTCCCCGCGAGATGACCCGGGAAGACATGGAGCGGGTCAAGGCCGAGTTTGTGCGGGCGGCGCTGTGGGGGGTGGAGGCGGGCTTCGACTGGCTCGAGCTGCACTGCGCCCACGGCTACTTGCTCTCGGCCTTCATCTGCCCGCTGACCAACCGCCGCAGCGACGAGTACGGCGGTAGCCTGGAGAACCGCATGCGCTACCCGCTCGAGGTCTTCCGGGCTCTGCGGGCCGTATGGCCCCAAGACCTGCCGATCTCGGTGCGCATCTCCGCCCACGACTGGGCCCCTGGGGGCAACACCCCAGACGACGCTGTGGAGATGGCCCGCCTGTTCAAGGAGGCTGGCTGCGACCTGATCGACGTCTCCTCGGGCCAGACCACCCGCCAGGCCAGGCCCGTGTATGGCCGCATGTACCAGACCCCCTTTGCGGATCGGATCAGAAACGAAGTGGGGATCGCCACCATGGCGGTGGGGGCCATCTTTGAGGCCGACCATGTGAACTCCATCATCGCTGCGGGGCGGGCTGATCTGTGCGCCATCGCCCGGCCCCACCTGGCCAACCCCCACTGGACGTTGTTGGAGGCGGCCAAGCTGGGCTACCCCGAGGTGGGCTGGCCCAAGCAGTACCTGGCGGGCAAGCAGCAGCTCGAGCGCAACCTGGCGCGAGCCCAGGCTGAGCAGGCCGAGGAGTTGGCCATCCGATGAAGCCCCTACCGCTGGCCGGAAAACACGCCGTGGTGACGGGTGGTGGGCGCGGCATTGGAGCGGCCATTGCGGCGGAACTGGCCCAAGCCGGGGCTAAGCTCACGCTGATGGGACGAAGCCGGGCGCACCTGGAGGCTCAGGCCAAGAGATTGGGCGCCGAGGTTCATGTGGAAACCTGCGATGTATCGGACCCCAACGACGTGCAGCGGGCCTTCCAGGGTGCAGCTTCCGCCTTGGGAGAGGTGGCGATTCTGGTCAACAACGCCGGGCAGGCCGAGAGCCAGCCCTTCAGCCAGACCGACCTGGGGCTATGGCGGCGGATGCTGGAGGTTAATCTCACCGGCACCTTCCTCTGCACCCAGGCCGCGCTGCCGGGGATGCTGAGCTTGCAATGGGGCCGCATCGTCAACATCGCCAGCACCGCCGGGCTTCGGGGTTACCCCTACGTGAGCGCCTACTGCGCAGCCAAGCATGGGGTGATCGGCCTGACCCGCGCGCTGGCCCTGGAGCTGGCGAAGAAGAATATCACCGTCAATGCCATTTGCCCCGGCTACACCCAGACCGATCTGCTCGAGGCTAGCCTGGCCAGGATTGTCCAGCAGACCGGGCGCGGCCCTGCCGAAGCCCGGGCCGAACTGACCCGGGCCAACCCCCAGGGCCGTCTAATCCAGCCCGAGGAGGTAGCCCAGGCGGTGCTGTGGTTGTGCCTGCCCAAATCGGCAGCCCTCACCGGGCAGGCCATCGCGGTGGCCGGTGGGGAGGTGATGTAGATGCCCGCGACTCAACCCGACCTCGAGACCCGTCTAGCCGAGGACCACCACCAGGCCCTCAGGCTGTGGCTGCGCCTCCTGACCTGCACCAACCTGATCACCAGCCAGATCCGCACCCGCTTGCGGGAGAACTTCGACACCACCCTGCCCCGCTTCGACCTGCTAGCCCAGCTCGAGCGCCACCCCGAGGGCCTCAAGATGGGCGAGCTGTCCAAGCGCATGATGGTGACCACCGGCAACGTCACCGGGATTACCGACCAGCTCGAGGCCGAAGGGCTGGTGCGGCGCGAGCCCAACCCCCAGGATCGGCGTTCCTATACGGTCAGGCTCACCCCCCTAGGCCGCCGGATCTTCGCCCAGATGGCCCAGGAGCACGAGGGCTGGGTGATCGAGCTGTTCGAGGGCCTCTCCAGCAGCGAAAAGGACCTGATGTACACGCTTTTGGGCAGGCTTAAAACCCACCTCAACGGAAAGGAGGTGAGCCGGTGAAACTCTCCACTTACCAGGCCCAGCATTTTCTGTGGCAGCTGGATGAGGCCGTCGCCACCATCACCCTTAACCGACCCGAGCGCAAGAACCCATTGACATTTGAGTCCTACGCCGAGCTGCGCGACCTGTTCCGGGCCTTGCAGTATGCCGAGGATATCCGGGTGGTGGTGCTGACCGGGGCCGGGGGCAACTTTTGCTCGGGTGGGGATGTGCACGAGATCATCGGCCCCCTGACCCAGATGCCCATACCAGAGCTGCTGGCCTTTACCCGCATGACCGGTGACCTGGTCAAGGCCATGCGGGCCTGCCCGCAGCCCGTGGTGAGCGCGGTGGATGGGGTGTGCGCCGGGGCCGGGGCTATTCTGGCCATGGCCTCGGACGTTCGCTTCGGCACGGCTCAGAGCAAGACCGCCTTTCTGTTCAACCGGGTGGGGCTGGCCGGCTGTGACATGGGGGCCTGCGCCATGCTGCCGCGCATCGTTGGCCAGGGGCGGGCTGCCGAGCTGCTGTACACAGGCCGGGTGATGGGCGGCGAGGAGGGGCTGGCCTGGGGCTTTTTCAACCGGCTGTGCGCACCCGAGCGGCTGCTGGAGGAGGCCCGCGAGTTTGCCCAGATGCTGTCCCAGGGGCCTACCTTCGCCCACGCCATGACCAAGAGGATGCTCCACCAGGAGTGGAGCATGGGACTCGACGAGGCCATAGAGGCCGAGGCCCAGGCTCAAGCCCTCTGCATGGCCACCCAGGATTTCCAGCGGGCCTACCAGGCTTTTGTGGCCAAGGAAAAGCCGGTGTTCAAGGGGGACTGAGATGCCCGATCAAGCCTACCTAGACTGGCCTTTTTTCGCGGCCGAGCACCGCAAGCTAGCCCACGACCTGGGCGTGTGGGCGGCACGCAACCTCACCACGCACGACGCGCACGACACAGACGCAGCTTGTCGGAAGCTGGTCAGGCTGCTGGGCCAAGGGGGCTGGACGCGCTATGCGGTGGGGGGCCAGGCCTACGGCGGCGCGCATGAGCACATAGACACCCGGGCTCTGTGCCTGATCCGCGAGACCCTGGCCTACCACCAGGGGCTGGCCGACTTCGCCTTCGCCATGCAGGGGTTGGGCTCGGGGGCCATTACCCTGCACGGCAGTCCCGCGCAGAAGGCCCGCTACCTGACTGGGGTCGCCAAAGGCGAGTACATTGCGGCCTTTGCCCTCTCTGAGCCGGAGGCGGGCTCCGACGTGGGGGCCATGACCACCGAGGCCCGGGAGGAGGGTGAAGACTACGTGCTGAACGGGCACAAGACCTGGATCTCCAACGGGGGCATCGCCGACTTCTACGTGGTCTTCGCCCGCGCGCCGGGAAGCCAGGGGTCCCAGGGTGTAAGCGCTTTTGTGGTGGATGCCAACACGCCGGGGCTCGAGGTCGTCCAGCGTATCGAGGTTATCGCGCCGCACCCGCTGGCCACGCTGCGCTTTCACGACTGCCGGGTTCCGGCCAGCCAGCGCCTGGGCGAAGAGGGCCAGGGCTTCAAGATCGCCCTGCAGACTTTGGACATCTTCCGCACCTCGGTGGCCGCTGCCGCGCTGGGCTTTGCCCGGCGGGCGCTGGATGAGGCCCTGCAACGCGCCACCACCCGGGTAGTGTTTGGCCAGACCCTGGCCGACTTCCAGCTCACCCAGAGCCGCCTGGCCGATATGGCCGTGAAGGTCGATGCCGCCGCCCTGCTCACCTACCGCGCGGCCTGGCGGCGCGACCAGGGCCACAGGGTCACCCAGGAGGCCGCCATGGCCAAGCTCTTCGCTACCGAGTACGCCCAGGGGATCATCGATGGGGCCGTGCAGCTATGGGGTGGGCTGGGTGTGACCCAAGGACAGGTAGTGGAATCGCTGTACCGCGAGATCCGCGCCCTGCGCATCTATGAAGGGGCCAGCGAGGTGCAGCAGCTCATCATCGCCCGAGAACTGCTCAAAAACTTCAGGGCCTCTCAGACCGTGAAAGGAGGGATAGAACATGGGGTATAGCGCCCACGTGGACACCTTTGCCCGCGACCACCTACCGCCCCGCGCGGAGTGGCCGGAGCTGATCTTTCCCTTGCCCGAGCTCCAGTACCCCGAAAGGCTGAACTGCGCTAGCGAACTGCTGGACCGGATGGCCGCTCAGCACCCTGACCGGCCCTGTATGCGGGCCGCTGGGGTGAGCTGGACCTACGGTGAGCTGCTCGAGCAGGCCAACCGCATGGCCTGGGTGCTGGTTGAGGAGATGGGCCTGGTGCCCGGTAACCGGGTGCTGCTGCGCTCCCCCAACCACCCTCTGCTGGTGGCGGCCTGGTTTGCGGTGATGAAGGCCGGGGGGATCGCCGTGAACACCATGCCGCTGCTGCGGGCCAAGGAGCTTACCGAGGTGGTGAACAAAGCCCAGGTCTCCCACGCCCTGTGCGACGGGCGGCTGCGGGAGGAGCTGGAGCAGGCGCGGCCCCGCTGCCCTAGCCTGGCCCAGGTGGCCTACTGGGGCGATGGAGGGCAGCTCGAGGCCTGGATGGCCCGCAAGCCGGCTACCTTTGCCAACGTGGACACGGCCAGCGACGATGTCTGCTTGATCGCCTTCACCTCCGGTACAACCGGTCGGCCCAAGGGCTGCATGCACTTCCACCGCGATGTGCTGGCCATCTGCGACACCTTTGCCAAGCACATCCTGCGGGCCACGCCCGAGGATGTCTTCACCGGCAGCCCGCCGCTGGCCTTCACCTTTGGGCTGGGGGGATTGGTCCTCTTTCCCATGCGCATCGGGGCCTCCTCAGTCTTGCTGGAAAAAGCCGGCCCCGATCTGTTGCTCCCGGCCATCTCCGAGTATCGGGCCAGCGTGGTCTTCAGCTCACCCACTGCCTACCGGGCCATGGCCACCCAGGCCAAAAATTTCGACCTCTCCTCCCTGCGCAAGTGCGTATCTGCTGGCGAGCCCCTGCCCGCCTCGACGCGCGCACTCTGGAAGGAGGTTACCGGCCTCGAGCTGATCGACGGCATCGGCTCCACCGAGATGTTGCACATCTTCATCTCCCACACCGAGGCCGAGGCCAAGCCGGGGGCGACCGGCAAGCCGGTTCCGGGTTTTGAGGCCTGCGTGCTGGACGAGCTGGGCAAGCCCCTGCCCGCCGGCCAGATCGGGCGGTTGGCGGTCAAGGGCCCCACCGGCTGCCGCTACCTCGCCGACGAACGCCAGCGCAACTATGTGCAACACGGCTGGAACATCACCGGCGACGCCTACTTGATGGATGAAGGGGGTTACTTCGTCTACCAGGCCCGCACCGATGATCTGATCGTCTCTGCGGGCTATAACATCGCCGGGCCTGAGGTGGAGGACGCCCTATTGCTCCACCCGGACGTGGCCGAGTGCGCTGTGGTGGGAGTGCCCGACCCCGATCGGGGGCAGATCGTCAAGGCCTTCGTGGTGCTGCGGCCGGGCGTATCTGGCTCGGCGGAGCTGGTGAGGGAGCTACAGGATTTTGTGAAGCAACGGATCGCGCCCTACAAGTACCCCCGGGCCATCGAGTTCCGCGAAAGCCTCCCCCGCACCCCTACCGGAAAACTCCAGCGTTTTCTGCTCCGCCAGGAAGCGGAAGGGATTCGTTGAGTATGGAGCGGACGGAGGCTCGGCAACACATCCTACAGCCCGCAGGCTGGGCTCAACCCAAGGGCTACGCCAACGGTATCGCAGCCAGGGGTACCTTGGTGTTCATCGCTGGCATGATCGGCTGGAATCCCCAGGGCGTCTTCGAGACCGATGACTTTGTGGCCCAGGCCGGCCAAGCCCTGCGGAACATTCTCGAGATCCTGGCCGAGGCGGGCGGCGGGCCTGAACACGTCGTGCGGCTGACCTGGTTTGTCACCGACAAACAGGAATACCTGACCTCTCTGGACGCCCTGGGGGTGGTCTACCGGGAGGTGATGGGGCGCCACTACCCGGCCATGTCGGTGGTGGAGGTCTCGGCCTTGATGGAGGGCCGGGCTAAGGTGGAGATCGAGGCCACCGCGGTGATCCCCGAACGAGGGCTGGGCGAGCGCGGCAGGCCGAAGGAGGAAACATGAAAAAGCTGCTGTGGCTGGTGGTCTTACTGGTACTCTCCCCCTCGCTGGCGCAACCGCGCAGCGTGAAGATCGGCTTCGTGAGCACCCTCTCGGGCGGAGGGGCGGCGCTGGGCATCGACGCTCGGGACGGTTTCAACCTGGCGCTGCGGCTGCTGAACAACCAACTAGGTGGGCTACCGGCCGAGGTGATCGTGGCCGACGACCAGCAAAACCCCGACGTGGCCCGGCAGGCGGTAGACCGGATGCTCAAGCGCGACCGGGTTGACTTCCTTACCGGCATCATCTTCTCCAACATCCTCTTGGCGGTGGGGGATGCTGTGTTTGAGGAGAAGGTCTTTTACGTCAGCCTGAACGCCGGGCCCTCGGAGTACGCGGGCGAGCGTTGTAGCCCCTACTTTGTCAACGTGGCCTGGCAGAACGACAACCTACACGAGGCCATGGGCCAGTACGTCAACACCCGCCGATTCGAAAACGTCTTCCTCCTGGCTCCCAACTACCCCGCAGGGCGCGATGCCCTGACCGGCTTCAAGCGCTACTACAAGGGGAAGGTAGTGGCTGAGGTCTACAACCGCCTCAACCAGCTCGATTTTTCCGCTGAAATCGCCCAGATTCGGGCGGCTAAGCCCAAGGCAGTCTACACCTTTCAGCCGGGTGCGATGGGGATCAACTTCATCAAACAGTACGCCGAGGCTGGCCTGATGCGCGAAATCCCCCTGTTCCTGCCGGGCTTTTCCGCCGATGCGGATGTCATCCGGGCGGTAGGTCGTCCGATGGTGGGCATCTACAACAGCTCGCACTGGGCCCTGGAACTCAACAACCCAGTGAACCAGCGCTTCGTGGAGGAGTTCCGCAAGACCTACAACCGCCCTCCCACCCTCTATGCCTCCCAGGGCTACGACGCGGCTTTGATGCTGGACGCCGCCATACGGGCAGTGGGCGGGGATATCGGCAAAAAAGAAGACCTGCGCAAGGCCATGCTGGCGGGATTCAACAGCACCCGTGGTCCTATCCGGTTCAATCCCAACGGCTACCCCATACAAAACTACTACCTGCGCCAGGTGGTCCAGACCCCCAGCGGTGAGATCGTCAACCGCCTGGTGGGCACCATCTTCTCCAACCATGGCGACGCCTACGTCTCCCAGTGCAAGCTCAAGTGAGCACCCATGCCCCCCTCCCTCTTCCTAGAACAGATACTCAACGGCCTTCAGTTCGGCCTGATGCTCTTCCTGCTGGCAGCGGGCCTCACGCTGGTGTTCGGCATCATGGACCTGATCAACCTGGCCCACGGCTCGCTGTACATGATCGGGGCCTACCTGGCCGCGACCTTCGTCGGCCTCACTGGGGCGTTCTGGTGGGGGGTGGGGCTGGCGGTGTTGGGGACGGCGGTCGTCGGGATGCTCCTGGAGCTCACCATCTTGCGCCAGCTCTACCGGCGTGACCACCTCTCGCAGGTGCTGGCGACCTTCGCCCTGATCCTCATTTTTAACGAGTTGGTGCGCATGGTCTGGGGCTCGCAGCCCCTGCTGCTCTCCCCGCCCGAGGGGTTGTCGGGGCCGGTCGAGATCCTGCCCGGCCTCCACTACTCCGCCTTTCGTCTGGTCATCATCGGGGTGGGTTTGGCGGTAGCGGCCCTGCTATTTTGGCTGGTGAACCGCACCAAAGCCGGTATGTGGCTGCGGGCGGGAGCCTCTGACCGGGAGATGGCCCGGGCTATGGGTGTGCCCATCGGACCGCTGTTCACCTTACTGTTTGGGGCGGGGGCCGCCCTATGCGCGGTTGCGGGGGCTTTCCTAGGGCCCATCCTGGCAGTGCAGGTGGGAATGGGGGAGAGCATCCTGATCCTGGCCTTTGTGGTGATCGTGATCGGCGGCATTGGCTCGATCCAGGGGGCCCTGATCGGAGCGCTTTTGGTGGGGATTGTGGACACGGCGGGGCGGGCTTTCTTGCCCCTGCTGCTGGGCCGGGTGGCCTCCCCCGAGGTGGCCTCCAACCTAGGCCCAGCACTGGCCTCGATGCTGATCTATTTGTTGATGGCGGTGGTGCTGTTCTTCAGGCCCAAGGGGTTGTTCCCTGTGCGCACCTAGGGGGAATGGATGCCGCGAAACGGGCCGCTTCTGGCGTTGCTGGGGCTACTTCTGGCCTTTCCCCCCATTGCCCATGCCACGGGGTTGGAATTCTATGCGGGGCTGCTCACCAAGATCATGATCTATGCCCTGGCGGCCAGCAGCCTCAACCTGATCCTGGGCTACGGGGGCATGGTGAGCTTCGGGCACGCCGCCTTTTTTGGCGGGGGAGCCTATACGGTGGCGATCCTGAGCCGTGAGGGGGTGGCCTCGGCCTGGGTGATCTGGCCCGTCGCGGTTGCCCTGTGTGCTCTGTTGGCCTTGCTGATCGGGGCTATCAGCCTGCGCACCCGGGGGGTTTACTTCATCATGATCACCCTGGCCTTGGCCCAGATGATCTACTTTGGAGTGGTTTCCCTCAAGCAGTATGGTGGGGAAGACGGCCTACGGGCCCGGCGCCCCGACTTTGGCCTTTTTGAGCTGAGCGACACCGCGCTGTACTACCTGACCCTGGCGGTGCTGGCAGGGGCGCTGTACGGGCTGAGCCGGCTGGTGAACTCCAGGTTCGGTCGGGTGTTGCAGGCCATCCGCGAGAACGAGTCACGCGCGGCCGCCCTGGGGTACCCGGTCTACCGCTTCCAGTTGGTGGCTTTTGTGCTTGCTGGGGGACTGGCCGGACTGGCCGGGGTGCTGATGGCCCACTACACCCAGTACGCCTCGCCCAACCTGCTGGCCTGGCAACAGTCGGGTCACCTGATGATGATGGTGATTCTCGGGGGGGTGGGCCAGTTCTGGGGTGGGGTGTTGGGGGCCAGTGTACTGCTGGGGGTGGAGGAGATCTTGCAGGACCTCACCATCCACTGGCAGCTGGGGGTGGGGGTGATTCTGCTGCTCGTGGTGCTGTTTGCCCCCAGGGGTCTGGTCGGGCTGCTGCCCCGGAGGAGCGGGCCGTGAGCGTGTTGGTGCTCGAGGGGCTGAGCAAACACTTTGGTGGGTTGGCTGCGGTCAGCGGCTGCAGCCTCAGCGTGGCCGCCGGGGAGGTGCATGCGCTCATCGGCCCCAACGGTGCGGGCAAGACCACCTTGATCAACCTGATCAGTGGGGCCCTGCAGCCCACCCAGGGCAGGATTTACCTGGACGGCCGCGACATCACCCATCTTCCGCAGCACCAGCGCGTACGCTTGGGGTTGGCCCGGACCTTTCAGGTCACCAACCTGTTCAACCGCTACACCGTGCTAGAAAACCTCGAGCTGGCCGTGCAGGCCCGCAGCGGCAGCAGCTTTAGCTTCTGGAGGCCGGTGAGCCGAGAGCGCCAGTTGACCCATGAGGCAGAGCAACTATCGGCCTTAGTAGGCCTGTCGGGGCGCAACCACACGCGGGTGAGTCAGCTTTCCCACGGTGAGCAACGCCAGCTCGAGGTGGGTCTGGCCCTGGCGGGCAGGCCGAGGCTGCTGCTCCTGGATGAACCCATGGCCGGTATGGGGCTGGAGGAGTCGCAGCGGATGGTGGAGCTCATCGCCCGCCTGGCCGAAGGGTACAGCCTCACCATCCTGCTGGTCGAGCACGACATGAACGCGGTGTTTCAGCTGGCCCAGCGCATCTCGGTACTGGTGTATGGACAGGTGATCGCTTCGGGGCGGCCCGAGGAGATTCGGGCCAACCCCGAGGTGCACCGGGCCTATCTGGGGGATGAGCAGTTGGGGAGGCAGCGGTGAGGCCATTGCTCGAGGTGCGTGACCTGCAGACTGCCTACGGCTCCTCCCAGGTGCTCTTTGGCGTCAACCTACAGATCCACCAGGGCCAGCTGGTCACCCTGTTGGGCCGCAACGGCATGGGCAAAACCACCACCGTGCGCTCGATCCTGGGCCTCACCCCGGCGCGGGCCGGAACCATCCGGCTGGATGGCGAACCCATACAAACCCTCCCGCCGGAGCAGATCGCCCTTCGGGGGGTGGCCTTGGTGCCGGAAGGGCGACACATCTTTCCCAACCTGACCGTCAAGGAAAACCTGATCGCCTTTGCGGCCAACCGCAACAAAAGCCCCCAGCCCTGGACGCTGCAACGGGTGTATGAGCTGTTCCCTCGCCTGCGGGAGCGGCAGCACAACCTGGGTTACCAACTCTCCGGCGGTGAGCAGCAGATGCTGGCGATCGGCCGGGCCCTGATGACCAACCCCCGGCTGCTCATCCTCGACGAGGCTACCGAGGGCCTGGCCCCATTGCTGCGGGAGGAGATCTGGCGCTGCTTGGGGCTGCTCAAAGAGAGCGGCCAGACGGTCTTGGTCATCGACAAATATGTCGAACGATTGATCGCACTGGCCGATGGGCACTCCATCCTCGAGCGCGGGCGGGTGGTTTGGCAGGGTGACTCCCCGACCCTACGGGCCCACCCTGAGGTGTGGAGGCGCTACTTGAGCGTGTAGGAAAGGAAGCCTCGCCATGTCTGAAGCCTCCTGGTACGAGCTGCAGTACAATCCCCGGCTCTCGGTGCCGGACTTTGCCGACTACTTCCGCCGCTGGGCGGAGGATTCCCGGGCTGCCCGAGCGTCCCTGGAACACCACGCCCACCTGGCCTATGGACCCAGCGAGCAGGAGACCCTCGACCTGTTTCCGGCTCCGAGGGGCCGCCACCTGCTGGTCTTCATCCACGGCGGCTACTGGCGGGCCTTCGACAAAAGCGATTTCTCCTGGATCGCCCCCCCCTTGGTCAGGGCCGGAATCAGCGTCGCGGTCATAAACTACGCGCTTTGCCCCCGCGTGCACATCGCCGATATCAGTGAGCAGTGCCGCCAAGCGGTGGCCTGGCTCTACCACCATGCCCCCCGGTATGGGGTGAACGCTGGTCGCATGATCCTCAGCGGTCACTCGGCGGGTGGGCACCTGACCGGTGAGTTGTTCGCTACCCGCTGGGCTGCCTACAGCCTGCCCCCCGAGTGCATCGTAGGCGGAATTTCCATCAGTGGACTGTTCGACCTCGAGCCCTTGCTACAGGTCTCGTTCAACACCGATCTACGGCTAGACCCGGTGCGGGCTAGGGCCTGCAGTCCGGCCCATAAGCCGCCGATGCTCCAGGCTCCGTTGGTGCTGGCGGTAGGGGCGCTCGAGTCCAGCGAGTTTCACCGCCAAAGCCACCTGCTGCGCGAGGCCTGGCCGGACTGCTGCCAGGGGGTGATCTCGCTGCTCGGACACCACCACTTCAGCGCCCTGGACGCCCTGACCGACCTAGACGGCCCGGTGTGGAGGGGCATCCCCGGGCTCTGAGGATCACACGAGCGCGGGCAAAATAATCACCTCACTGGATGATCGCTGTAAGTGAGTGTTCCTGCGGCTGTCAATCGGGCAATTATTTACAAGTTTTGTCACTTATGCTAACCTACCCTTCATCCCGGTTTACGCCGGGACCAGGTCTTATCCAGAGCAGCGGAGGGAACGGCCCTGTGAAGCTGCGGCAACCCACACAGCCTGACGGCTTGGTTTGGGTGCCAACTCCGGCCCGGCCAAAACCCGGGAAAGATGAGGAGGCGCTGTGCACATATCCAACCGCAAAACCCCGCAACGGAGGCTCGCATGAGTGGCTTGGTGGTTTGGTTTACGGGTCTTTCCGGCGCGGGCAAGACCACGCTGGCCCGGGCCCTCGAGGTCCACCTCTACGAGGCCGGCCAGAAGGTCGAGCACCTCGACGGCGACGCGGTGCGCGAGCACCTGTCGAAGGGGCTGGGCTATAGCCGCGAGGACCGCGACGCCAACATCCGGCGCATCGGCTTCGTGGCCAACCTGCTGGCCAAGCACGGCGTGATCGTGCTGGTGAGCGCGATCAGCCCCTACCGGGCTACCCGCGAGGAGGTGCTCGCGCAGGCGCCGAGGAAGCTCGAGGTCTTCGTGGACGCGCCGCTGGAGGCGTTGGTGCGGCGCGACGTGAAGGGGCTGTACGCCCGGGCCCTGCGCGGGGAGATCGCCAACTTCACCGGGGTTTCCGACCCCTACGAGCCTCCTCTGAACCCCGACCTGCACCTGAGGACTGACCAGATGAGCCTGCAGGAGTGCCTCGACCGGCTGCTGGGGGCGCTCGAGCGCCTGGGGGTGGAAGTGGAGGTGCGGGCGTGAGCGCGCCGGATACCTGGACGGCAAAGACCGATCCCCGGGTGGTCATCCGCTGGGCGCTGGAGGAGTACCCCGACCTGCTCATGACCAGCGCCTTCAACCTCAACGGGGTGGTGCTCATCGACCTGGCGGCCCAGGCGGGCTACGCCGGCGAGGTGGTGTTCGTGGACACCGGCTACCACTTCCCCCAGACCCTGCAGACGGGCGCGCGCCTCGAGGCCCGCTACCCCGGGATGCGCTTCGTCACCCTCAGCGCCGGGCTGGGCGAGGAGCCCTGGGGCCAGGAGCGCTACCGCTCCGACCCCGACGGCTGCTGCGCCGCGCGCAAGGTAGCACCCCTGCGGGACTACCTGGCGCTCAAGGGGCCCCGCGCCCTGCTCAATGCCCGCAGCCGCGACCAGGCCCCCACCCGCGCCGCCCTGGGCTTCCTCGAGAGGGGCGAGCGGCTGCGCATCAACCCCTTGGCCTACTGGGAGCGCGCGCAGCTCGAGGCCTATGCCCGTTCGCAGGACCTGCCCGTCAACCCGCTGTACTGGGCA
>PSML01000013.1:0-8246 GCA_040290145.1 Meiothermus sp. | reverse complement strand
GGCCGCTGGGAGGGCCGCTGGGAGGGCCGGGGCAAGGCCGAGTGCGGGCTTTGGCTGGGGGAGCAGGCCCTCTAACTTAGGCGCGAAACCGGAGTCCAATCGTCATGGAAAAGTTGATAAATCTTGTCTACAAAAGCTCTGGGGAGGTCCGCCCATGAGCCGCTGGAGCCAGGGGGGCGTCGCGCCGCACGGGGGCCTGCTGGTGAACCGGCTGGTGCAGGCCGACCCCCGCGAGTACGCCCACCTCCCCGCGCTCGAGCTCTGCGAGCGGGGGTACGCCGACCTCGAGCTCATCGCCACCGGGGTCTACTCCCCGCTGGAGGGCTTTTTGGGCGAGGCCGACTACCGCAGCGTGGTCGAGCGGATGCGCCTGGCCAACGGCCTGCCCTGGAGCCTTCCCATCACCCTGAGCGTGCCCGCCGGCGAGGCCCGGCAGTACCGGGGCAGGGTGCGCCTGACGCGGGGCGGCCAGACGGTGGGGCTGCTGGAGGTCGCGGAGCAGTACCGGCCCGACCGCCGCCAGGAGGCCCTGGAGGTCTACCGCACCGCCGACCCCGCCCACCCCGGCGTGGCCGCGCTGCTGGCCCAGGGGGAGGTCAACCTGGCCGGGCGGGTGAGCCTGCTGGCGCTATCCCGGGGGGACGATCCCCTGTCGGGACGGGCTGCGCCCGTGCACCAGGGGGACGATCCCCTGTCGGGACGGGCTGGGCCCGTGCACCAGGGGGACGATCGGCTGCTCGTGCACCGAGGGGAGTTCCCCGAGCACCACTACACCCCCCTCGAGACCCGCCGGATCTTCCAGGAGCGCGGCTGGGGGACGGTGGTGGCCTTCCAGACCCGCAACCCCATCCACCGCGCCCACGAGTACCTGCACAAGGTGGCGCTCGAGCAGATCGACGGCCTGTTCTTGAACCCCCTGGTGGGCGCGACCAAAGCCGACGACGTGCCCGCCAAGGTGCGGATGGAGGCCTACAGGGTGCTGCTCGAGCGCTACTACCCCCGAGAGCGGGTGCTGCTGGGGGTCTACCCGGCCGCGATGCGCTACGCCGGGCCGCGCGAGGCCGTGCTGCACGCCATCAGCCGCAAGAACTACGGCTGCACCCACTTCATCGTGGGGCGCGACCACGCGGGCGTGGGTAGCTACTACGGCCCCTACGACGCGCAGGAGATCTTCGGGGCCTTCCGCCCGGAGGAGATCGGCATCCACATCCTCAAGTTCGAGCACACCTTCTACTGCCGCACCTGCGGCTCCATCGTCTCCCCCCGCACCTGCCCGCACGACGCCGCGCACCACCTGATCCTCTCGGGGACCCGGGTGCGCGAGCTTTTGCGCAGGGGTGCGCCGCTGCCGCCGGAGTTCACCCGCCCCGAGGTGGCCGAGGTGCTGCGCGAGGCGTACCGGGGGCAACCCGCATGAAGGGGGTGGCGATGAACAAACCCTGTTGTAGCGATGGTTGTTCGACCGACAAACCCTCCGCTTCAAGCCGCCTTTTTCTAGACCAGAAGAGGTAAACCATGCGCCCAGTGCTGACCTTGTTCACCGCCTTAGTGGCTCCTTTGGCCCTGGCTCAGAGCGTCACTCTGCTCAACGTCTCCTATGACCCCACCCGGGAGCTGTACGCTGACCTGAACGCCGCATTTGCCACGTATTGGAAGGAAAAAACCGGCCAGACCGTGACCTTTAACCAGTCCCACGGCGGATCAGGAGCGCAGGCCAGGGCGGTGATTGACGGTCTCGAGGCCGATGTCGTCACCCTGGCCCTGGCCTACGACATCGACCAAATCGCGGACAGGGGGCTCTTGAGCAAAGACTGGGCCAAGCGCTTGCCCTACAACAGCAGCCCCTACACCTCAACCATTGTTTTCCTTGTCCGGAAGGGAAATCCCAAGGCCATTAAGGACTGGCCCGACCTCATTAAACCGGGGGTCCAGGTCATCACCCCCAACCCAAAAACTTCGGGCGGGGCACGCTGGAATTTTCTCGCGGCCTGGGGCTACGCCAAGCTCAGGCTGGGGAGTGACGAGAAGGCTCAGGAGTTTGTGAAGGCCCTATACAAAAACGTCCCGGTGCTCGACTCGGGCGCCAGGGGAGCCACTACCACTTTCGTCGAGCGCGGCATCGGCGACGTGCTCTTGGCCTGGGAGAACGAGGCGTTGTTGGCTTTGAAGCGCTTAGGCAGCGATAAGTTTGAGATCGTGGCGCCCTCGGTGAGCATCCTGGCCGAGCCGCCTGTGGCCTGGGTGGACAAGAACGTCGCCAAACACGGCACGCTGGAGGTGGCCCAAGCCTACCTGAACTTCCTCTACACCGCTCAAGCTCAGGATCTGATCGGTAAAAACTACTACCGCCCACGCCTGCCCTCGGCGGCAGCGAAGTACGCGGCGCAGTTTCCCAAAGTCAAGTTGTTCACCATCGGACAGGTTTTCGGCACTTGGCGCGAGGCGCAGGCCAAGTATTTCAACGACGGGGGCATCTTTGACAAGATTTACACGCCCGGACAGTAGGAGCACGCGGTTGGCAACTGCGCCCGCCCGCTCCCGAAAAATCGCCCCTCGAGGCTCCATCCTCCCTGGATTCGGTCTGTCGCTGGGGTTGAGCCTGACTTACCTGAGCTTGCTGGTTCTGATCCCCTTGGGGGCCCTCGTGCTCAAGGCGGCGGGGCTTTCGCCCGAGCAGTACTGGGGTGTGGTGAGTTCGCCCCGCGTGGTGGCCTCCCTCCAGCTCTCCTTCGGCGCGGCGGCGGTGGCCTCGCTGATCAACGTGCCGTTCGGGTTGCTTTTGGCCTGGGTGCTGGTCCGCTACGACTTCCCCGGCAAGCGTCTGATAGACGCACTGGTCGATCTGCCCTTCGCGCTACCGACCGCCGTTGCCGGCATCACCTTGACGACCCTGCTGGCCAAGAACGGGTGGATTGGTTCGCTGCTGGACCCTCTAGGGGTCAAAGTGGCCTACACCCCGCTCGGCGTGGTGGTGGCGCTGGTGTTTATCGGGATTCCCTTTGTGGTGCGCACGGTGCAGCCTGTTCTGCAGGAATTGGGGCTCGAGCTCGAAGAGGCCGCCTTGACCTTAGGCGCAAGCGGGTGGCAGACCTTTCGGAGAGTGGTTTTCCCTCTCCTGTTGCCCGCGCTCGCCACCGGATTTAGCCTGGCCTTCGCCCGGACGGTCGGCGAGTATGGCTCGGTGGTGTTCATCTCGGGGAACCTGCCCCTCAAAACGGAGATTGCGCCCCTGCTCATCGTGACCAAGCTGCAACAGTTCGACTACGCCGGGGCCGCCGCCATCGGGGTGACCATGCTGGCGATTTCGCTGGGTCTGCTGCTGCTGATCAACCTCGTGCAGAACCAGATTGCCCGGAGGTTAGGCCAATGAGGCCCGCGTTGCCTTTACCGCGCCAAACCGCTCGGCCACGCGCCAAAGGCCAATCGGCCTGGGTACGCCTTGTGCTGATTGGCCTGGCCCTGGCCTTCGTCGCCTTGTTCCTAGTTCTGCCGTTGGTGACAGTATTCCTCGAAGCCTTTGGGGGCGGCCTAGGCCGATACGTCGGCTCGCTCTCGGAGCGCGATGCGCTGAGGGCGGTGGGGTTGACGCTCACGGTCATCGCCATCGTTGTACCGCTCAATACCCTGTTTGGCATTGCGGCGGCTTGGGCCATCGCCAAGTACAAGTTTCCCGGTCGCAGCCTGCTGATTTCGCTGATTGAGCTTCCGCTATCGGTTTCGCCGGTAATTTCGGGCCTTGTATTCGTTCTGCTGTTTGGGCGCCAGGGCTTTTTGGGGCCTTGGCTGGCCGACCACGACCTCAAGGTCATCTTCGCCTTGCCAGGGATCGTGCTGGCTACGGCATTCGTGACGTTCTCCTATGTCGCCCGAGAACTCATTCCGGTGATGCAGGCCCAAGGCCAGGAAGAGGAGGAAGCGGCGCTGACGCTGGGGGCTCCCGGCTGGCAAATCTTCTGGCGGGTCACCCTGCCAAGCATAAAGTGGGGGCTCCTGTACGGCATCATCATGTGCAACGCGCGGGCGATGGGCGAATTCGGTGCGGTAGCGGTGGTCTCAGGGCATATCCGGGGGCTCACCACTACCGTTCCGCTCTACGTAGAGATGCTCTACAACGAGTACAACACCGTCTCCGCCTTTGCCGCCGCCTCGTTGTTGGCGTTTTTGGCCCTGGTGACGCTGGTTTTGAAAAGCATGCTGGAGCGGAAAAAGGGAGCGGTATGAAGATTCAGGTTGCGGGGGTCAGTAAGAAGTTTGGCGGCTTTAGTGCCCTCGAGGACGTCTCGCTCGAGGTCGGTAGCGGCGAACTCATCGCCCTGCTGGGACCTTCGGGATCGGGCAAGACCACGCTGCTACGGATCATCGCGGGGCTCGAGCACCCCGACAGCGGAACGGTCTGGTATGGTGACGAGGACGTAACCTTCAAGGCTCCGGGTGAGCGGCGGGTGGGATTTGTATTCCAGCACTACGCCCTGTTCAAGCACATGACCGTCTTCGAGAACGTGGCCTTCGGGCTGCGGGTGCGTCCCCGGGCGACCCGCCCCCCCAACCGCGAGATCGAACGGCGGGTGCACGAGCTGCTACGGCTGGTGCAGCTCGACTGGGCGGCCAAGCGGTATCCCAATCAGCTTTCCGGCGGGCAGCGGCAGCGGATCGCGCTCGCTCGAGCTTTAGCCGTAGAGCCCAAGGTGCTGCTGCTGGACGAGCCCTTTGGAGCCCTTGACGCCCAGGTGCGTGAGGAACTGCGGCGCTGGCTGCGCAAGCTCCATGACGAGATCGGCCTGACCAGTGTTTTCGTCACCCACGACCAAGAAGAAGCCTTGGAAATCGCCAACCGGGTGGTGGTATTCAACCAGGGCCGCATCGAGCAGACGGGGACCCCGGAGGAGGTCTACGACGCTCCGGCCACCCCCTTCGTATACCACTTTCTTGGCCGGTCTAATGCCTTCGCGGGCGGTTTCGTGCGGCCCCATGAGTTTGAGGTATCCACCCAGCCGGGGAGCGACCTACGCCCCGGCGTGCTGAAGTACCTGCGGCGGATAGGAGCAGTGGCGCGGCTCGAGGTCGAAGCCGCGGAGTCGGAGGGGCTGCTCGAGATCGTCTTGCCCAAGGCGCAAGTCGCCGCGCTCGGCTTGCGCGAAGGCTCCATCGTCTACTACAAACCCCAACGGCTCGAGCGATTTGCGGGGACGAGGATATGAGCTACTACCCGGTGATGCTGGACCTCCGAGGCCGCCCCGTGCTGTTCGTGGGGGGCGGTCCGGAGACGGAGGCCAAGGTGCGGGGCTTGCTGGGGGCGGGGGCCAGGGTGACCCTGCTCTCCCCCCACGAGCACCCCGGCCTCGAGCCCCTGGCTGCCTCGGGAGGGCTGAACTGGCTGCGGCGGGGGTACCGGCGGGGCGACCTGGCGGGCTTCGCGCTGGCCTTCGCCCACCCCGCCGACCGCTGGCTCAACGCCCCCATCGCCGAGGAGGCCCGGGAGCGGGGGGTCTGGCTCAACGCGGTGGACGACCCGGCCCACTGCGACTTCATCCTGCCGGCGGTGCACCGCCAGGGCGAGCTGGTGATCGCGGTCTCCACCGGCGGGGCGGCCCCGGCCCTGGGGGTGCGCATTCGGCAGCGGCTGGCGGGGGAGTACGGCCCGGAGTACGCCCGCTACCTCGAGCTGCTGCGCTCGCTGCGCCCGCTGGTGCTGCAGACCTACCCCCACGACTTCGAGGCCCGCAAGGCGGCCTGGTACCGCATGGTGGAGGGCCCGGCGCTGGAGCGGGTGGCCCAAGGCGAGATGGAGGCGGCCCGGGAGGTGCTGCTGGCGGCCTTGCACCATCGGGAGGCGACGCCGTGAGGGGCAAGGTCTACCTGGTGGGGGCGGGGCCGGGGGATCCCGAGCTGCTGACCTTGCGGGCCCTGCGGGTCTTGCAGGAGGCCGAGGTGGTGCTCTATGACCGGCTGGTGAGCCCGGCGGTGCTGGGGCGGGTCAACCCCCTGGCCGAGCTCCACTACGTGGGCAAGGAGCCGGGCCAGCAGGAGGTGGTGCAGGCCGAGATCCTGGCCCTGCTGCTGGACCAGGCCCGGGCCGGACGGCAGGTGGTGCGGCTCAAAGGGGGCGACCCCATGGTGTATGGCCGGGGTGCGGAGGAGTGGCTGGCCCTGGCCCGCGAGGGGATCGAGGTGGAGCTGGTGCCGGGGGTCAGTTCCTCCGTGGCCGTGCCAGGGCTGGCCGGCATCCCCCTGACCCTGCGGGGGGTGGCGGGCGGGTTTGCGGTGCTGGCGGGGCATAGCCAGGGGGGCGGGTTGCCCGAGCTGGCGCCCTATGCCCACATCGACACCCTGGTGGTGCTGATGGGGGTGGGGGAGCGCGCGGGGATCGCAGCAGCGCTCCTCCGGCTGGGACGCCAGCCCGATGAGCCGGTGGCCTTCATCGAGCGGGGCTCCACCCCCCAGGAGCGGGTGGTGACCGCCACCCTGGGCCAGGTGGCTGCGGGGAGGGTCGAGGTCTGCTCCCCCGCCGTGTGGGTCATCGGGAAGGTGGTAGGGGTGCGGGCGCAATTGGAAGCCTTCCGTCGGGCCGCGATGGCGGCCTCGAGCTAGGAGAAGCTATGGAAAAAGTTCAACTCACCGATCAGAACCAACTTCGCTTCAACCAGTCGCTGCTGGTGGCCGCGATCCCGCTGGCCTTCGCCCTGAACCTGGCCTGGCCGGTCGCGCTGTTGTTCGTGCTCATGGCCTCGCAACACCTGGGCTTCGACGCCCTGGCCTGGCTCAAGCAAAGCCTCGGCGTGCGGCCGCGCCTGGTCCAGGAGGACCCCCGGCCCCACCGCTTCGCCCGCACTGTGGGCGCGGTGTTCCTGGGGCTGGCCACGCTGGCCTTCGGGCTCGAGGCCTGGGCTGTGGGCTGGGTCCTGGCCTTCGCGGTCGCGGCGCTGGCCCTGCTCAGCCTGACCACCCGCGTCTGCGTGGGCTGCTTCCTGTACTTTCAGCTCCGCCTGTTCCAGCACCGCCTGAGCCGTTAGGAGCCGCCGATGTCCAAAGTCGAACCCATCAAACTTCGTAGCAACCGCCTGCGTGGGCCCGTCGACGTCGAGCTCCACAACGGCAGCGACCACTTCAGCGAAGAGGGCTACCAGATCCTCAAGTTCCACGGCATCTACCAGCAGGACGACCGCGACGTGCGCAAGGCGCGAAAGGCGCAGGGCCTGGGGCCCGACTACTCCTTCATGATCCGGGTGGCGATCCCCGGGGGGGTGCTCAGGCCCGAGCAGTACCTGGCCCTCGACCGCCTGGCCGACGAGCTGGGCAACGCCACCTTGCGCATCACCACCCGCCAGGCCATCCAGTACCACGGGGTGCGCAAGGGGGGCCTCAAGCCCCTGATCCAGACCCTCAACCGCAACCTCCTCACCACCCTCTCGGCCTGCGGCGACGTGGTGCGCAACGTCGTGGCCTGCCCGGCCCCCTTCGCCGACCGCCAGCGCACCGAGCTATACCGCTACGCCAAGGAGCTCTCCGACCGGCTCAAGCCCAAAAGCCGGGCCTACTACGAGATCTGGTTGGATGGGGAGAAGGCCGCGAGCCTCGAGGACGATCCCCTATCGGGACGGGCTGCGCCCGTGCACCGGGAGGAGCACGAACCGCTCTATGGCGACACCTACCTGCCGCGCAAGTTCAAGATCGGCTTCGCCTTTCCTGGCGACAACTGCGTGGATGTGTACACCCAGGACGTCGGCATCGTGCCGGTGGTGGAGGGGGAGCGCCTGGAGGGCTTCACCCTGCTGGTGGGCGGCGGGCTGGGCCAGAGCCACGGGGCCAAGGACACCCACCCCGCACTGGCCAAGCCCCTCGCCACCGTGCCGCCCGGGCAGCTCTTTGAGGTTGTGGAAGCGATCGTCCGGGTGCAGCGCGACCATGGGCGCCGCGACGACCGCAAGTTCAGCCGCATGAAGTACCTCCTCGAGGCCTGGGGCCTCGAGCGCTTCAAGGCCGAGGTCGAGCGCTACCTGGGCTACGCCCTGAGCGAGGCCCGGCCGCTGGCCTGGCGCTCGGGCGACGACCACCTCGGCTGGCACGCCCAAGGCGACGGCAAGCTCTTCTTCGGGCTGTTCGTGGAGAACGGGCGGGTGAAGGAGAACCTGCGCGGGGCGATCCGCGAGGTGGTCGGGCGCTTCGCCCCCGAGGTGCGCCTGACCCCCCAGCAGAACCTCCTCCTGGCCGGCCTCGACCCCGCCGACCAAGCCGCCGTTGAGGCTGTC
>PSML01000129.1:0-5181 GCA_040290145.1 Meiothermus sp. | reverse complement strand
GCGGCTCGTCGCGGCCCCCAGCCAGCGCCTTGGCGTCATCGGCCACCGCCCAGTCCGGCGTGACCTTGGAAGGGTAGGCGCTCCCATCTAGCCGCCGGGCGATCGCGGTGGTGATCTGGAGGGCCGGGCCGCCCCGCTGGAGCACGAAGAAGTTGGTCACGGTGTCGCCCACCCCCGCGGTCTCCTCGCCGATCACCGGGATGCCCGCCATCTGCAGGTCGAGCGCGCAGAACTCGGCCCCCGAGGCCGAGGACTTGTTGACCAGCACCACCAGCGGGCCTTGCCAACGGGCCGGGGCGGGGAGGGTGAGGAGCGGGCGTTCGCCGCCCTCATCGCGCCGCAGCAGGGTGCCGCCGCGGTACAAGACGGTGTCGGTGAGGAGCCCTTTGCGCTCGTAGCGCCGGCCCGGCCCATCCACAAAAGCCCCCGCGGTGAGGAGCACCTGGAACAGGCTGCCCCCGCCGTTGTTGCGCAGGTCCAGCACCAGGCCCCAGGCCCCCTGGCCCTGGGCCTCGCGGAGCAACCGGTGGACCTCCTGCGCGGTCTGGTCGGCGCGGAAGTTGGGGATGCGCAGCCAGGCGATCCCCCCCTCGAGCAGGTACAGCTCGGGTAGCGGCGTGCCCAAAGCTCCTGGGGTGACCCGCAGGGTGAAGGGTGAACTCGAGGGCGCCCGCGCCACCGCCAGGCTGATCTCACCCCCGTCGGCGATGGCCCGGGTGAGCGCCGCCCGGCGCTCGTCGGCGGAACCGCTGAGTTCCTGGCCGTTGACCTTCAGGATGCGGTCGCCCCGGCGCAGCCCGGAGGCCTTGGCCGGGCTCCCCTCCTCGACCTCGAGGATCACCAGCCCAGGCATCTCGGGAACCACCGCGTAGCGGATGCCCAGCCCGCGCCGGGTCTGCTGGTCCCCGGGAATCAGGCCCATCCCGGCGTACTCCTCAGGCAGCCACAGCCTCGAGTGCCGGTCCCCCAGCTCGTTGACCATGTCGCGCAACAGCGCCACCGCTACCCCCACCGGGCAGGCCTCGCCCTGCGGGGCGCAGGCCACGCCCAGCCTGTTCAGGTACTTCTGGGCCAGTTCGTCCGGGTTTTTCTCCGAAGGCCCGGCGTAGTTGCGCACCAGCAGGTCGGTGGCGCGGCTCATCAGCTCCTGGGCCGGGCTGGCCCAGGCCAGCCCCAAGGCCAGCACCACCACCCACTGGGCCAGGCGCCTGGGCATGGCCCCAGTGTAAATCCGCCGTAGCCGGGCAGGGTGTGACGGGTCTTCGCGGCGGACTCTTGCCAACCTCTTCAGCACAGCTTGAACGGGGTCCGCTGCCCGGCCAGGGCGATCTCGCGGGCCTCGGCGGGAGCCCAGGACAAAGCCAGGGCGGCCTGGTAGGCCTTGAGGGCGGCGGGCCGGTTTCCCACCAGGTCTTGAAGCTGGCCGTAGCGGGCCAGCACATAGCCGGGCAGATAGGCCGGGTGCACGAAGTCGGCGTGGAGCAGGGGCTCCATCAAGGCCAGGGCATCCTCGGGCTGCCCGGCGGCCAGATAGACCTGCGCGGCCAGGTACTGGGCTTCCTCGGTCCCGACCTCCTGCAGCTGTTGCAGGAGCAGCCCCCAATCGTCCTTCTCCTCCAGCCGCCAGGCCCGGTCCAGGATGGCCCGGTCGGCCTCGGCAGGGCTCGAGGCGTGCTCCTGCGGCCCCACTGCCCCGGGAAGCTCGCGCAGCAAGTAGGGATAGTCGAGGAGGTCGGCCAGCACCACCCAGCGACCTTCGCCCAGCGCCCGGATCTTTTCGGCCACGGCCCTCATCCGCCCCTCGCGAAAGCCGGTGGCGGGGCCTTCCCCGAATACTCCGGCGAAGCCCTCCAAATAGCCCCAGAGTTCGGCCAGGAAGGCCGGGCTCGAGGGCTCGGCCGGCAGCAGGGGCCGGGTCAGTAGGGTCTGTAGCCGCCCCTCGAGGCCGCTGGCCTGGGCCAGAATCTCCTGACCCTTGGGGAACTGCGCCAGGGCCTCGCGGAACTGCTCGGCCTGGGCCTTGAGGTCGGACTGCTGGTCCAGCGCGGCGACCTCTACCCCATTGGCTTCGGCCCAGGGCAGCAGGTGAAAAAGCGGAAGGTCGCCCGCGTCACGCCAGGAGCCCGCGGCAAGCTCAGCGGGGCCGTACGAGGCCAGCAGGATCGCCCGGGGTTCCCAGGCCCGGGCCATTTCCAAGACGGTGACGGCGTTGTAGCGTGGGTGCAGGATGTGGAACGGGCCAAGGGTGGGCAGAATCAAAACCGGCATAGACCGAATCATAGGCCAGGGCCAGAGCGTGGACCGTAACTACCGGCTGGGTGTGCTGAACGGCTGGCTGGTGGCCCTGGGGGATGCCTTCTTCAACGCCACCATCGTGCTCTCGAGCTTCGCGGCCAAGCTGGGTGCACCCAACTGGGTGATCGGCCTGCTGCCCTCGCTGCTGAACGCGGGAGCCCTGGTCCCCCAGGCCTTTATCGCCCCCTACGTGGCCCGGCTGCCGGTCAAGGTGGTGCTCTACCGGCGGGTGGCCCTGCTGCGCATCTTTGGGCTGGCCTTGATCGCGGTCTCGAGCTTCCTCTTCGGCCACCGGCCCGACCTGCTTTTGGCCTGCTTCCTGCTGGGGCTGGCCCTCAACGGGCTCTTCACCGGCTTGAGCAGCCTGCCCTTCTGGGAGACCGTCTCCAAGACCATCCCCCAAGAGCGCCGGGCGGCCTTCTTCGGCATCCGCAACCTGGTGGGCGGGCTGCTGGCCTTTCTGGCGGGGTTCGTGGTGCGCGGCCTGCTCGCCACGGGGCTGGCTTTTCCCCTACCCTACGCCTTCCTCTTCACCCTGGGCACGCTGGCCTTCAGCATCGGCTGGTATCTGTTCGGGCTGGTGGACGAACCGCCCGAGCCAGGCCGGCCGCAGCTACGGATCTCGCTCACCATCCCCTTCGGGGACTTGGTGTTCCGGCGCTTCCTGCGGGTGCGGGTGCTCTTCGCCGTGGCCTCCATGACCGAGCCCTTCTACGCCGCCTATGCGGTGCGGGTGCTGCGGCAGAGCAGCGAGGTCGGCATCTACCTGACCCTCTACGCCCTCTCCTCGGTGCTCTCCAACCTGCTGTGGATGCGCCTGGCCCAGCGCTACGGCTCGCGCCCGTTGATCCTGGCGGGCGGGGCCCTGGGGACCCTCACCCCCATCCTGGCCCTTCTGCTCCCGGCTCCTTTCTATGGGCTGGTCTTCGTGCTGCAGGGGGCTTACCTGGCCGCCTTGGGCCTGGGGACCACCACCTACTTGCTCAACGCCGCCCCCACCGAGCACCGCAGCTCCTACATCGGGCTGGCCAACACCCTGGTGGGGATCGCCTCCTTCTCGCCGGTCATAGGCGGGCTGCTGGCGGACTGGCAGGGGTACGCGGCTTTGCTCTTGTTGGCCTCGGGCTTTTACGCCTGGGCCCTGTACGCCGGGCGCAAGCTCAAAAGCGAGGTCTGAATGGTGGTGGTGCTGATGGGGGTGGCCGGGTCGGGCAAGACCACCGTGGGCCGCTTGCTGGCCCAGGAGCTGGGCTGGCCCTTTTACGACGCCGACGACTTCCACCCCCCAGAGAACCTCGAGAAGATGCGCTCAGGACACCCGCTCACCGAAGAAGACCGGCGGCCCTGGTTGGGGGCGCTCCGAGGCTTGCTCCAGGAGGTGCAGGCTCGAGGCCAGAACGCCGTCCTGGCCTGCTCGGCCCTCAAGCAATCCTTTCGGGAAGCGCTGAGCGAGGGCTACGAGGTGCGCTTCGTGTACCTCAAGGGTTCGCCGGAGCTGATCGCCCACCGCCTGGCCAAGCGCCAGGGGCATTTCTTCCCACCGGAGCTGCTGGCCAGCCAGTTGGGGGCGCTCGAGCCCCCCCAAGCCGGGCTCGAGGCCGACATCACCCTGCCTCCGGAGGCGGTCGCCCGCCTCATCCGGGAAACCCTCGGAATGCGGCCCTAGAAGACGGCTCGAGCGGGCCAGGCGTCAAACATCAGCTCATCAGAATCTTTCTTCTAGTAAAGCACCCTAGGGTAGGAGGACATTTTCAGGACTTTTTATTTCAGCTACAGCGCTGATGAGTCTGTATCCGCAAAAAACCTATACTCTGGCGAGTTTATACCCACAGAACAATCTATACTGTTATTAGTTTTTAGCCTGATCTTGCTGGCTGATCACAGTCATATCCCCTTCCCCCAGAGTGGGTATTTACTCTACGCAGCAAAATGAGTATACTCTCATTCGTGAGCCGCACCTGGGTGATTGGATCCGTTCTACTACTTCTGATCGGAGGGGGCTTATGGATCAGCCACCGCTCGCTCCCTTCAAACGGAAAAGTAGAAGGGGCGGTCACCATCCGGCGGCTACGCTGCGAGCCGGGACCCACAAAAGGTAGCTACACAGTTTATCTGGCTGCCCAGAATACCACCTTCCAATCTATCCAGAATCTCGATATTGAGCTATCTACAGGAATTCCCGGCAGTATTGTTAGTGTGCACAAATACGTAGAGAGCTGGCCTAGAACAGGTCTATTGGAGATCAAGGGCGAAGTTAAGTATCCACATCCTGTTGAGGTGTGTTTTGCCAGATTCTTTGCCCGATCCCCTCGGCAACCGATCGCTGCGGTATATCGCCCTTAGTCGGGCTTTGGGAGGAAGCTCATGAAACGATCGTTCTATGTTTTGCTGGTCATCCTGTTGGCCACTGCCCTTTCCGGCTGCGCGACCCTATTCAAGGGGGATACCCAAACCATACCGGTAACTGCCGATGTAGAGGGGGCGGAGGTTCTCGTAGACGGGGTTTCTTACGGAAAGGCCCCTATACAGCTCCGGCTCAAAACCAACAAAAGCTACACCATCACTGTACGGGCTAATGGGAAAGAACGCACCGTGACCCTGAACAACCAAATCGGCGCTGTGTGGGTCGTGCTTGACGTCCTGAGCGGCCTCGTCCCGGTGATTATTGACGCCGCCACGGGCGCTTGGTACGAACTCAGCCCCGGCCAAGTGGTCGTTACCCTGAAGTAAGCAAAAAAACCGGCTAAGCGCGGTATACGCCAGGGGTATACCCCCTGGCATTTGACTTGACTGACCTTCCCCTCTTGGTTACGACAAGGCAAACTTAAGCCATGCAGCGCCTACCTTTTACTCCCAAGGATCTGGTTCCTTTCGTTGAGCCGCTGA
>PSML01000128.1:0-5202 GCA_040290145.1 Meiothermus sp. | reverse complement strand
TGATGGCACATCCGCTGCTCACCATGCTATGGGGGAGTCCATGTATCCCACGGACGGGGGATTATAGCTCCCCCATACCCCCTCTTTTCTCTAAGCGATGGGTGGCCGGGCCGAGAAGCGAGGGTGAGGGGTAGGCCCTACCTCAAATACAGCCTTCCCCGACGGAGGACCTACCGAATGTGACCTTCCTCGAAGCTGGGCGGACCGGGCGTGCTATTTTGGAGGGAGAGGATACAAGCTGCGTGGATAAGATTCTCGGACGCACCAACGGACTCAAACCCAGCCAGCTCAGACAACTCGCGAACCTCTACCGCCGCCGGATTCCGGCGGGGCGGCTGCTCAGTGCCGAGCTGGCGCGCACCCTCGCCCATCTCTCGGCAGAGATCGAGAGGCCCATCACCTTGCTCATGGACCGCCAGGGGCACGTGCTGCGGGTAGCGGTGGGCGACGCCAAAGAGATGCCCATGCCGCAGATGGCCTACGTGGAGACCCGCCTGAGCGGCTACCGGCTCCTGCATACCCACCTGGGCGGCGGGGGGCTTTCCCGCCCCGATCTCACCACCTTGTTCCTGAACCGCCTGGATGCGCTGGCGGCCCTCGACGTGGACGTGAAAAACGGCCTTCCCGGGCCCCTGCACATCGCCCAGCTATCGCCGCCGGGGGCCTTGGAGGAAGACTGGCAGCTCCTTCCCTCCAAGCCCTACCACGACTACCTGGACTGGGACGTGGCGGAGGCCACGGCGGCGCTCGAGGAGGAACTGGCCCGGCGCTCGCGCACCTACGAACTCCAGGACGGGGCCGGGGAGCGGGCCATCCTGGTGGGGGTAGACCGGGGCGAGGGGGTGCAGGCCGAGGTGGACCTATCCGAATTGGTCGAGCTGGCCTGCACCGCCGGGGCCGTCACCGTCTACAAGGAATTGGTCTTCCGCCCCACCCTGGACCCCCGCTACGCGGTGGGCCGGGGCAAGCTCGAGGAGCTCCAAAGCCGGGCCTACCACGAGAACGCCGGAACCCTGATCTTCGGGGTTGACCTCACCCCGGCCCAGGCCCGCGAGATCGAGGCCGTCACCGGCCTCAAGGTATTGGACCGGACCCAGCTCATCCTCGACATCTTCGCCCAGCACGCCCGCAGCCCCGAGGCCAAGGCCCAGGTCGAGCTAGCCCAGCTCAAGTACCTGCTGCCCCGGCTGGTGGGCAAGGGCCAGGAGCTTTCCCGGCTGGGCGGTGGGATCGGTACCCGGGGGCCAGGGGAGACCAAGCTCGAGGTGGACCGTCGCCGTCTGCAAGACCGCATCAGCCTCCTCTCGGCCAAGCTGCGCGAGATCGCGGGTCGCCGCCAGGAGACCCGGCGCGCCCGCGAGAAGGCCGGGCTCCCGGTGGTGGCCGTGGTCGGCTACACCAACGCCGGGAAGACCACCCTCATGCAAGCCTTGGCCAAGAATGGGGAAGCGGGCGAGAACAAGCTCTTCGCCACCCTGCGCCCCTTGACCCGGCGGGGCTTTTTGCCCGGGGTGGGGGAAGTTCTCTATACCGACACGGTGGGGTTTATCCGCCACATGCCCGAAGAGCTGGTGGAGGCCTTCCGCTCCACGCTCGAGGAGCTGCGCGAAGCCGATCTCCTGCTGCACGTCTTGGATGCCTCGGGCGAGGGCGCCCTGGAGCGCCATGCGGTGGTGGAAGACTTGCTGGGAACGCTCGAGGTCGAAGCTCCTCAGGTGCTGGTGCTGGCCAAGGCGGACAGGGCTGGAGGGTACGACCTCGAGTTCATCAAGGAGCGCCTGGGCGGGATTCCGGTCTCGGCGGTGAAGGGCAGCGGGTTGCCCGAACTCAAGGAGCAGATCGCCCAGCGGCTTTTGTCCAGCGGGGTACGCCCGGCGGAGTGGGCCAGGGCTGGCGTCTGGGCGTCTTGAAGCTCGGCGATCTTCCGGGGTCGCCGTGCCCCCGTAGCGGGCGAAGTTGGCCGGATGGCTCGGCGTACTCGCCGGGAAATCTAGCCAACGAGTCGCGTTGGGGGGTCTAGCGGGTGCTGAACCCCTCGAGCCCGGTGGCCTGGCTCCACTGCACGTCCAAGGCGCTCACCCGGGAGAGCCGGGGGCCCTTGCGCAGGAACTCCAGGAACTGCTCCAGGCCTTCCTCTGGCCCCTCGGCCACCACCTCCACCCGCCCGTCGCCCAAGTTCTCGGCATAGCCGCTGAGCCCCAGCTCCATCGCCCGCCTGCGGGCATAGGCCCGGTAGCCCACGCCCTGCACCTCTCCACTCACCAACACCACGATCCGCTTCATCGGCCATAGCCTATTGCATCTTGCGGATTCGCAGCATACACGGCTTTCCTAGGTTTCCCTCACGCTTTCCCGGTAAGCTATACCGGATGCGCCCTCGGCGCCTGTGGCCCTTCCTAACCCTTTTGGTGTTGGTGCTGCTCCCCGCGGCGCCACCGCTTTTGGACCTATTGCTCAAACAGGGGCTGGCGGCAGCCGGGTTTGGGGGCCAGTGGACGGGGATTTCCGGGTATCTGTTCAGCGGCCTCCGCCTGCAGGAGGCCAAGCTCCAGGGGCCGGGGATTCGGGTCGAGGCCCAGGAAGTCGCCATCGATTATCAGCTTTTCGGGCTGCTGCGCCGCGAGCTGCCGGTGCGCATCCGGGTCAGGGGCGGGACCGCCAACCTCGAGTGGGACCGGCTGATCCCGGAGCAGCTCACCCAGCAACCGCCCCCACCCTTCCGGCCCTTGGTCGAGAGGCTCGACCTCGAGGGCGTAGAGGCCACCATCGCCCAGGGGAAGCGCCTTCCCATCCCCAAGCTGCGGCTCAGCCTGGGGGGGCGGGGGCCCCTGTACGACTTTCGCGCCCAGACCCCCGACGGGGCGCTCAGGGGGACGCTGCGGCGCACCGGGCTGGAGTTCGAGTCCTGGGAGATCCGCTTTGAAGGGGAGGTGCGGGCTGGGCGGTTCTGGTATCCGGGCCTGGAGGGGGGCAGGCTCGAGGGCACCTGGCGGCTCGGCCCCCAGGGCGTATGGGGGGACAACTACGTGCGCGGCGGGCGGATCAAGATCCCCGGCGTGCCCTTCGTCGCCGAGGACGTGGAGGGGCGGATTGATTTCCTCAACAACCAGGTCAGGGCCGAACTCAGCGGGCGGACCCTGGACGGGCCGGTGCAGGCTACGGCCCGGGTGGACATCCCCAAGCGGCGCTATACCTTCCACGTCGAGGGAACCCCCCGCCTCTCGGCCATCGGCCAGAGCTACGGCCTGAACCTACCGGTGGAGGGCCGGGGGCCCCTCACCCTGGAGGGTGAGGGGTGGGAGAAGGTGCGGCTCAGCGGGCAGTTCCGCGGGGAGGGGAGGCTGGTCGGCCAGCCCCTGACCTACGCGGGAAATCTGGCCCTGGACCGGACCTTCACCCTCGAAACCCAGGTGCGGGGGCGCTTCTTCGACCGCGATTACCGGGCCGGGGTGAGCCTCGAGGGCGCCCGCTACCGGGTCAACCTGACCGATAACTTCGGCAGCCAGCTCGCCCTGAGCGGGGCCGGGGACCGGGCCAGCGGGGGGGGCCGCCTGGTGTGGCCGGTGCCGCTCAAGGGCACCGCCCAGCTGGCTTTCGCCCTCGAGGGAGGCCGCTGGAACCTGGGGGTTCGATCTCCCGACGTGGGGCTCCCCCTGGCCCAGCCCCTCGACCTCTCGGGGACCGTGCGGGGGGAGGGGAGCCGGGTCGTGGGCGAGTTGGGGCCGGTGCGGCTTTGGGGAACCTGGGATAACCTGGCTCTGGCGGTGAGCAAGCTGCCGCTGGTGGTGGGGGAGGTGGCGGGAAATGGGAGCCTGCGCGGCGGGCGTTTATCCGCCGACCTCGCCTACACCTCGCCCTACGCCGCCTTCCCGGTCGCGGTGCGCCAGCAGGGGTCGGCCTGGCTCTTGAGTTCGCCCTATGCCCGTGGGCGCTACGCGAACAACGTCTTTACCCTGAGCGTGAACGGCCAGCCGCTCACCCTGATCGAGCCCCTTCAGCTTTTTGGGCAGGCCGTGTATCGCGGGGGGGCCTTCTCGGGTGACTGGCGGCTGGTCGGGGAGCGGCTCGAGGCGAGGGGGGTGATCGAGAACCTCTCGACCCGCTTCAGCGGCTCGGTACGCACCGGGGTGGGGAACTTGCCCCTCTCGGGCCGGGCCGATTCTGGCGGGGTGCGGGCCCAAGTCTCCACCCTGAACGTGACGGCGGGGGCCCAGGGGGTGCGGGTGCAGGGGCCGCTCAGACTCGCCTTAGCCCCAGGCCTGGAGGTCTCGCTGGGTGCGGACCTCAGCTACCGGAACGGGGAGTTCTCCGGCACCGCCACCGCCGATACCCCTTACCTGTCGGCCCGGCTCGAGGGCCGAAGGCGGCAGCTTTGGGCCACCACCCGGGGCTACGCCGAACTCTCCGGCCCGGTGTTCCCCGATACCCGGCTCAGCGGGCGGCTCACCCTGCCGGATCTGGGGGCCCTGCAGATCCCTAACCTGCCCATGCGGGTCACCCGCAACGGGGCCACCCTCGGGGAGAGCCGGGTGGAGTTCAAACCCGGCTTCCCTTTCCGCCTCGCCCTCCCGGCGCGGATCAGCGGGATGGCGACCACCCTGCGCGGGATGGGCACCCTGGACGGGGGGAGCCTGGCGCTTGGGCTCCCCTGGGGCGAGGTGCGGGGCAGCGGGAGTTGGCGCGATCTGCGGGTGACGGGCGAGCTGGCCTATGCCTCGCTGGCGGGCCAGCTCGGCGGCTCGGCGAACCTTCTCGAGGGGAGCTATGCCCTGCGCCTGGCCGTTCCTAAGCTGGACGGAGCCCTGCGGGTCTTCGGCCAGGGGGCCAACCTGAACTACGCCGGGAGCTTCCAGGGCGGGCGCTTGGACGTGTCGGGGGCCTACCGAGCCCTGGAGGGCCTCACGCTCCGGGTCAACGCCGAGAACTTCGACCTCGAGCCTTTGGGCATTCCCTTCGGGCTCAGCGGGTCCTGGGGCTCTTCGGGCGGAGAACTCCGCGCCCGTACGGCTTACGGCAACTTCGCGGCGCGGGGGCGGAGCCTGCTGGGGCCGGTGGAGGTGACCGGCTTGGGCCAGTGGGGCCGCCTCTTTGGTACTTTGGACGCCGAGCGGGTCTCGGCTATGGCCCAGGTCAAGCTGCCGGGGATCGAGGGCCAGGTCAGCATCGCCGGGCCCTGGGGCGACCTGGAGGCGCGGGGGCAGG
>PSML01000127.1:0-5245 GCA_040290145.1 Meiothermus sp. | reverse complement strand
CCGTGGTCTACGTGCCCAATCGTCCCTACGTTCACGTGGGGCTTGGTCCGCTCAAATACACCCTTCGCCATGGTTCTCTCCTTACGCTAAGCAGGCGGGCGCTTTAGGCCAGCGCCCGCGTCAAAAGTCTCACTGGCCTTTGACCAACTTTTCCTGGATGTTCTTGGGAACTTCGGCGTAGTGGTCGAAGAACATCACAAAAGAAGCCCGGCCCTGGGTCTTGGAACGCAGGTCGGTGGCGTAGCCAAACATCTCCGCCAGCGGCACATAGGCCCGCACGATCTGGGCGTTGCCGCGGGGCTCCATCCCCAGGATCTGGCCGCGGCGGCTGTTGAGGTCACCGATCACGTCGCCCAGATAGTCCTCCGGGGTGGTCACCTCGACCCGCATGATGGGCTCGAGCACCGCGCTCCCCCCCTTCTGCACGGCTTCCTTGATGGCCATCGAACCGGCGATCTTGAAGGCCATTTCGCTGGAGTCCACCTCGTGGTAGCTCCCGTCGTAGAGGGTGACCTTGAGGTCTACGATGGGGAAGCCCACCAACGGCCCGGACTGCATGGCCTCCTCGATACCCTTCTGCACGGCGGGGATGTACTCCTTGGGGATCACCCCGCCCACGATGGCGTTGACAAACTCGAAGCCCGAACCGCGCGGCAGGGGCTCGGCTTTGATCTTGACGTGACCGTACTGGCCGCGACCACCGGACTGACGTACAAACTTGCCCTCTACGTCTACGGCGCGGGTGATGGTCTCGCGGTAGGCCACCTGGGGCTCGCCCACGTTGGCCTCGACCTTAAACTCGCGCTTGAGGCGGTCCACGATGATCTCCAGGTGCAGCTCACCCATCCCGGAGATGATGGTCTGGCCGGTCTCGGGGTGGGTGGAGACCCGGAAGGTGGGGTCTTCTTCGGCCAGACGCGCGAGGCCCTGGCCCAGCTTGTCCTGGTCGGCCTTGGTTTTGGGCTCGATAGCGATGTCAATCACCGGATCGGGAATCTCGATGGACTCGAGGATCACCGGCTCGTCACCGTCGCCCACCAGGCTGTCGCCGGTGACGGTGTCCTTGAGCCCCACCACCGCCCCCAGGTCCCCGGCCCGCAGGATCTCCACCTCTTCGCGGTGGTTGGCGTGCATCTTGAGGAGGCGGGCCACCCGCTCCTTGCGGCCTTTGGTGGTGTTCTGCACGTAGGAGCCGCTGGTCATGGTGCCCGAGTAGATGCGCACGAAGGTCAACCGGCCCACATACGGGTCAGCCATGATCTTGAAGGCCAAGGCCGCTAGCGGGCCCTCGGGGTCGGCGGGGCGCTCGACCTCTTCGCCGTCGGCCGTCCTACCTTTAACCGGGGGGATGTCGAGCGGCGAGGGCAGGTAATCCACCACCGCGTCGAGGATGAGCTGCACCCCTTTGTTCTTGAGCGAGGAGCCCAAGAACACCGGGAAGATCTGCATGGCGATGGTGCCCTTACGGATCGCCGCCACCAGCTCAGCCTCGGAGGGCGGCTCGCCCTCGAGGTATTTGAGCATGATGTTCTCGTCGAAGTCGGCGGCGGCCTGGATCAACTCGTCGTGCCACTTGCGGGCTTCCTCGAGGTACTCCGCAGGGATCTCACCCACCCTGATGTCCGTACCCAGGTCATTGCCGTAGGTATAGGCCTTCATGCGCAGCAGGTCGATGATGCCGTGGAAGGTGTCTTCCCGGCCCATGGGAAGCTGCATCAGCACGGGCCGAGCCCCCAACCGCTCCTTCATGGAGTTGACGGTGAGCCAGATATCGGCTCCGGTCTTGTCCATCTTGTTGGCGAAGGCGATGCGGGGAACCCGGTACTTGTCGGCCTGGCGCCACACCGTCTCGGACTGGGGCTCCACTCCTTGAGAACCGTCAAAGACCGCCACCGCACCGTCCAGCACCCGCATAGAACGCTCGACCTCGATGGTGAAGTCCACGTGGCCGGGGGTGTCGATGATGTTGATGGTGTAATCGGTCTCGCCTTTCTTCCACACCGCGGTGGTGGCGGCGGCGGTGATGGTGATGCCCCGCTCCCGCTCCTGCTCCATCCAGTCCATGGTGGCAGCACCCTCGTGTACCTCGCCGATCTTGTGGATGCGGCCGGTGTAGTAGAGGATGCGCTCGGTGGTGGTGGTCTTGCCCGCATCGATGTGGGCAGCGATCCCGATGTTGCGGACCTTGGTTAGATCGTAGCCAGTCTTGACGGCCATAGTTACCACCGGTAGTGGGCGTAGGCTCGGTTGGCTTCGGCCATGCGCTCCACATCTTCTTTCTTCTTCACGGCCCCGCCCTTACCCTCGGCGGCCTCGAGCAACTCGGCTGCCAGGCGGGCCGCAGCCCCGCGCTCGGGGCGACCCTCGGCGGCGGTGGAGATCCAGCGCAGGGCCAGGGTCTGCTGGCGGCGGGGGGAGACCTCTACCGGAACCTGGTAGTTGGCCCCGCCCACCCGGCGGCTGCGCACCTCGACCCGGGGGCGTACATTGTCCACGGCGGCTCGGAAGACCTTGAGGGGCTCCTGCCCACTCTTGTCCTGAATGATCTTGCAGGCATCGTAAAAGATGCGGGCCGCCAGGTTCTTCTTGCCCTCGCGCATGATGCGGTTGATGAAGGCCGAGACCACCACGTCCCCGTATACCAGGTCAGGGCTCAGAGGGCGTACTTCTGCTTGTCTTCTGCGCGACATAACTCTCTCCTACTTCTTCTTGGCCGCAGCCGCCTTGGCGTCGCCCTTGGGCTTCTTGGCCCCGTACTTGCTGCGGCTTTTCTTGCGGTCCTTGACCCCCTGGGTGTCGTAGGTGCCGCGCACGATGTGGTAGCGCACCCCAGGCAGGTCCTTCACGCGGCCCCCCCGGATGAGCACCACGCTGTGCTCTTGCAGGTTGTGGCCCTCGCCGGGGATGTAGGCGGTGACTTCGTACTGGCTCGAGAGCCGCACCTTGGCGACCTTGCGCAAGGCTGAGTTGGGCTTTTTGGGGGTCACGGTGCGCACCACCGTGCAGACCCCCCGGCGGAACGGACTCCCCTTCAGGGCGGGCACTTTGCTCTTCTTGATGACCGGAGCGCGACCCTTGCGTAGCAGTTGGTTGATGGTTGGCAGTGTAACCACTCCTTTCGAAAATCTCGGCTTCAAGCCAAACCCCGCACCTTGCGCTCGGGGGATGCTGCTTCGGGCCTTGGGCCTTCAGAGCAGGTGCACAAGGATGACCTTGTGCGCGTTGCGCTCGGTGCGGGGTTTCCCGGCGAGGAGCGAGCCAGAGCGGTTTAGGCTCCGATTTCGCCCCTGGATTCTCAAGAATCGCTGTCGGTACTCCGACTTGCGCGGGTTGTCCGCCCAGCGCAACCGACGGGACCTCAGGGCTAGGGGCTAGCCTTGAGGCGACGCAACCCCGAAAGTATACAGGGGCGTCAGGTCTTAAGCAAGGGGCGTACCCGGCCAGACACACCTGAGACTGCCCCAACTAAAATGCGGGGACCACTCCAGGAGAGAGGAGGATGCCGCTTACACAGCCAATGCGGTGTGGAGGGGAGTTCCAGAGGGCGGGAGCAGGTTTTTTTATCCGGTTCACACTGTGGGATCTCCCCTTGCCCCCCTACCCCTGGCCAAATAACTTAGGACTCCTAAGGAGGTAAAGATGAAGGTACGGCGTTGGACCCTCGCGCTGATTTTCGGCGGCCTCCTGGGCACCTTTTGGCTGGGGCTGGCCCAGGGCTTTTCCTACCCTAAGGACTTCCGGACATGGACCCATGTCAAGAGCATGGCCATCGAACCCGGGCACCCCTTGTACGAAACCTTTGGGGGCCTGCACCACATCTATGCCAACGCCCGGGCGATGGAAGGCTACCGGCGCAACCCTCTCCGTTTCCCGGATGGGAGCGTGATCGCCTTTGATCTACTGGAGGTGAAAAAAGGGCAAAACACCCTGGAGGAGGGCAGCCGGAAGCTCACCGGGTTCATGGTCAAGAACCGAGCCCGCTACGCCGAGACGGGGGGCTGGGGGTATTTTGCCTTTGGCCCCGACGGAAAACCCCTGGCCATAGATCCTAAGGCTTGCTACGCCTGTCACCAGGGAGTGGCCAACTCGGACTACGTGTTCAGCCGTTACCGGCCATAATAAGGGGGTGAACGGGGTGGAGCGCCTCCTCTGGGCTTTGGAAAGGCTCTCTGCGGTCCAGAGGGGCCTTCTTTGGAAGAGAGCCTTTGCCCTGGGCCTGACCCTGACCCAGGCCCAGGTCCTCCTCCACCTCTCAAAACGGGAGGGGGATCGTCCCACCCCTTTGAGCGAAGCCCTGGGCATCACCCCCCCCACCCTCAGCGACGCCCTCAAGGCCCTGGAGGAAAAAGGCCTCCTGGAGCGAACCAAGGGCCCCGGGGATGGCCGCATCCGAACCGTCCGCCTGACCCCGCGGGGCCTCGAGGCCGCCCAGGCCCTGGAGGACTGGGCCAAACCCCTCCTCCTCGCCTTGGAGGGCAAGGAGGAGGCGCTCGACCCCCTCCTGGAAGCCATCGCCGAGCTGGCCCGGATGGGGGTGGTGCGGGAGGCCAGGCTCTGCCTCTTGTGCCGGTTCTTCTCCGCCCCCGACTACTGCGGCCTAATCGAGAAGAACCTCCCGGAGCTCCGCCTGGACTGCCCGGACTTCGCACCCCAAAGCCCCACCGCCTCCCGGTAGGAAGGCGCAACCCCTCCTTCCGCATGCCAGACCGCCCGGGCGATGGCCCGGGCCAGGGCGTCGGCCGCCGCTGCCCCCGCCCGGGTCAGGGTCAGAGGATCCGGGGCCTCGCCCTTTCCAGTGGATAGGGCGAAGACGATATCCCCATCCAAAAGGGTGAAGGCCGGCCTAAGGGCCCGGGCCATCCCCGCCTGGGCCATGCGGGCAAAGGCGTTCGCCTGGGCCTTGGTCAAAGAAAGATCCGTGGCGACCAGGGCCAGGGTGGTCTGGCGGAAAGGCGCCCCGGGGATCCGGTAGTCCTCCGGGGGCCCCCGCCGATCGGGAGGGCGGTAGCCCGGGCAGTCCTCCGGGAAAAGGAGAGGCTCGGCGTAAAGCCGGCCCGTCTTGGGGTCAAAGGGGCGCCCGAAGCTGTTGACCGCCGCCAACGCCCCCACGGTGAACCCTTCCAGGACCAGGCTGGCCGTGCCCAACCCCCCCTTAACCCCGCCCGCCACCGCCCCCACCCCGGGGCCGTGGTTGCCCAAAGGAATGGGGCCCGAGGAAGCGGCCTGGGCGGCCCGGTAGCCGGCC
>PSML01000126.1:0-5256 GCA_040290145.1 Meiothermus sp. | reverse complement strand
GAGGGTTGGCAGGAGGGCCAGGATGCTGGAGAGTAGAGACTGGGCTGCTGGGTTCATGGCCCCTGTCATCGATGCGCACCCCCGACGGCCACAGCCGCCTCGAGCTCTCGCGCTTTGACGCCCCCGCTATCGCGTCCGATCACCGCACAGCCCCCGTGAACTCGTTGGGATACCTGCGCGTCATGTTCACCGTCGAGGACCTCGACGACACCCTCGCCCGAGTCGGCAAGCTCGGTGCGGCGGTGGTCGATGAAGTTGTCAATTACGAAGACATCTACCGGCTCTGCTACATCCGGGGTCCTGAAGGCATTCTCATTGGGCTTGCCCAAGAGATCAGGCCGCCCACAAGTCAAGCGCCAGCGCACGACGGAGGTACATCATGACAAAGATCCCAAAGAACACGATTTGTATCTGGTACGACCGCGAGGCCGAGGAAGCCGCACGCTTCTACGCCTCCGTTTTTCCCGACAGCGAGGTGACGGCGGTGCATCGCTCGCCTATGGACAATCCGGGCAACAAGGCGGGCGACGTGCTGGTTGTCCGTTTCACTGTGTGCGGCATCCCCTGCATTGGGCTGAACGGCGGGCCGAGCTTCCCGCATACGGAAGCATTCTCGTTTCAGATCGCCACCGATACGCAGGAAGAAACCGACCGCTACTGGAACGCCATTGTCGGCAATGGCGGTAAGGAAAGCGAATGCGGCTGGTGCAAGGACCGCTGGGGTGTCAACTGGCAGATCACGCCCCGCACCCTGATCGAGGCGCTCGCCGTCGGCGGCGATGAAGCACGTCGCGCCTTCGCGGCGATGATGACGATGGGCAAGATCGACGTGGCCGCTATCGATGCCGCACGGCGAGGATGAGAAAGTGACGGTCTAACAACGGGTTGCAACGGACGGTCCGCTGCGCGGCCTGCCGCTGAACTGGAGCGTTGGGCGGCGTGAGTTGAAAGATCTCAACTCCCGCGTCTATTGCAGTACGATGGAGGCAGGCGATGAGTACCTATACCGAACGACGAAGGTCGTACATGACAGCCGAGTGCCTGATTGTCCAGCACGTCGCCGCCGAGCCGCCCGGCCTGATCGAAGAGGCCGTGGTTGCCGCCGGGATGACTGCCCGCACGGTCAGGGTGTTTGCCGCCGAGCCGGTGCCGACCGACGCCACCGGCTTCCGGGGGTTGGTCGTGATGGGCGGGCCGATGGGGGTGGCCGACGTGGGGCGGCTTCCCCATCTGCGGGCCGAGATGACCTTGATCGAGTCCGCCCTCAAGCACGACATCCCGGTGATGGGCGTGTGCTTGGGGAGCCAGTTGCTCGCCGCTGCACTCGGAAGCCGGGTGACGCCCGGCCCGGCGAAGGAGATCGGCTGGCATCCGGTGACGCTACTGGACGGCGGGCAGCGGGATCGACTACTGACCGCCGCCCCTCCCCGGTTCAACGCATTCCACTGGCACGGGGACGTGTTCGACCTGCCACCCGGTGCCGTCGCCCTCGCCCGTTCCGAGCGGACGCCGTTGCAAGCCTTCCGGTACGGCGAGCGGGCATACGGGTTCCTGTTCCATCTCGAAGTGACCGAGGCCATCGTCGGGCAAATGGTGGGGGCGTTCCCCGACGAGTTGGCCGAGGCGGGCATCGACGGGGACACCCTCCGGGGCGACTCCCGCACGCACCTGCCCGAACTCCAACCCGTCGCACGGAGCGTCTTCTCGAAATGGACACGGCTCGGAACGTGATGGCAGCGGCCATCCTCCGCTCGGTGCAGGTCGGCCTACCACGAACGCACGGCGTGGGGGAGGAGTCCGAGCCGATGAGCCGGGCTTGGACGACGGGGTTCTACAAGGAGCCGGTCGTCGGCCCGGTCTGGGTCGGGGCCACCAACCTCGACGGCGACGGGCAGGCCGATCTCGCCCTCCACGGCGGGCCGGACAAAGCGGTGTGCGTCTACCCCGCCGCCCACTACCCGTACTGGCGGGCGACCCTGAACCTGCTGACCCTGCCGCCGGGGTCGTTCGGGGAGAACTTCACCGTCGAGGGGCTGACCGAGGCGGGGGTGTGCGTCGGGGACATCTGGACGGTCGGCGAGGCTACGTTGCAGGTGTCCCAGCCCCGCCAGCCGTGCTGGAAGCTGGCCCGCCGGTGGGGGATCAAGGACTTAGCCCTGCGCGTCCAGCAGACAGGACGTACGGGGTGGTACTTTCGAGTGCTGCGGGAGGGGTTTGTCGAATCCGGTATGTCGCTCACCTTGGTGGAACGCCCTCACCCGGAGTGGACGGTGGAGCGGGCTAACCGGGTCATGCACCACGACCGGGACGACCACGCTGCGGCGGAAGAGTTGGGACAACTGCCAGTGCTGTCCGCAAGCTGGCGGGCGACACTGATCCGGCGGGTCACACAGGGCGTGCAGCCGGACGAGGCCAAGCGGCTCTTCGGCCCGCTCGCAGAGGGGCGAGGGTGAGCAATGACACTGGACTGGACGGACTCGTTGGAGCGGGTCGATTGGGCGGAACTGTCGGCCCTGTATCTGGCGGCGGGCACGCTCAGGCGCCGGAGGGCCAGGAGCTCGCGGGTGTAGGTGCTCCCCGCCAACCTCACCCGGTGCAGCAGGGGGTCGGCCTCCCCCACCAGGCGACGGGCCAGGCGGACGCGGGCGGCCTCGAGGCGGTGGCGCAGCGCGGCTTGGCGCAGGGGTTGCACCCGCGACCACAATCCACCCACGCTGTGCACCGACATGTACATTGACCCCACAGCAGCACCGCAGGGCTATTTTTGCAACCCTTCCTCCCCCGTCCCCATCGGCATTTTTCTATCTTTTTAGATAGCGGAGTTTTGACCCCAAAAACTGACCCCAATTGACCCCAGTTTTGACCCCAAACCGGAATTGTTCCAATGTAGGAGTTAGTGTCTAAAATGCCTTAGTCATGGGCTTAGTTGTGGCTAACGCTGGTTAGTTGTGGGGGGGTGGAAAGCACTTCGTAATCGAGCGGTCGTGGGTTCAAATCCCACCTTCGGCTCCAGTCCAGGACGCAAAAATCCGGGGTCGCACTGACCCCGGATTGGCGTTTGGCCTCCTCCTTATGCAGTCTCCTCCAGGTGTTTCCCTGGCGGGAAAGCAACCAGCCCTAGCTGCTCGCGTCTATCCAGCACCCAACTCGAGTAAATGCCCTCCAGGAATTGTGCTCGCGGGTGTAGCCTCACCTGGGGGTGGTTCATGTCGTAGTCCCACTGCGCTGAGGGATCGAGGCGGTAGACTCCGCCAACCGCCACGATGCTGCCCTCCCAGCCCAAGACCTGCCGCAGCTTTTTCACGTGAGCCCACAATTTTTTGCGATCTTTTTCCCGGCAGTCAGGGGTTGTATCGGGGTTGAGGGCTACGATCAGGCGCTCGACCGTCTCCTGGCCTTCCGCCTCGAGCAGCAACACCAGCACCTCGGCGGCCTTGCTGGTGGGTTTGAGCGGGACCTCCCGGCCATTGACCTTGACCTGCAAAATGCCTGCTGCCCTGACCTCGACGCGGGTAGGGCGCGGATGCGCTGGGTCAAAAACGTCAAGCCCCCCGTGCTGCCGCCAAAATTCAAACAGCTCCGGGAAGCACGCGCGCTCCTCCAGCACCCAGGCGCTGGTTTCGCCGCGTAGCGGGGTGGCGCTGCTGGGCTCGAGCCGTGCCAGCTCGGCCTCGAGCTCATCTTGGCGGCCTTTGCGCCGGGCAATCTCCGCCCGCAGGAGGGTGGCTTTGATCTCTTCGCGCGGATTTAGGCGGCCTGCTTGAGTGAGGGCTAACTCAGCCCCTGGGAGGTCCCCCAGCATGAGCTTGGCCGCTGCGATGTCTACGAACAGAGCGCTCGATGGGACCGCGGCGTGGGCCTGAAAGAAGTATTGAAGGGCCTCGGCGGGTCTTCCGCTCAACCGGGTTGTGTTGCCCAGACCCCACAGGGCTTCTTGCATATCGTCGGGCTCTTGCGCGGCCTTGTAGGCCGCCCGGTAGCTCGAGACGGCCCGCTCCCACTCCCCCAATGCCCGCCGCACCGCGCCCAAGCCGCACAAGGCCCTAGCCCGGAACTCGCGGGCGGCTTTCTTGCGGCTCAGCTCTTCAGCGATGAGCAGGTGATGCTCGGCCTCCGCGGGGTCTTGCCCTAAGGCCGTGATCCCCAGGCTATGCCGTAGCCAGGCCGAGTAGTACGGGTCGTGGTAGAGATAGGAGAGCGCCTCGGACCACAGCCCCCGTGCGGCGGCTAGCTCGCCAAAGCGAAAGCGGTGGTTGCCCTCCTCGGTGAGGCAGCGCCCCAAAGCCCCACCCTCCAGGTGTCGGCGGGCTTCGGCGAACGCCTCTTTCCAGCCCTGCGCCCCCAAAAAGGCCAGGGCCTCGGCCTTGAAACGCAGCCACAGCCCTGCCTCTGAGCGAGAGAGGGGTTGCCCGCTGCGAGACGCCACAAGGCCGGCCAACACCTCGAGGGCTTGTTGGGGTTGTCGGGTGTGCACCAGGGCCCAAGCCCGGTACAGGTTCACTGGCGAGGATGGGTCGGGGGAATGGCGTTGGGCAAACTCGAGCAGCCTGTGCGGCCTTCGCGCGCTGCACAACACCCTCGCATACAGGTGGGCGGCCTCGGGAATCAGCAAAAAATCTTCGTCCAGACGAGAGAAAACCCCCTCGAGCAGACTTTGACAGGCGTGATAGGTGTGGGCTTCGTCCACGAGCCTGCGCAAGGTCTGAAGCGCCACCTCGGTCCGGCGGGTCTCGATGAGGGCCTGGATGCTCCTGAGAACTTCGGCCAGCGGTTCTTTCATACCTTAAGAAAATGCTACACGTCCGCAGGGCGGACGACAGCCTGATGTAAACGTGAAGGCAATGGGTCTAACCGCCGGTACCCACCTTAGGCTCGTCCCCTGCGATGAGCGTGGCTGAATACCCAGCTCGAGCCGGCGCTGCCGAGATGACCAGCAAGAGGGCCAGCACCAGCCATGCCCCTCTTTTGCGGGAAACCAAAATCTTTTTGCCTATGCCGAGGGTACGGTTGTTGTTTTTCATGCCCAACAGATTGAGGGCCTGCCGCGACAGATCTTGTCGCGCTTTGGAGTGCGCTGGGCAGTGTTAGGATTAAGCCAGCAACAGGGGTTGCTGGGATCTTTGAAAGAGCAGAACCCACCCGACACTTCGAGGGGGTCAAGGTCTAACTTTTGCCGTGTGGATCAAGTGTGTTCCCCACGCCCGTGGGGATGAACCGGCGCAGATCCCGGACTGGCGGCCCCTGTCCGAGTGTTCC
>PSML01000125.1:0-5327 GCA_040290145.1 Meiothermus sp. | reverse complement strand
TCCGGCGGTGAAGTACCTGCACGTCAAGGAGGCGGTGCTGCGCGAACTCGCCCAGCCCCAGCCCGCCTTTCCCCTCTCGGAGAACCAGCTCTCCCGGCGCTTCGGGGTCAGCCGCATGACCGCGCGGCGGGCCCTGCAGGAGCTCGAGCGGGAGGGCTACCTCTCCAGGCAGCAGGGCAAGGGCAGCTTCCCCGCCCCGCGCCGCTTCAGCCAGGGCTTCTTGCGGGTGCGGCCCTTCTACGAGTTCGCCCAGGCCCAAGGAGCCCAGCCCAAAACCCAGGTGCTGGCCGCGCAGATGCGCCCGGTTCCCCCGCCGGTGGCCCGACATCTGGGAGTCAAGCGGGCGGTGTACGTCGAGCGCCTGCGCTTTCTCGATGACCAGCCGGTGCAGCGCGAGGCCCGCTTCCTCCACCCCGAGCGCTGCCAAGAGGTGCTCGAGCACGACCTCACCGCCGAGTCCATCCACGATCTGCTGATCCACCGGCTGGGTCTGCCGCTCACCCGGGTCTGGCAGCGGCTGGAGGCGGTCGCACTCCCCGACCGGATGGCCGAACTGCTCCTTCAGCCTCCTGGCTCCCCGGCCCTGCGGCTGGAGCGGGTCACCTACACGCTCGAGCAGCCGGTGACCTGGGTGGAGTACCTGATGCGCGGCGACCTCTACTTTCTGGAAGACACCTTCACACCCCAAGGAGAACGCCCATGACCTACCGAGCCCCCCGAGGCCCCACCCGAACCGCCAAAGGCTGGATCCAGGAAGCCGCCCAGCGCATGCTCCTGAACAACCTCGACCCCGAGGTGGCCGAACGGCCCGAAGAGCTCATCGTCTACGGCGGGCGGGGCAAGGCGGCCCGCAGCCCCCAGGACCTCGAGCGCATCCTGGCGGCGCTGGGGCGCCTGGAGAACGACGAGACCCTCTTGGTGCAGTCGGGCCGGGCGGTGGGGGTGTTCAAGACCCAGCCCCTGGCCCCCCGGGTGATCCTCGCCAACTCCAACCTGGTGCCGAAGTGGGCGACCTGGGAGGAGTTCGACCGCCTGGACCGGCTGGGCCTGATGATGTACGGCCAGATGACCGCCGGGAGCTGGATCTACATCGGCACCCAGGGCATCCTCCAGGGCACCTACGAGACCTTCGCCGCCGCGGCCAAGAAGCACTTCGGCGGCTCGCTCAAGGGCACCGTCACGGTCACCGGCGGGCTGGGCGGGATGGGCGGGGCCCAGCCCCTGGCGGTGACCCTCAACGGCGGGGTGGCTATTTGTGTCGAGATCGACCCCGAGCGGATTCAGCGGCGTTTGGACACCCAATACCTCGACCGGCGGGCCGACTCCCTCGACGAGGCCCTGCGGCTTGCCGAACAGGCCAAAGCCAAAGGCGAAGCGCTCTCGATCGGCCTCTTGGGCAACACCGCCCTGGTGCTGCCGGAGATGGTGCGCCGGGGCTTCACCCCCGAGCTCGTCACCGACCAGACCAGCGCCCACGACCCCCTCTACGGCTACATTCCCATCCTGAGGGCCGACGAAGACCCCCAAACCCTGCGCAAGGCCGACCCCGAGGGCTACCGGGGCCGGGTGCTCGAGGCCATGGCCCGGCACTGCGCCGCCATCGTGGAGATGCACCAGCGCGGCGCGGTGGCCTTCGACTACGGCAACAACCTGCGGGCCTTCGCCCAGCTCGGGGGGTTCGAGGGGGCGTTCAGCTACCCCGGCTTCGTGCCCGCCTTCATCCGCGACCAGTTCTGCGAGGGGCGGGGGCCTTTTCGCTGGGTGGCGCTCTCGGGCAGACCGGAGGACATCCACAAGACCGACCGGGCCGTGCTGAGGCTCTTCCCCGAGGACGAGGGCCTCTCCCGCTGGCTCACCGAGGGCGTGAAGAGGTTCAAGTTCCAGGGCCTCCCGGCGCGCATCTGCTGGCTGGGCTACAAGGAGCGCGAGCGGGCCGGGCTCCTCTTCAACGAGATGGTGGCCAGGGGCGAACTCGAGGCCCCCATCGTCATCGGGCGCGACCACCTGGATGCCGGCAGCGTGGCCTCCCCCTACCGCGAGACCGAGGCCATGCTGGATGGCTCCGACGCGGTGGCCGACTGGCCCATCCTGAACTTCGCCTTGAACGCGGTCTCGGGCGCGGGGTGGGTGAGCTTCCACCACGGCGGCGGGGTGGGCATGGGCTACAGCCTCCACGCCGGGCAGGTCACGGTGGCCGACGGCAGCGAGGAGGCCGCCTACAGGCTCGAGCGCGTCCTCACCAACGACCCCGGCACCGGGGTGATGCGCCACGCCCACGCCGGCTACGAGCGGGCCAGGGCAGTGGCGCGGGAGCGCGGCCTGGACCTGGCGGGGTGGGAATGAAGGGGGTATTCACCGGGATCTCCGAGCTGTACACGCCCAGGGCGCGGCTCGAGCAGGCCGCCCTGGCCGTGGAAAACGGGCGCTTCGCCTGGGTGGGGGCCGAGGCAGCCCTGCCGGAGGCGTACCGCCACTGGCCCCGCACCGACCTGGGCGGGCGCGGGGTGGTGCCGGGCCTGGTGGACGCCCACACCCACCTGGTCTACGGCGGCGACCGGCTGGGCGAGTATTTGCAGCGCGCGCGGGGCCAGCGCTACGAGGCCATCCTGGCCGCCGGGGGTGGGATCCACTCCACGGTGCGGGCCACCGCTGCCGCTTCCGAGGAGGAGCTTTACCGGCTGGCCGCCGCCCGTGCCGCCCTCTTCCTGGCCCAGGGCGTGACCGCCCTGGAGATCAAGAGCGGCTACGGCCTCCTGCCCGAAGCCGAACTCAGGATGCTGCGGGTGATCCGCAGGCTCAAAGAGACCCTGCCGCAGCACATCTTCCCCACCCTGCTGGCCCATGCGGTGCCGGGGGGCTGGGAGCGGGAGGAGTACGTGGCGATGTTCACCGCCGAGCTCATCCCCGAGGTGGCCCACAGCGGGCTGGCCGAGGCGGTGGACGTGTTCTGCGACCAGGGGGCGTTCACCCTCCAGGAGACCCGGATCATCCTCGAGGCCGCCCTGTCCCACGGCCTCAAGGTCAAGCTCCACGCCGAGCAGATCGCCCACACCGGGGCCACCCGGCTGGCGGCAGAACTGGGGGCGCTCTCGGCGGACCACCTCGAGCAGTCCACCCCGGAGGACTGGCAGGCCCTGGCCCGCGCCGGCACGGTGGGCACCGTCCTGCCCGGCGCGGCGGTCATCCTGCGCATGCCCTTCCCCGACGCGCGGGCCATGTGGGACGCGGGGGTGAGGGTGGCCCTGGCCACCGACCACAACCCCGGCTCGAGCCCGCTCTACAGCCCCTGGCTGGGGATGCAACTCACCACGAGCCTAGGCCGCCTCAGCGCCGAGGAGGCCCTGATCGCCCACACCGAGCACGCCGCGTTGGCACTGGGTCGCGCGGATTTGGGGAGGGTTGAAGTAGGGGCGGTGGCGGATTTCGTGGTGGTGGACTCGGGGAGTGCGCTGGAACCCCTCTACCGCTGGGGCCATCTGCCCCTGTGGAAGGTGTTCTTAGGCGGTGTGACGCCGACGCGACCGGCGCTTTAGCGCGTCCCCGCCGGTGGCGTTGTAAGCGCCTTCATCACTGCCGTATCCAAAGACCCCATGAACGCTTCGACTGCACCGGTGTAAGCTCCGGGCTTCCCCAGGGTTTCGTTGATTTCCAAATGAGACATATCTTGCTCCAAGACCTTGATCTGCACGCCAAGCGACGAGGCCCGGGCAGCAAAGTTTCGGGCTTGCCGGCAGGAATCCTCGCGGCGCGTCGAGCACACCGCCAACATCGGTGTAGCCGAGGCCGTCAGCCGATGGAACGGGGAGGCCGAGCGCCAGTAGGTCGGTTGAGCGCCAAAGGCCCGGTCGTATAGCCCGGCGTGCGCTGCTTCCATGATCTGGACAACATCGAGCGCCGCGCTATCGAGCAATACGGCGCCCAGCCACGGCTTGGCGCCAAGGGCTATGGCTTTGGAAGGGTCCGCCCCCAGCAAGGCAACAAGATGTGCACCGGCAGAATGCCCCATCAAAATGAACTTCGACGAATCGCCGCCCCATGATGCCGCTTGGGCTTGTGCCGTTGCGAGCGCCCGCGCCACATCCTCGGCCTGCTGCAAAGGATCGGCCTCCGGCAATAACCGGTAGTTGACCGAAACGAAAATGAATCCGCGCGGCACCCATCTTGCCATTTTGTTCTCCACAACGGCGCGCAATGCCTTGTCACCGGTGCGCCAGCCGCCGCCGTGAACCATGAATATCACAGGTGCCTGCTTCCTCGCATCGCGGGGCAGGTACACATCCATGCGCTGCTTGCCGCTGTTGCCGTAAGGAATGTCGCGCAGGACTTTCACCCCCTGCGGCAATGTCCCCACGCCTTCGGAAGACTCGCTATCCTCCAGACTTACGCTGCTCTTTTGCGCAGCGGTTTGATCCACGAGCGGGTCACGGATTGAACCGGCAACTGCAGCATGCCAAATGAATGAAACCAGAAACAAAAAGATAGAACTGCCCTTGATGATGCCCATTGCAGCCTCTCTTATTCCCCCAACATTTACACGATTCATTTTTCACGCCAACGTCAGCTGCAACCGCTTGTTATGCCGCCTCAGGCATTATTTACGTTTTGAACGCATTGCTTTGAGATGTTTCAGGTTTTTATCTTTAGAAAGCTTTGCGTATTCATCTGATTCAACGGCATACAGAGCGATTCGCCCGTTCGAGTCGCTGTGCACACCCCAGCCATAGCGTTTGGTTGTCTTCATCTCCCAAGCAAGTACCTAGTTGCAAGTGCCAGAACCAAGGCGACCTCGCACCCGACAATGCGGGCGTAGAGCACTTGAGACTCCTTCCACATGCGACCAATTTTATCAGGTTCCATGGGAAAAAGCATCCAAAGAGATGGGAGCAGATGAGGTCTGCCCTCCTTGACCGGCCTATCGAGCCAAAGCTCACTCCCTCGCCACCACGGTGTCGTAGAGGCCGTAATGGGCCAGCCCCGGGTGGCTGTCGAGGCCGGCGTAGCGCAGCGAGGCATCCTCGTAGCGGCGGAAGGCAAACACCGCCCCGTTCATCTGCTCGGTGTTGAAGACCCGGAGCCGCACCAGCAGGTGGAAGTCTTCCACCGTGAGACCGGTCACCGCCAGGAACAAATCCGGCTCGAGCCGGGTAATGACGTCTTGCAAGGTGTTCTCGCGGAAGTCGGTCAGGTACATGAAGGCCGGGATGCGCGTGGCGAACTTGATCAGCTTCTCCTGCACCAGCTTGCGCTTGGTTTTGAACTCCTTCTCCTCGTCGGTGAGCTCTTTCTTCTCGCTCTTGGAAAGCCCCTCTTCGCGGGCCTTTTTCTTG
>PSML01000124.1:0-5477 GCA_040290145.1 Meiothermus sp. | reverse complement strand
CGGCGGGCCCGCCACAGCCCCTCGGCCTCTTGGGGGTCTCGCGCCACCCGCACCTCCCCGCCGAATTCACGGCAGGACTCCGCCACCCACAAAAGCTCCTCCTCTACGACCTCGGCGTCGTCCCCATCGGTATCTACCAGCAACAAGGCGGCGGCCTCCGTGGGTAGCCCCAGGTGTAAATAGTCCTCCACGGCCCGGATGCACCCTCGGTCCATGAACTCCAGCTTGCTCGGTACCGCCCCCGCCGCGATGGCCCGCGAGACGGCCTCGGCGGCCTGCCCGACTTCCCCGAAGGCGGCCATCAGGGTGCGGGTATGGGAAGGGATGGGCTCGAGCCGCACGGTGGCCTCGGTGATGAGCCCCAAGGTTCCCTCCGAGCCGATGAGCAGGCCGGGCAGATCGTAGGCCTCGCGGGTGAGGCGGTGCACCCCGCCCTGGGCATCCACGAACTCGAGCCCGACCACATAATCGCCGGTCACGCCGCGCTTGAAGCACATCGGCCCCCCGGCGTTCTCGGCCAGGTTGCCGCCCAGGGTGCTGGTGCGCAGCGAGGCCGGGTCGGGCGGGTAGGTGAGCCCATGGGGCCTGGCCCGCTCGGAGATCCAGGCCGTGACCACCCCCGGCTGGGCGATGGCGATGCGGCGGACGGGGTCGAGCTCGAGCCGGGTCATGCGGGTGAAGGAGAGGACGATGGACTCCTCCGTCGGCACCGCGCCCCCGGAGAGCCCGCTGGCCGCCCCCCGGGGCACCAGGGGCAGACCGGTAGCATGGGAAAGCCGTACCGCCTCCACCACGTCCTGAGTGGTCTCGGGTAGCACCACGATGGCCGGGGTCTCCCCCACCGCGATCCCGTCGTAGCGGTACAGGCGGCGCTGGGGAAGCTCGAGGAAGACCTTGTCCTTCCCCAACCGGGCGGCGAACTCCTGGAGCACTCCGGTCACGCCCCCAGTCTATCGGACGCAAGCGCCCACTTAGCAGTCAAAGATGGGGACGCTGTACGAGGCCCGGGTCTGGCGGAACCCGCCCCCGAAGGTGGCCTCGAGCACCAGATAAGCATTTTCCGGAAGGCGTGGGCGGGCCGCCGCCAAGGCCTCGAAGGGGGGGATCTGGGCCGTCACCGAGACGGTGTTGCCCTCTTTGCTCACGCTGGCGGTGAGGCTCCGCAGGTCGTAGCGGTTGCCGTCGTCGGCCTGCCAGTAGGTGCGCCAGGAGACCAGGTCTCCCTGGTAGCTGAAGCGGTACGCGACGGCGCTGGGGCGGGCCGTGCAGAGGTAGGGAGATTCCAGGGTGAAGTTCGATACCCGCTCGCCCGAGGGGCCGGTCTCGCTCGAGGGCTGGCAGCCAGAAATCAGGCCCAGGATCAATACAAAGACAATTCTGAGCATGTTCTAATGGTATCACAACCTCATAAAGCCAAGCGGTTTAACTTGGCTTTAGTTCTCACGCCCGTACAATAAGCTGGGGTTATGGCCTACTGGTTGCTGAAGTCCGAACCCGAGATCTACAGCATCCATGACCTAAAGCGCCAAAAGACCACCGTGTGGGACGGGGTGCGCAACTACCAGGCACGGAACTTCCTGCGCTCGATGCAGGTGGGCGACAGGGCCTTTTTCTACCACTCCAGCACTGCCCTGCCGGGGATCGCCGGGCTTTGCCGGGTGGTCGAGTCCCAGGTGGTGGACCCCACCCAGTTCGACCCCAGGTCCGACTACTACGATCCGGCCAGCCCTCCCCATAACCCCCGCTGGTGGACGGTACGGGTGGAGTTCGTGGAGGCCTTCGATGGGGTGTTGGGCCTCGAGGTGTTGCGCCAGCACTTCTCCCCCGACGAGCTGTGGACGCTGCGGCGGGGAAACCGGCTGTCGGTGATGCCGGTAGATGAGCCGGTGGCGGCGAAGATCCTGCGGCTGGCCCGGCGGGCTTAGAAGGGTGGCCTGGCTCTACTGATTCCCCGACAGCGTGCCGATGATCTGGAACAAGGGGAGGAACATCCCGGCCACGATCAACCCCACGATCCCGCCCAGGAAGATGATCATCACCGGCTCGATGGCCGCGGTGAGGCTCGAGACCGCCTCGTCCACCTCGCGCTCGTAGAAGTCGCCGATCTTTTGCAGCATGGTGTCGAGCGCCCCGGTCTCCTCGCCGATGGCCACCATGGAGCTCACCATGGGGGGGAAGACCTGGGGATAAGCCTGTAAGGTCGCGTGGACCGGCTCGCCGGCCTGGATGGTGACCTTGGTCTCCTCGAGCACGTCCTCAACGACGGCGTTTCCGGCCGTTCCCTTGGTGATATCCAGCGCTTCGACGATGTTCACCCCGCTGCTGATGAGGATTCCGAAAGTACGGGAGAAGCGGGCCAGCGAGCTCTTTTTGGTCAGGTTACCAAAGACCGGCATGCGCAACTTCAAGCGATCGATAACCCGCCGCCCCTGCTCGGTACGGTAGTAGGCGCGGTAGGCGAAGTATCCGGCCACGGCCAAGGCAGCCAGAAAAATACCGCTCGATCTCAAAAAATCCGAGACCGCCATCAGGAATCGGGTCAGCGGGGGGAGCTGGGCGTTGAGCGAAACCAGGATGTTGGCAAACTGCGGCACAATCCCGGTGAGCAGGAAGTAGGTCACCCCCACAGCGAACACGAACACGATGGCCGGGTAGGTGAGCGCCGACTTGATCTTGCCGCGCAGCTCGAGGTCCTTTTCCAAAAAATTCGAAAGCCGGTCCAGGATGGCGTCGAGGTTGCCGGAGGTCTCCCCGGCCCGCACCAGGTTCATGTACAGGCGGCTGAAAAGCTTGGGGTGCCGGGCTAGGGCCTCGCTGAAGGAGGCACCCCCCTCGACCTCGGTGCGGACATCCTTGATGATGGCCTGGAGGGATTTCTTTTCGGTCTGTTTCTCCAGGATGGCCAGGGCTTGCACGATGGGCAGACCCGCCGAGAGCATGGTGGCGAGCTGGCGGCTGAAGATGGCCAGGTCTTTGAGGCCCGGCCCCCGGTCCAAGCCGGGAATCTTGACCTCGGCCTGGAGCCCCTTGCCCGGCTCCTTGATCTCCGCGATGTAAAAACCCTTCTCGCGCAGGGTTCGGGCCGCGGTCCGCACGTCGTCGGCCTCGATCACCGCCGAGATCATCCGCCCCTGCTTGTCGCGGGCCTTGTATTGGTAGTTCGGCATATTAGCCTTAGTATAGCCAAGGTTCGGGCCGGCCCAGGTTTATCTGCCGGCCCCCCTGGAAGAACCCCGATGCGCGAGCTTCACCCCACCTTACTGGCCCTGCTCTTCGCCGCGGGAAGACCCCTGAGCCTGGAAGACTTCGCCAAGCTGGGCTACCCCGAGGACACCCTGTTGCGCTCGCTCGAGTCCTTGGCCGCCGCGCTCTCCAGCGGTGACGCCGGGGTCGGCCTGGAGTACGTGGCCCGGGGCTGGCGGCTGGTGGTCCACCCCAAACACCTCGCAGCGGTGGAGCAGGTGCTCCGCCCCAACCCCCCCAAGCTCTCCAGGGCCGCGCTCGAGGTCTTGGCCATCGTGGCCTACCACCAACCCCTGACCCGGGCCGAGATCGAAGCCTTGCGCGGCAAGAGCGCCGAAGGGGTGCTGGAGGGGCTGCTCGAGCGCGAGCTGGTGCGGGTGGTGGGGGAAAAGGACGCGGTGGGCCGGCCCAAGCTCTACGGTACGACCGAGCGCTTCCTGGTGGTCTTTGGCCTGCAAAGCCTGGACGACCTGCCCCGGATGGAGGAGGGGCCGACTTTGCTGTTGCGGAGCTGAGGCGCAGGACCTTATATAATGCCGCCGTGCGTTTACGGGTAGACCTGAGCCCCCAAAGCCCGAGCTACCCCGACTTAGCGGTGGTGGTGGACGTTTTCCCCGGAAGCGCGGTGAGCCTGCTCCTATCCCGGGGAGCCCGCGAGGTCTGGATAGCCCCCAGTCTGCGCTCGGCCCGCATCCTGGCCGAGCCGGGCGACGCTCTGTTGGGCGAGCAGGAAGGCATCCCGCCCGAGGGGTTCCACCGTGGCTTGAGCCTGAGAGACCTCGAGGCGGCGGATGTGAAAGGGCTCCGCTGCACTGTCTATGCCCCTTCCCTGGCCAAAGCCTTGGCTTTTCAAGCCCCCCAAGTTGTGCTGGGCCACTTCCGCAACACCCCAGCGCTCCTCGCGGCGCTTCCCCGGCTGGCGCGGGAAGAGATCACGTTGGTCTGCGCGGCGGAAATCCCCGGTGACCGCCCGCCGGATGGGCCGGGTGAGCCCAGCCAGGCGAACCTGCTGGCCGCGGGTTTTCTGGCCAAACGGCTCGAGCAGACCCTCCCTCTAAAGGCCAACCCGGAATCCGCGCTCGCGACCCAGCTACTCTCAGCCTTCCCCGACCCCCAGGAGGCTCTTTTCAGGAGCGGGGAGGGCCAGCGCCTGCACCGCATGGGCCGCGACGACGACATCGCCCTGGCCAGCCTGATCGGTTTCGATCCGGTGGTCCCGGTGCTGCGGGCGACCCGGGTGCTGGAAGCTGCCCAGCACGGGCTCTCCAAAGACCGCAAAGCCTTTTGTTTTACCGCGCTGGAGGGCGGCGATGAAGCCTGAGCGGATCAGCCTGATGGGCCTTCCCCTGGATTTGGTCAACATGAGCGAGGCCCTCGAGGCTATCGAGGGATTCCTCAAAGAGGCCGGCCCGACCCGGCAGGTGCTGACCCTCAACCCCGAGATCGTGGTGCGGGCGCAATCGGACCCGGCAGTCAAGCAAGCCATCCTCGAGTCCGAACTGGTTACCGCGGATGGGGTGGGGATCCTCTGGGCGGCGCGGCGGCTGACCGGGAAGCAGCCCGAGGACCGGGTCACCGGGGCCGACCTGACCGTTGAAATTTTCAAGCGATGGGGCCCGCGCCTGAGGGTCTTCCTCCTCGGCGCCAAGCCGGGAGTTGCCCAAAGGGCCGCCGAGCGCTCCCGCTCCGAGTGGGGCATCCAGGTGGTCGGCCTCCAGGATGGCTACTTCCAAGACCAAGCGGCGGTGCTCGAGGCCATCCGCCAGGCTCAGCCGGACCTGCTGCTGGTGGGCATGGGCGAGCGCCAGGACACCTTCATCCACCGCAACAAAGCCCTCCTGGGGGCCAAGGTCGCCATCGGGGTGGGGGGAGTCCTCGATGTGCTCTCCGGTGAGGTCAAGCGGGTGCCCAAGTGGGCTCAGCGCCTTGGGATCGAGTGGCTGCTGCGGGTCGGGCTGGACCGCAAGCGCTGGGGGCGGTTTCCGCGCTTGATCCGGTTCGTGCGGCTGGTGCTCAACGCACCGAGGGGAGAGTGAGGGTCTTTTGCTCCTCCTCTCCCCCGCTCAATCCGCCGGGATCGGCTGGTTCTTGACCAAGGCGTAGGCGTAGCCGTCGGTGAGGGCCTTGAGGGAGGCCTCGAGGCTGTTGCGGCTGGCGCCCACCGTGGTCCAGCGCTCCCCGGCCCGGTGCATCTCGATCACCACGCGCACCCCGCTGGCGGTGCCGCTCTCCTG
>PSML01000123.1:0-5553 GCA_040290145.1 Meiothermus sp. | reverse complement strand
CCCGGGCGATGTCCACCTCGGACTGGCCCACCCCCACCGTCTCCACGAAGATCCGCTCGAAGCCAAAGGCCTCCAAAAGCGCCAAGGCCGCCACCGTGGCCCCGGCCAGCCCACCGAGTGCCCCTCGGCTCGCCAGCGAGCGGATAAAGACCCCTTTGTCCTGATGGTGGCGCATCATCCGAATCCGGTCGCCCAGGATGGCCCCGCCGGTGAAGGGGCTCGAGGGGTCCACCGCCAGCACCGCCACCTTCTCCCCCCTTTGCCGGGCTACCTCGATCAACCGGTCGGTGAGGGTACTCTTGCCCGCCCCAGGGCTCCCGGTGAGCCCCACCACCCGCGCTTGTCCTTGTCCGCGCAAGCGCCTGAGCAACTCCTGCCCCGCGGGATGACCCGACTCCGCCAGGGTGATGGCCCGGGCCAAGGCCCGCATATCCCCCGTCCTAAAACGTTCGTACAGCTCCATGAGGCCATTCTATGGGTACACCCCAGGGAGGTCGCCCGGCGCCTTCTGGGAGCGGCGACCTCAGATCAGCGCGATGCAGGCCACCTCCACCGCCACGTCGCGGGGAAGCCGGGCCACCTGGACGGTCGCACGGGCCGGGAAAGGGGCGCCAAAGTATTCGCCGTAGACCTTGTTGAAGGCCGCGAAATCGTTCATATCGCGGAGGTAGCAGGTGGTCTGGGCCACCTTGGAAAGCGAGCTTCCGGCAGCCTCGAGCACGGCTTGCAGATTTCTCATGACCTGATGGGTCTGGGCTTCGACGTCCCCGGGCTCGAGCGTGCCATCGGGCCGCAGGGGGATCTGTCCGGAGACAAACACCATCCCACCCGCTACCACGGCTTGACTGTAGGGGCCTATGGCGGCCGGGGCTTGAAGGGTCTCTACCTTCCTCATAGGAAAAGCTTACACCCCTGGGGGCGTATACGTTTCGTTTATAGATTTTTGATAAGAAAAACTGGATGGAAAGGGAGCGGCCCAACCAGACCAAGGTGGAGTTCATCCGGTACCTACTGGATTTGCTGTGGCGGGAGGGATTCGATGTCACCTTGTATGACGAACCGAACAATCCCCAAATCGTCTTTCCCCTAGGGGGATCGCTGTGGCGGCTGCGGGCCAGCGCGATCGAACCCTATTACGAGCACGACCAGGGGTGACCTCCTCCCCCCTGGGCTGGAACCCAGACCCCAAAGCCCCTGCAAACGCAGGAATTGCCCCCTGGGGACGATCCTCAGGCCACGCCGACGCTGGGGCACCCCCTCCAGCCCTAGGCCAAGGCTTCTCTTCAGGATGACCAAAGCGGCATGCGCTCGGCCACCCTTCCCGCAGGCCCCGGCCTTACGGGGGCGAAGGCCGGCTGAACTGGTTGAAGAGCACGTATCCCAGCGTAACCAGCCACAATACCAGCAAGATCAGGTTGCCACGGCGCTCCCAAAAACTGCGGGAACGGGGCGGTTCGGTGACCTGAGTGGAGACCGCCTCCATGGCCTCACCAAGCTGCAATCGCACCGGGCCGGCCGAACCCTCCAGCGGCGGTGCGTAGGTGCGGGTGAGATTCGGCACGCGATCCCCCACCGCCACCACCACCACGCTGATGTTGTCGGGTCCGCCCCACTCGTTGGCCAGCTGGACCAGCCGCTCGGCGGCCTCGCCGGGGGGATGGTTGCGCAGCATCTCGGCCAGCACCCGGTCCTCGAGCACACCGCTGAGCCCATCCGAGCAGAGCAAAAAGATGTCGCCGGGCTCGACCTTGATCCCCAGCAGATCCACCCGCGCCTCGGGAAACGAACCCAGGGCGTTGGTGATGACGTTTCGCCAGCGATGGTTCTTGGCCTCTTCCTCGGTGAGAAGCCCCTGACGTACCCGCTCGGCTACCCAGGAGTGGTCCTGGGTGAGCTGGGAAAGTTGGCCTCCCCGCAGCAGATAGGCCCTGGAGTCGCCCACGTGGGCGATAAGCGCATAGGGCAGGTCCAGCCACAGCGCGGTAGCGGTGGTGCCCATACCGCGTGACTCGGGTTTTTGCCCGGCCTCGTAGATGACCCCGTTGGCCACCTCGAAAGCCTCGACCAGCCGCTTGGGCAGCGGCTTTTCCGCCCGGAGAACCTCGCAGATCTTCTCCACCGCAAGCTGCGCGGCCAAGGCTCCGGTGCGGTGGCCCCCCATCCCGTCGGCGACGATGAAAATACCCCCGTAGGGCATGAGCTCCTGGGCCACGGCGTCCTGGTTGTCCGCGCGCTTACGCCCCGGGTCGGTGCGGGCAGCGCTGGCGACGGCGGTGGCGCTCTCGGGGGCAGGCATAGGGTGATTATAGATCAGGCTTCCCGCATCCGGGGTGCAAATGATGTGCTGGAAAGGTAAACGGTGCGTTTATACCCAATATCGCACCCTGCGTGACTTTTGACCCAGGCTAGACCGAGCATACTGGATGAACCTACCGCCCCGGATCGCTGGGGCCGCGATGCGATAGAGTAGTGGCTGGATTTGGGGGGCGGTGAAGACTGGATCGCCTAACCCAGGGGGAAAACCGTGATCACGGATACTGAGCTACTAGAGGCGAGAGCCGGGCTCTCGGCAGAGGAACAGATTGCCCTGGAAGACCTCGAGACCAAGGAGTGGCTGGAGTCGCTGGAGTACGTGCTGCGCTCCGCCGGGCGCGACCGGGTGGTGGCGCTGGTGGAGGCCCTCGAGCGCTACGCCTACAAGCACGGGGTGATGCTGCCCTACAAGCTGCGCACCCCCTACATCAACACCATTCCCGCCGACCACGAACCTCCCTACCCCGGCGACCTCGAGCTCGAGCGGCGCATCGCCAACATCCTGCGCTGGAACGTCATCGCCATCGTGCAGCAGGCCAACAAGAAGGCCGAGGGCATCGGCGGGCACATCGCCACCTACGCCTCCATCGCCGAGCTGATGGAGGTGGGCTTCAACCACTTCTTCCGCGGGCACGGCGCCGGGATGGACCGCGACCTGGTGTTCTACCAGGGCCACATGTCGCCCGGGGTGTACGCGCGCAGCTTCCTCGAGGGCCGCTTCAGCGAACATGACCTGGCCAAGTTCCGCCGCGACCTCACGCCGGGGCCGGGCCGCGTCGTCACCAGCTACCCCCACCCCTGGCTGATGCCCGACTACTGGGAGTTCCCCACCGTCTCGATGGGCCTAGGACCCATCCAGGCCATCTACCAGGCCCGCTTCATGCGCTACCTCGAGGACCGCGGCCTCAAGCCCCGGTCCAGCGCCAAGGTCTGGGCCTTCCTGGGCGACGGCGAGCAGGACGAGGTGGAGACCCTGGGGGCGCTGCGGGTAGCCGCGACCGAGGAGCTCGACAACCTCATCTTCGTGGTCAACGCCAACCTCCAGCGCCTCGACGGGCCGGTGCGCGGCAACTCCAAGGTGATCCAAGAGCTCGAGTCGGTCTACCGGGGCAACGGCTGGAACGTGATCAAGGTGGTGTGGGGGAGTGCCTGGGACGAACTCTTGGCCAAGGACACCGAGGGCGTGCTGCTGGAGCGCTTCGAACAGCTCGTCGACGGCGAGAGCCAGCGCTACGCGGCCTACGGGGCCAAGGAGCTCAGCGAGAAGTTCTTCAACACCCCAGCGCTGAAAAAGCTCATCGAGGGCTACACCGACGAAGCGCTCGAGACCCTCACCCTCTCGCGCGGCGGCCACGATGTGCGCAAGGTCTATGCCGCCTACAAAGCCGCCGTCGAGCACCGCGGCAGCCCCACCGTGATCATCGCCCGCACGGTCAAGGGCTACGGCCTGGGGCCTAGCGCCCAGGCCAAGAACATCGCCCACCAGGTCAAGAAGCTCACCCCCGAAGATCTGCGCGAGGCCAGGGACTTCCTGGGCATCCCCGTCGCCGACGAAGACCTGGAGAAGACCCCCTTCTACCACCCCGGCCCCGAAAGCCCCGAGGTGCGCTACATGCTCGAGCGCCGCGAGGCCCTGGGCGGCCTGATCCCCGCGCGCAAGGTCGGGTTCACCCCGCTCAACACCCCCGACGCCGCCTTCTTCGAGGAGTTCTACGCCGGTTCGGGAGGGCGCGAGATCTCCACCACCATGGCCTTCGTGCGCATGCTGACCAAGCTGGTGCGCCACCCCGAGGTGGGAAAATACATCGTGCCCATCGTGCCCGACGAGGCCCGCACCTTCGGCATGGAGGGCGTGATCTCCACGGTGGGCATCTACAGCCCCAAGGGCCAGCTCTACGAGCCGGTGGACGCGGGCACCGTGACGGTGTACCGCGAGTCCAAGACCGGGCAACTGTTGCAGGAGGGCATCAACGAGGCCGGGGCCATGTCCAGCTTCATCGCCGCGGGCACCGCCTACGCCCACTACGGCATCCCCACCATCCCCTTCTACATCTACTACTCGATGTTCGGGCTGCAGCGGGTGGGCGACCTGGTCTGGGCCGCCGCCGACCAGCGCACCAAGGGCTTTTTGCTGGGGGCTACCGCCGGGCGCACCACCTTGAACGGCGAGGGATTGCAGCACGAGGACGGCCACTCCCACGTGCTGGCCCTGCCCGTCCCCAACATGCCCGCCTACGACCCGGCCTTCGCCTACGAGCTGGCGGTGATCCTGGAGGACGGCCTCCGGCGCATGTACAAGGACGGCGAGGACGTCTTCTACTACCTCACCCTGATGAACGAGAACTACCCTCAGCCGCCCATGCCCGAGCCCCGCGAGCAGGTGCGCGAGGGCATCCTAAGGGGGCTGTACCTCTTCAAGCGGTCGGAGCTCAAGCGGCCCAAGGCCCGCGTGCAGCTTCTGGGCAGCGGCACCATCTTAAACGAGGTCATCAAGGCCGCGGAGGTGCTCGAGGGCTACGGCCTGGCCGCCGACGTGTGGAGCGTGACCAGCTACAAGGCGCTCTACTACGACGCCATCGAAGCGGCCCGCTATAACCGGCTGCACCCCACGGCTAAACCCAAGAAGGCCTACATCGCCCAAGCCCTGGAGAGCACCGAAGGCCCCATCATCGCTGCTTCGGACTACATGAAGGCCCTGCCCGAGCTACTCAGCGGCCACCTCGACCGGCCCATCCACTCCCTGGGCACCGACGGCTTCGGCCGCAGCGACACCCGCCCGGCCTTGCGCGACTTCTTCGAGGTAGACCGCAACCACGTAAGCGTGGCGGCCCTCTTTGCGCTCAAACAGGCGGGCCAGCTCGAGGCCAAGGCCGTGGCCGAGGCCATCAAGAAGCTGGGCATCGATCCCCAACGGGAGGCGCCGCACAAGCGCTGACCGAAGGCTTTCGCGGCTTCGGCCATTCAGCGCAAAGCGAAAGGAGCATATGGCTACCGAACTGAAACTCCCCGATCTGGGCGACAATGTGGCCTCCGCCGTGGTGGTGGGGGTGCTGGTCAAGGAAGGCGACACCCTCGAGGCCGGGGCCCCCTTCCTCGAGCTCGAGACCGACAAGGCCGTGGTGGAGGTGCCCGCTCCCTCCGGCGGCACCGTCCAGAAGGTGCTGGTCAAGCCCGGCGACGAGGTCAAGAGCGGCCAGGTGGTGGTGACCCTGGGCGACGGCGCCCCGGCCGCGGCCCCCA
>PSML01000122.1:0-5557 GCA_040290145.1 Meiothermus sp. | reverse complement strand
TAAGGAGTCCCCCTGGCGATGCCCGTGCGAGCCGGTATGCACGGCCCCCACCCTGCTTCGCGGCGAAGGAGGCGCATCGGGCCGCCAGGGTTGGTGCGGGTGCCTGGCTAAGCAACGCGCTGGAGGCGGCTGATTGGTTGGGCCAGGAGAGCTACTGTCGGATGGTGACGAGCTTCGGACCTGTCGGCTGAAGGCCCCAACCGAGAGCGTTACCCCTTAGGTCTGACCTTTGAGCAGCAGTCGCAAGAAGACGGAATCGGAAAACCCGGGGCTGGCCAGGGCCTGCCGTACCACCACCAGGCCGAGTTTGCGGCTGACGTAAAGCCGTTGCCCGCCAGCTCCAGCGGCTATGGCCAGATCGTCGGCAAGGTGGAAGGAGGCCAGGTCGGCAAAGGGTTGGCCGACCTGGCCAATGGCGGCCCGTTGGGCCGGGTCGATGGGTCGGGCCAGCCACCAGCTAAACCCAGCTCACCGCGCCGAAGGTGTCCTCGCGGCGGGGGCTGGTCGAGAACATCACCACCGGGGTCTGGGTGTAGTCCTCGATCAGCTCGATCAGCCGCAGCACGCTTCCCGGCAGGGCCTCGCGGGTGGAGATCCCGGCCAGTTCGCCCCAGCCCTCGAGTTCGGCGTAGCGCACCGAGCCGTCGGGCCGGTGCTCGATCCCGATCTTGATCTTGGGGAAGCCCGAGAGAACGTCGAGCTTGGTCAGCACCAGCCCGTCGAAGCCGTTGACCTCGCAGGCGTACTTGAGCAGCACCAGGTCGAGCCAGCCGGTGCGCCGGGGGCGTCCGGTGGTCACCCCGAACTCGCCCCCCTTCTGCCGCAGGTGCTCCGCCTCGGCTTGGGGCAGCTCGGTGGGGAAGGGGCCGTTGCCGACCCGGGTGGCGTAGGCCTTGGCCACCCCGTAAACCTTGTTGATGGCCTTGTGGTTGACCCCGGCCCCCACCAGGATTCCCCCCACGGTGGGGTGGGAGCTGGTCACGTAGGGGTAGTCGCCGTAGTTGAGGTCGAGGAGGGTGGCCTGGGCTCCCTCGAAAAGCACCTTTTTGCCGTGCCGGATGGCCTCGCGCAGCAGGTGCCCGGTGTCGGCGACGAAAGGCGCCAGGATCTCGCGCATCCGCCGGAGGTCGGCCAAGGCTTTTTCCGGGGTGTCCCAGCCGGCTTCCTTGGTGGAGTTGGGCTTTTCGACGAGCAGGGTCTCGACCCGCTCGGTCAGCACCGCGTCGTCCAGCAGATCCCCGGCCCGGATGCCCACCCGCCGGGCCCGGTCGGAGTAGGCCGGGCCGATGCCGCGCTTGGTGGTGCCCACGAAGTTGTTGCGGCTCTCCACCGCCTTGTGGTGGGGCAGCACCAGATGAGCCTTGTCCGAGACCAGGATCTTGGGCTCGAGGCCCTCCGCCCGGATCTGGGCCCACTCCTCGGCGAAGCGGAAGGCGTCGATGACCATGCCATCCCCCAGGACGTTGGTGGCCTGGGGGTGGATCACCCCGGTGGGCAGCAGGTTCAGCTTGAAGGTCTTGCCCTGGGCCACCACGGTGTGGCCGGCGTTGGCCCCGCCCTGGTAGCGCACCACGTAGTCGGCGTCCTGCGCGAGGGCATCGGTGACCTTGCCCTTGCCCTCGTCGCCCCACTGGGCTCCAATGATCGCGATCCCCGGCATACGGGAGTAGTCTAAGCCATTCGAGCCGTTCCGCCGGATGGGGCCGGTGGGGATGCGAGTGTTCCGGGCCTCCCGGGTTTTCCTCGAGCGCTACGGCGGGCCAAGATCGAATGGGGGCGCACCTTCGATGGGTTGGAGCGCTGCAGAGTCTGCTGGAACTGGGGATCGATCACGCCGACGGGGAGCTCAGGCTCGAGCGCGTCGGTCATTCAACCGGCTTGACCTGCAAAATAGTTTCCCCTCTACGGCCCTCACGGCGGCGAAGACCATAGACCCGCCCAAGAACTCCTAGCGGTGGCGTTTTTTCGCCGAACGAAGTGAGGGGAGGCCGGTCTGTCGAGCCACCGAGCCGGGCGGTCGTATACAAAACCCTTACCCATCGGCTAGACTATGAGGGTTGTGCCTACGGGGGTTGCCTGTGGGCCTCCCCCCGGAGGGAAGATGGAACTCAGAAACATCGCCATCATCGCGCACGTGGACCACGGCAAGACCACCCTGGTGGACGCCATGCTCAAGCAGGCCAAAGCCCTCTCCCGCCATGACGCGGAGGGCGAGCGCATCATGGACACCGGCGACCTCGAGCGCGAGCGCGGCATCACCATCCTGGCCAAGAACACCGCCGTGGTGTGGAAGGGTGTCAAGATCAACATCGTGGACACCCCCGGCCACGCCGACTTCGGCGGGGAGGTCGAGCGGGCCCTCTCCATGGTGGACGGGGTCCTGCTGCTCGTCGACGCCGCCGAGGGCCCCATGCCCCAGACCCGCTTCGTGCTCAAGAAGGCCATCGAGGCCCATCTCAAGCCCATCGTGGTGATCAACAAGGTGGACAAGCGCGACGCCCGGCCCGAAGAGGTCCTCAACGAGACCTTCGACCTCATGGCCGAGCTCGGCGCCTCCGAGGAACAGCTCGACTTCCCCTACCTCTACGCCGTCGGGCGCGAGGGCGCGGCCTGGCTGAACGAGCGCAAGGACAACCTCGAGGACCTCTTCCAGGTCATCCTCGAGCACATCCCCGCCCCCCGCATCGAGCAGGGCCCCTTCCAACTGCGCGTCGCCAACCTCGACTACTCCAACTTCCTGGGCAAGATCGCCCTGGGCAAGGTGCACCGCGGCACCGTGCGCAAGGGCCAGACCGTGGTGATCCTGGGCGAGCACGAGCACCGCGAGGCCAAGGTGGTGGCGGCCTTCACCCACCAGGGGCTCGAGCGCCTCGAGGCCCTGGAAGTCAGCCCCGGCGACATCGTGGCCATCGCCGGGATGGAGGGGGTGGAGATCGGCGACACCCTGGCCGCCAAGGAGGCCCCCGAGGCCCTGCCCCGCCTGGCCGTGGACGAGCCCACCGTGAGCATCACCCTGACCCCCAACACCTCGCCTTTTGCGGGACGGGAGGGCAGGTTCGTCACCAGCCGCCAGATCCGCGAGCGCCTCTTGAAGGAGCTCGAGACCAACGTGGCACTCCGGGTCATCGAGGTTACGCCTAGGGCATCGCGTTCGCGACCGGCAGAGCCGGAAACCTGCGACACCTTCGAGTTGCACGGGCGCGGCGAGCTGCACCTGAGCGTGCTGCTGGAGACCATGCGCCGCGAGGGCTTCGAGTTCAGCGTGGGCCAGCCGGGCGTGCTGCTGAAGGAGGTGGACGGCCAGGTGCAGGAGCCCTACGAGTACCTGGTAGTAGACGTGCCCGAGGCCAAGTTCGGCCCGGTGATGGAGGCGCTGGGTGCGCGCAAGGCCCAGATGGTGCACATGGACCAGGGCGAGGGGCGGGTGCGGGCCGACTTCACCGTGCCGGCCCGGGCCCTCTTCGGCTTCCGCACCCTCTTCCTCAGCCTCACCGCCGGCGAGGGGGTGATGAGCCACACCTTCCACGGCTACGGGCCGCACGTGGGGGGCCTCGAGACCCGCACCACCGGCAGCGCGGTGGCGATGGAGGCGGGCGTGGCCTACGCCTACAGCCTCTACCGCCTGCAGGAGCGCATCGGCTTCTTCATCGACCCCGGCACCGAGGTCTACGTGGGCATGATCGTGGGCGAGAACAGCCGCGCGGGCGACCTCAACGTCAACGTCTGCATCAACAAGAAGCTCACCAACATCCGCGCTGCCGGTTCCGACGAGAACATCCGGCTCATCCCCCCGCGCAAGTTCACGCTCGAGGAGGCCCTGGAGTTCCTGGCGCCGGACGAGCTGCTCGAGGTCACGCCCAAGAGCCTGCGGCTCAGGAAGCGGGTGCTCGATCCCAGCCAGCGCAAGCGGGCCGAGGTGGTCTGAGCCGGCAGGGGATGCTCTGGGGTTCATGACGATCCGCTCTGTGAACCCGGGATGGATCAGGGCTTGACCTCATCCGGCCCTAGCAACTCGAGCGCGATCGCCAGCGCGCGGTTTAGCGCTTCGAGCTTTTGGCTCGAGAGCCTGCCGACGTAGTTGGTGAGCCTACTCTTCTCGATGCGGGTCAGATCGTCGCAGCGAATGCTGCTCTCGTGCTTCAATCCCTCCTCCCCTCGCTTCGCACGGCGAAAATACGCCTCGATACCCACCGGAACCTGGGTGCTGAGGCCGTGGTAGCGCGAGAAAACGGGAGCGCAAATCACCGTAGAGTGGGGCGAGTCGAGGGGCCAAAACCCGCGGGCGCTTGGGGTCGTCGGAGGAGGGGTTGACCACGCGGTACAGCTCGCCGCGTTTCATGGCTCCGTCTGGTCTTCCAGCGACTCGAGCGCCTGGGTGTTCAGTTCCTCGGCGTGCCTGGCGTAGAGCTCCGCGTCCCGGGCAGTTCCCGCTCGAGGGTAGATGTCTGGCCACCAATTCCCCATTGGGCTGAACCACCAGGGCCTAGGCTAGAGGTCCGAGCCCGCTCGAGGGGCGCAAAAGCTGGCGCAGTCCCGCCACACCTCGGCCAACTCGGCCCGGGCCACATGCCCTAGATTCTGGCATAATCGGAGGGTTGTGCGACCGGTGATCTTTCTCGACGATGGAGGGGTGATGAACGACAACCGGCTGCGCGGCCCGCAGTGGCAGCGTTTGCTGGGCGAGTTTCTGCCGCCGATTCTGGGCGCAACCCCACAGGGCTGGGCCGAGGCCAACCGGGCCGTAGCCGAAGCGTTATGGCAACCGGAGGGGCTCGAGCATCGTTTCGGCCACACGGACCTGAGCTTTGCCGAGTACGAGCGTTACTACGCCACCGAGTGGACCCGGGGCTCTTGCCGCTACCTGGGCCTCCCCGAACCCGACGAGGACTTCTGCCTCGAGCTTGTCCGCCGGGTTTCGGCCTACGTGACGCCTAGGGTGCGCTCGGCCTTTCCCGGCGCGGTGGAGGCCATCCGGAAGCTAAAAGATCAGGGGTATACCCTCCACACCGCCTCGGGTGAAACTTCCTATGACCTCTGTGGACACCATCAAGGAGAGCCCGCGGTACCACGCCCGGGTGCTGGAACACGCTGGGCTCGAGCCCCAAGAGGCGCTGACAGCCCGCGCCACCTCGACCGGGCCGCGGCCCTCGGAGCCCAGACGGTGCTGATCGGTTCCACGCCCCATCCCCGGCATCCGACGATTCCCGCCCTGGCCGAGCTACCCGCCGGTTTGGCCGGGGGATGGAATGAGCATCTGGCATAATCGGGAAGCTATGGCGGTGGTACCGGCTAGGCCAAAGGAGATCGAGCAGGCGGCGCGGGTCATCCGGGCCGGGGGGCTCGTAGCCTTCCCCACCGAGACCGTCTATGGGCTGGGCGCGAACGCCCTGGACCCTTCCGCCGCAGCCCGCATCTTCGAGGCCAAGCGGCGGCCTAGCTTCGACCCGCTGATCGTCCACGTGGCCGATCGGGAGATGCTCCTGGGGGTGGTGCGGGAGGTGCCGCCCCAGGCCGAGCGGCTGATCGAACGGTTCTGGCCGGGGCCGCTCACCCTGGT
>PSML01000012.1:0-42002 GCA_040290145.1 Meiothermus sp. | reverse complement strand
TTTGGGGAAGCTGCTGGCCAGGCGCCAGCGAATCGTGGGGGCGGTCTGTGCGAAAACTGGCCCGAACACCGTGCTGGCGGCTACACCCACGCCGGCTTTCTTGAGGAAATCGCGTCTATCCATATGGCCTCCTAAGGACGGGTTTTACGCACTGATGGTGCGATGTAATAATATGCAACTTTTGCCCCTAATTCAAGGCTTCCCCAGCTCTTGAACGCTCCCGAGGCTCCGTCAAAAAACCTGCGAGGTTCTCCGCGCTAGGGCGGGTTCTATTGGGCTTGCACCGTCTTGCCGAGTACTTCTGCCGGGGCTCACCCGGAGGCGGCTTGGTTGGGGTTGCGTAGAAGGGGTGGCTGTGCCCTAGTACCGCCTCGAGGCCTGCGGCAGCACGAACGCCCGCACCAGCACCATCCCGAAGACAAAGCCGCCGATGTGCGCCCAGAAGGCGATCCCCTCGACCCCGGCGAAGTTCTGCAGGAGCTGGATCACCGCCCAGTAGCCCAGGTAGATGAAAGCCGGAACCGGCAGGGGGATCCAGCCCACTAAGGACAACACCGTAGCCCGAGGAAAGAGCAGGATATAAGCTCCCAGCACCGCCGAGATAGCCCCCGAGGCCCCCACCATGGGGACATCGGTGGAGGCAAAGACCAGCCCTTGGGCCAAGGCCGCCGCGACCCCGCCCAGCAGGTAGAACACCAGGAAGCGAAAGTGCCCCAACTGGTCCTCGATGTTGTCACCAAAGACCCACAAAAACCACATGTTCCCCAGGAGATGCATCAGCCCGCCGTGCATAAACATGCTGCTGAAGATCCGCGGCCACTCCGCGGCGGGATCGGCCCAGAACCTCGAGGGTATGAACCCGTAATGCAAGATGGCCTGATCGGGGTCGGGAACCAGGAAAAATTGCCAGACGAATACGGCGATGTTGGCCAGCACCAACCACCGCACCACGTAAGGGATGCGGCGGGAGCGGTTGATGTCGTAAAGCGGGAACATGCTTCAAACTACTCCAAAGCCGCCTGAAAAGGTATCCGCTGGGTACCGGTTGGCGGGCGAGCTTCTGGCCCGCATCAGATCGCCATCGGCTACCAACGGAGTTGTCCAGCCAGCCCGCCGAACTCCCGCAGCAAGCGTTCTTCCGCCTCACCATGGACGAACTCGAGCCGCGCCGCGTAGGTCTGGGCCAGCCGGGGCAGGGCTTCTTTGAGCGAGACCTCCTCCACAGGCTCCCCCGGGCAATAGGCTTGGGCGGCCTGGCGGGTCATCCCCACCATCCCGGAAGGGCAGCGGAACACCGTGCCCTCGAGCTTCCAGGGGGCTACCACCAGGTGGATCCGCCCCTCTTGCAGCAAGCTCACCACCTGATCCACCCCGCTGACCCCGTTCTCGCGGAGCTGGTCGAGCAGCTTCTGTTCGCGTTCGCGCTCGAGCGGGGGAAGCTCCCTTTCCACGATCTTGAGGATCTCCCCGGCGCTCGCCCGAGGATGGGGGGCCGAAGGCAGGATATAGGGCTGGGGAAGGCCATCGGGCAGATGAGCGGCGAAGTTTTTGGTATCGGGTTCGGGCCCCATCAACAAAAGCTGCTCGATCCCCCGGGATTTCATCACCTCGGCCAGGTGGTGCGCCATCTCCTTGTAAAAGCGTTCGGTCCACTCGCCCATGCGCTCGTTGTAGTGGTCTTTGCCGCTCCCGCCACTGGCCCGGCCCACATGCCCGGGAGCACCGGGCCCGGCGCTGCGCCCTCCGGCCGCGGTGGCATCCTCACCCAGATGGCGCCATTCCTGCGGGTTTACGGCTCGCAAGGCCCCCTCGAGCTCTTCGATCTCCCCCATCGCCACCTCAAAAAGCCGCCACTTCTCCTGGTCCACCAGCACCACCGCGCAGCGCTCGTGCTCGTCGAGCGCGTAGAGCAAGGGAGTCAGGTAAGGCTGGCCCCAGCGGGCTTCGATCCCGTCTGAGAGGGGCAGGTCTACTTGTAGGTCGTACATCTCGAGCAGATTTTCCCCGGCGAAGACCACCCGGGTACGGGCTTGAGGGCGGACTTCTTCCAGCCTGGCGAGCACCCGGTCAAAGATCGCCTTGGGGACCTCGAGGGCTTTCATCTGCTCTTTGGCTCGGGCCAGGTAAGCCCGGCCCGCGTTTTCCTCCTGGGCTGGGTTGGTGGAGAGATACAGCGAGAGCACCGGTCCTGGATGCCCTACTAGATTCTGAATCGAACGTACCTGAGCCTGGGTGAGCATCTGCACCTCCTCATGTCAGAAACGTCAAAAGTACGTCCAGCAGCTCAAGGCGAAGTCCTGGTGGGCCTCCGCCGGCTAAAGCAAAACCCCGGATCGCTCCGGGGGTGAGCTAGGGAGGTTGGGCGCAGGGCTAGGCATTGACGTGAACTTCGATCTTGCGGGGCTGAGCCGCTTCAGCCTTGGGGACGTCGAGGTAAAGCACCCCATGCTTGAAGTTAGCCGTCACCTTGGAAAGATCGTAGGTGTTGGGGATGGTGAAGCTACGGATGAAGGTGCCGTAGGTGCCCTCGAGCCGGTACTGGTTGGCGTTCTCCGGCTTCTCAAAGGGACGCTCGGCCTTGATGGTGAGGGTGTTGTTCTCGGCCTGCACGTCCACCTTTTGGGGGTCAACGCCGGGCAGATAGACGGCGAAATGTAGACCCTGGGCATCCTCGAGCACATCCACCAACGGGGCAAACGTGCGGTTGTCGTTACGGGAAGCCTGTAGGCTGCGGAACAACTGCTCCTGGAGCTCTTCGATTTCGCGGAATGGATCGAACCTGACCATATTACCTCCTCGAAAAATATAATAAAACTTGAGCATAATATTGTCAAGATACCTGCGGTTATCTTCGGCCCTTCATCGGGTTGCGCTCCCGTTCGTAGGGCAAGGGCACGTACTGCACGCTGGGCTTACCGCCGCGGGGCTGGGGGTACATCTCCATCAGCGCGTAGACTTCCAGCGGCATCTCGGTGGAGACCCTTAGCCCCAGGGTGCGGGCCTCCTCCACGCCGATGGGGTAGTCGTGGGTCCAGGTGCCCTGGGAGAGGATGCCAGCCACCTCTTCGGCCCGGGCCTCCTCGAGGTGTTTCTTGAGAAGGTTCTTGACCGTGGTGTGAACCTGGACCAGGGCCTTGCGGGCCACATCGGCCAAGATGAAGGTTTGGTCGTCGATTTCGCTGGCGGGCTTCTGCTCGAGCACCTTGAGGATCGAAGCCGCCGGGTACTGCCCGAGCTGGGGATCCACCGGTCCCAGTACGGCATTCTCATCCATCACGATCTCGTCGGCGGCCAGGGCGATCAGCGTACCGCCGGACATGGCGTAGTGGGGTACAAAGACCGTGACTTTGGCGGGGTGCTTCAGGAGGGCTTCGGCGATCTGCTCGGCGGCCAGCACCAGCCCACCCGGGGTGTGCAGCACCAGGTCGATGGGCACGTCCTTGTCGGTGAGGCGGATGGCCCTCAGGACCTGCTCGGAGTCGTCGATGTCGATATAGCGAGCGAAGGGGATACCCAAAAAGGAAAAACCCTCCTGGCGGTGGATTAGGGTAATGACCCGGCTCTTGCGCTTGCGCTCGAGCTCGGTGATCTTGCGCGCGCGGCTCAGCAGGAGCATCTGCTGGTTGAAGTAGGGGGTAAGGGTGGAGAGGATGAAGAAAAGCCAAAAGAGCTGAAAAAAAACGTCCATAAGACCTCCTTAGCGGTAGAAGAACCAGCTTTCCCAGGTCGGGGAGGTGAGGTAGGGCCTGCGGGGGTGGAACATCCAGGCCAGGGCCATCCCCGCCGCAAAGCCGCCCAGATGAGCCCACCAGGCCACCCCGGGCAGACCCAACAGTCCATTGATGAGCTGAATAAAGGCCCAGTAGCCCAAGTAGGTGCCCGCCGGAAGCCACAGCAAGAAGAAGGGAAAAAGCCAGGTCAGCACATAGGCTCGCGAGAAGAGCAGGAAGTAGCCCCCGCATACCCCGGAGATCGCTCCCGAGGCCCCGACCATGGGGGTGTGCGGGTCGGAGAAAAGGGTCTGGGCCAAAGCCGCGGCGAGCCCAGCCAGCAGGTACAACAGCAGGTAGCGCCCGCTGCCCAGGCGCCCCTCCAGGGTGGGGCCGAACACCCACATGAACCACACGTTGCCCAACAGGTGCCCCAGCGAGCCGTGGGTAAACATGCTGGTGAAAAGCCGGTACCCCTCACCCAGGGGATCTGTCATCAGCAAAGCCGGTACCAGGGCCAGGCGCTCTAGGCTGGCGTCCAACCCCATAGAAAGCTGAACGGCAAACCCCAAGATGCACAGGGCGATGAGGAGCTTGGTGACCAAAGCCGGGCCATGAAAGTAGATGGAGTCACGTAGGGGAAGCACCGGGTTCTCCTTGTCGGCTACGCCCGTCGGCCTGCGGCAGGACGATGGGGCTTGCTGAACCAGTCTGGGGTATAGCGCATCAGCACACTGCCCAAAGGAATGGAGACCAGCACCAATATAACCGCTACCTGGGCTACCAGAGGATATCCTCCCTTCAGCGCCAACGCTCCAAGAACCAGGTTGAACTCACCCCTAGGCAGCAGGTAAACCGCTGCGTAGCGCTGCCGCTTAGGGCCAAGCCCGGCCTCCCTAGCCCCCCATAGGTTGAGGGGAAGCTTTAACAGCAAGCCAACCACGGCCAAACCAACCGCCAACCACCCTGCGCCTTGTAAGAGCGCCAAAGCCTGCGCTCCTACCGTGAGGAAAAACAGGGCCACCCCTAGATCCCGTACGGGGCCGAAGAGGTGTTCCAGCCGCTCCCGCAGGCCCAGCCCGGCGGCCAACACCCCGCACAAGAAGGCCCCCACCCCCTCCGAAGCCCCTATGGTGTGAAACAAGGCCGCGCTTGCGCTGACCAAGGCGGCTCCTGCTAGCAGCACCAGCTCATCCGAGAAGCCCTCTACTGCCCGGCTCAGGAGCGGGCCCAGCCACCGGGCCATCAGCCAATAGGCCAGGGCCAAGCCCGCCCCGGCCAAAAGCCCCATACCCCCCTGCCCGCCCAAAAGCACCAGCAAAAAGGCCACCACCAGGTCCTCAAAGACCAGTACCCCCAACACCACCTCACTTTCGGGAGCGGTGGCCCGGCGCAGGTCCAGGATCAGCTTGACGATCACTGCGCTGGAAGAGGCATAGAGGATACTGCCCAGGAGCAAGGCTCCCCTCCAGTCCAGCCCCGCCAACAGGCCCAGTCCAGCCCCCAGCGGTAGCGCCAGGGCGTCCCAGAACCCCGCCCGCAGCACGCGTTGGGATAGCTGACCCAGCCGGTCGGGGCCGAACTCCAGCCCTACCGAGAACAGCAGCAACAGCAGTCCCAGCGAGGGCAGGGGTTCCAGTGCCTCTACGTGGAGCCGCCCCCCCAGCGCCAGCCCCACCAACAAGTAAGCGGGCAGCGGGGGAAAGCCCGTGCGGTGGACCAATGCCGCCCCTAGGGCCAAAAGGGCTGCCGCCAGGCTGAAGGCTTCCACGGAGGGATGGATCAAGCCTTTACCCTCCGCAAGAAACGCTCGAGGGCCTGAGGGGTTCCCGCCACCACCAGGGTATCGCCGGGATTCACCACGGTCTCGGGCGGCGGGTTGGGCAGCAAGGCCTCCCCCTCGCGCAGCACCGCCAGCAGGTGGACTCCTGGGTTGACCAGGTCCGCGGTGCGCTTCCCCGCGCTTGGCGAGCCGGGTTCCACCTTTACCCACTCTAGAGTTTCCCCTCCCAGCTTTGAGCGAGTTTCCTCGGATGGCTCAGGGGCAAAGAGTATTCCGGCCAGGATGGCCCCCAACTCCCGGGCCTCTTCGTCGGTGAGGTCTAGAGTAGCCACGGGCTCCTCGAGCTCCCCCCGCTCGAAGTACTGCAGCTCCCGTTGCCCCGAGTGGTGGACCACCACCACCACCCGATCCCCCGAGCGCGCGGTGATGGTGTACTTCCGGCCCACGCCGGGCAATACCGCCTCTTCAACGCGCATTTTTACCCCTCCCCGGGTAGTGCACCGCCAAGGTGCGCGCCCCTACCAGGGCCAGCAGCCCGCCACTCCACCACAACACCTCTATACCACCGATGTCGCCGCCAAACAGCCCCAGCAACATCTCCCGCAGTACAAAGGTCACCCCCACCTCCAAGAGCACCTCCAGCCGGATGCGCTCGAACTCGAAGTACTCTACGAAAGCCCGTACCAACTCGAGCATCACCACCAGCGAGAGCACGTTGGTGATGAGTTCTTTAAGGCCCAGCCGCACGGTGGGCTCGGATAAGGCTAAGCCCAGCTCGAGCAGGGTCCGGGCGACCCCGATCAGAAGACCCAGCAATAAGGCCAAGATGGCCAAGTTGTAGATGAGCTGGATGGTGAGGCGGAAGTTGCGAAGGAGGGCTTGCTGGAGGCTTGTGGGCATCTTTCTCAGGCTCCCAGATCGTAAGGATCCACCCGGGTGATCACCTGGCGCAGCTCTTCCACGTTTTGCTGCTCCTCTTGGGCGATGCGGTGAAAGAGCGCCTCGAGCTCTTCATCGGGAAGGGTATTCTCCAAATAGGCCACTTTGTCGGCTTTTTCCGACTCATAGGCGCTCAGCAACTCATGCCAGGTGGCCTGCTCGGAGATGGCGGGAGGGGGAGGGGGGGTGCCCCCCAGGGCGCGAATTTTATCCGCCAGCCACTGGGCGTGCCGCCGCTCTCGCTCAGCGACGCGCTGGAGGCTTTGGCGCAGGTGGGGGTAGGGTAAGCCCTCCGCGGCCTGTTCGGCCAGTACCGCGTCGCCGGACTCGTCGCGGTAGCGCTCCGCCAGCACTTTCAACAGCTGCTGGCGCCCTCGCGCATCGAGCGTGTGCAAAAGCTGTCTGATCATGTCTGCCTCGGCAAATGCCTGAGACCTGCACCGACGGCAGCCGGTGTGGATCCAGGCTTGCTCAGCCTTCTACCGGGATGGAGCGGCGGGCTGGAGCTGGGCCTGAGGTGCGGGGGATTTCCACCTCCAGTACCCCTCGTCTCAAGCGGGCTTGGATACCCTCGGGCTGGGCGTCGGCGGGCAAGGGGAGGGAGCGGTAGATGCGGCCGTAGTAGATCTCCGAGAGGTGGCGCTTGCGCGCCTCCTCCTTGCGCTCGGCCTCAATGACCAGGAAAGGCCCCTCGAGGTACACCCGAACATCTTTCTTGTCCAATCCGGGCAGCTCCACGCGCAGCAAGTAGCGCCCCTCCTCCTCCACCAGCTCGCCCCTGGGCTCGAAGTCTGCACCTTCGAAAGCCTTCTCCAAGGCCTCGTCCAGGGCCTTGCGGAACTTGTTGCGTCCAAAGGGCCAGATGCGCTCTAACATGATCTACCTCCAAGGTTCAACCCTTCTGAGATAGGTGCGGGGAAAGCCGGGCCATGAGGGCCGCTTTGGGCAAAGCCCCCACGATACGCTCCACCGGTTGGCCGTTCTTGAAGAGGATCAGGGTGGGGATGCTCTGCACGCTAAAAGCGCTGGCCGGGATGGGGTGCTGATCCACGTTGAGCTTGACCACCTTAAGCCGCCCGGCCTGCTCGCGGGCGATCTCCTCGAGGGCTGGGGCTACCATTCGGCAGGGGCCGCACCACTCCGCCCAGAAGTCCACCAGCACCGGCACGCTGGCCTGGAGTTCGGAGCTGAGCCCACCGTCACCGGCATTCACCAACCAGGGAAGCGCTCGGTGGCACCGGCCGCACACCGGCACCTGACCGGCGGGGGGGGTGCCCAGCCGGTTCTTGGCCCCGCAGTGAGGGCAGACTACAACGGGGGTAGGGTTGCCGCTCATGGCGCTCAAGCCTGTACCGGGGCCTGGGTCTCGAAGGTGAGCCCTTGCGGCCCAGCGTCGATCCAAAGATAGGCTCCGTCTTGCACCTCACCGGCCAGGATCCGCTTGGCCAAGGGGGTCTCGAGCTCGCGCTGGATCACCCGCTTCAAGGGGCGAGCCCCGAACACCGGGTCGTAGCCGCGCTGGGCCAAGAAGCGCTTGGCCTCGGGGGAGAGCTCCAGGGTGATGCGCCGCTCGGCGAGCCGATGCCGCAGGCTCTCGATCTGGATGTCCACGATCTGGGTGATCTGCTCTTGGGTGAGGGGTTTGAACACCACGATCTCGTCCAGGCGGTTGAGGAACTCTGGGCGGAAGTTCTTCTGCAAGATCTCGAAGACCCGGCTGCGGATGGCCTCGTAGGAGAGGCCAGCCTGGATGCCCTCGAGGATCAACGGTGAGCCGATGTTAGAGGTCAGGATGATGACGGTGTTGCGGAAGTCTACCGTGCGCCCCTGCCCGTCGGTGAGCCGACCGTCATCGAGGATCTGCAAGAGCACGTTGAACACGTCGGGGTGGGCTTTCTCGATCTCATCGAAGAGGATCACCGAGTAGGGGCGACGCCGCACGGCCTCAGTGAGCTGTCCGCCCTCCTCATAACCCACGTACCCTGGAGGTGCCCCGATCAGCCGCGCCACGGTGTGCTTCTCCTGGTATTCCGACATGTCGATGCGCACCATGTTCTCTTCGGTGTCGAAGAGCTGGGCGGCCAGGGTTTTGGCCAGCTCGGTCTTGCCCACGCCGGTAGGCCCCAAGAAGAGGAAGGAACCGATGGGCCGGTGGGGGTCTTTGAGCCCGGCCCTAGCCCGTCGGATAGCGTCGGCCACGGCGGTGATGGCTTCGTCCTGGCCCACTACCCGTTTGTGCATCTCCTCCTCGAGCCGCAGGAGCTTCTCGCGCTCCCCCTCCAGCAGCTTGGCCACCGGGATGCCGGTCCAGCGCGAGACCACCTGGGCGATATCCTCCTCGGTGACCTCGAGCTTGACAAACTTGGCGTTTCTGAGCTGCTCGGATAGCTCTTTGACCCGGGCCTCGAGCCTGGGCAACTCGCCGTAGCGCAGCTCGGCCGCCTTGTTGAGGTCGTAGGCCCGCTCCGCCTGCTCGATCCTGGTGCGTACCTCGTCGAGCTTCTGCTGCGACTCGCGCAAGGACCTGAGCACTTCGCGCTCGGCCTCCCACGCTGTCTTGAGCTTACTGATCTCCTCGTTGAGGGTCGCGATCTCCCCCTCGATCTCGTCGAGGCGGGCTTTGGACTCGAGGTCCGTCTCCTTTTTCAAGGCTTCGCGCTCGATCTCCAGCTGGAGCTTTTTACGCTCGAGCGAGTCGATCTGCTCGGGGCTCGATTCGAGCGCCATACGGATGCGGGCCGCGGCCTCGTCGATGAGGTCGATGGCCTTATCCGGGAGTTGCCGATCCGAGATGTAGCGGTGCGAGAGCACCGCCGCGGCCACGATGGCCGGGTCGCTGATCCTGACCCCGTGGTGCACCTCGTACTTCTCCTTGATGCCGCGCAGGATGGAGATGGTGTCCTCCACGCTGGGCTCATCCACGAAGACCGGCTGGAAGCGGCGCTCGAGGGCGGCATCCTTCTCGATCTCGCGGTACTCGTCCAGGGTGGTCGCGCCGATCATGTGCAGCTCACCGCGGGCCAAGGCCGGCTTGAGCATGTTCCCTGCGTCCACCGCGCCCTCGGCTTTACCCGCTCCCACCACGGTGTGCAGTTCATCCACAAAGAGGATCACTTCCCCTGCGCTCTGGACGGCCTCTTGGATCACCGCCTTGATGCGCTCCTCAAACTCGCCACGGTATTTGGCTCCCGCCAAGAGCGAGCCCATCTGGAGCGAGATGATCCGCTTACCCTTGAGCCCCTCGGGCACATCACCCTTGACGATCCGCTGGGCCAGCCCCTCCACGATGGCGGTCTTACCTACGCCCGGTTCGCCGATCAAGACCGGGTTGTTTTTGGTCCGGCGCAGGAGGATCTGGATGGTCCGGCGAATCTCCTCGTCGCGCCCGATCACCGGGTCGAGTTTACCGGATTCGGCCAAGGCGGTGAGGTCGAGACCGTATTGCTCGAGGGCTTGATAGGTACCTTCTGCGTTCGCGCTGTCCACTTTCTTCCCCCCCCTTATTTCCTGGATGGCGGCCCGCAGCGCGCTGACACTGGGTAGCCCAGCATAGCCAGTCTCGGCCAGGGCCAGGGTTAGTGTGTCAACGGCCACATACCGGTCGCCCAGTTCCTTAGCCAGGGCCTCAGCCCGGCTAAAGACCGCGTTCAGCCGGTTGGAAAGGTATTGTCCCCCCTCTGAACCGGAGACCTTGGGCAGCCGCCCCATCTCGGTCTGCGCGGCCTGGTAGATGGCCGCCGGGTCACCCCCCGCCTTCCCTACCAGCCGGGCGGGCAGGTCCTGAGGGTCCCGCAGCAGCACGGCGACCAGGTGGGGCAGGTCGATGGCCTGGTTGGAAAGCTCACGCGCCAGGGTCTGGGCCTGCGCCAAGGCCTGCCTTGCTCTTTCAGTCCAGGTCTCAAGGTTCATACTAAGCTTAGTATGAAACTTGAGCGTGATATTGTCAAGGTAGGTACGGAGGGGTCTGCTCCGCTATGGGGCCAAGGGGGCTTGGCGGGCTCGAGTGGCCCGCTCGAGCCCGTAGGCCAGCCGGATCAGCGTCCCCTCGCTCCAGGCGGGCCCCAAGAAGGTGATCCCCACCGGGAAGCCCTCCGGGGTGTACCCCGCCGGAACCGTGAGGCTGGGATATCCGGCCTTGGCCCCGAGGCTGGCTCCCCAGTAGGCGGGAAAAGCCAGAGCGTCCAGCCCGAATTTGGCCAAGGCTTCGTCCAGACCGCCTTTGGCAACCTCGAGGTCGCGCTTGCGCGCGTAGCGGTAGGCCGCAGTGCGGGTTCCCCCGGCCGCCTCTGCCGCCAGCAGCAGGGTCTGCCCGTAGCGGAGCATAGCCTCGGGGTGGGCTTCGTTGTAGCGGATGAGCCCCCTCAGGCTCTGGATGGGGGAGGAGGGCCCCAGGCGGCGAAGGTATCGGTTGAGGTCGCGGCGGAACTCGTAGAGGAGCACGGTATAGCCCAGCTCAAAGACCTGAGCCGCTGCGGGGATGTCGGCGGGGTCGATGAGCTGCACGCCCAGCCGGGCTAGGGCCCGGATCGCCCCCTCCACCACCGCGACCTCGGCCTGGCCGGCCCTCTCGTAAAACACCGCCCGGGGCACCCCCACCCGCAGGCCTTTCACCTCGCCGTCGAGAAAAACCGTGTAATCGGCCGGGGCCCTCTGGTCCTTCGTGGCTGGGTCGGCGGGGTCTGGGCCGGCCATCAAGCCGAGCAGAATCGCCGCGTCGGTGACGCTGCGGGCCATCGGCCCGGCGGTGTCTTGGGTGGACGAGATGGGGATGATCCCCGATCGCGAAACCAGCCCCACGGTGGGCTTGATCCCCACCACGGAGTTGCTGCTGGCCGGGGAGAGGATCGAGCCAGAGGTCTCGGTGCCCACCGCCACCGCGCACAGGTTGGCCGAGACCGCCACCCCCGACCCTGAGCTCGAGCCCCCGGGATCGAAGCCTTGGCCATAGGGGTTTAGGGTCTGGCCGCCCCTCGAGCTGTAGCCGTTTTTCATCCCGACCGTCATGAAGTTGGCCCACTCGGTCATGTTGGCCTTGCCCAATACGACTGCCCCCGCCTGGCGCAACCGGGATACCAGGAAAGCGTCTTGTGGAGCGACGGAATCCCTCAGCGCCAGCGACCCCGCCGAGGTGTGCAGCCCATCGGCGGTGTCGAGGTTGTCCTTGAGGATCACCGGGATGCCGTGGAGGGGCCCCCGGGGGCCTTTGCGGGCCCGTTCTTTATCGAGCGCAGCGGCGATCTCGCGGGCTTGGGGGTTGGTCTCGAGCACACTGGAGAGCCGGGGGCCGTTGTGGTCGAACTTACCGATGCGCTCCAAGTAGTACTCCACCAGCTCGAGGGCCGAGGTCTGCCCAGCTTCCATCGCGGCCTGGAGTTGGGGGAGGGTCTTCTCGAAGGGGTCGAAGGCCGGCTTGGCCATGCCCGATTGTACCAAGGGCTCGGCGGGGATCGTCCGGGCACCGCGGCTTCAACGCCCGTAGCGCTCGAGCACCTCCACCACCAACGCGGCCCCGATCAGGTTCGCCCCCAGGTCGCGGCGGATGCGCTCGGCCCGGCGCAGGCGGAAGAGGTCTTGGGGCTGGAAGTACCAGTGGCCGCCGGCCTCTATCGGCTCGACGAAACCGATTTCCACATAGGCGCGCACCGCCGCCGGGGAAAGCCCCTCGCTGGCGATAGCCTCGAGGCTATGTAGCTCGCTGCGCACCAGCATCTATCCCTCCTCAATGCCTCACCTTGAGCAGCTCGGCCAGTTGTCGGTAAAGCCGCTCCTCCTCGGGCGTGGGGTGGGTGGGGATGGTGATACGCACCTCGGCGTACTGGTCGCCCCGCCCGCCCTCCCGGCGAGGCCAGCCTTTGCCCCTGAGGCGCAGCCTTCGACCGGCCTGGGTGTGCTTGGGAATGGTGAGCTCTACCGGGCCATCCAAGGTGGGTACCCGCACCACCCCGCCCACCACGGCTATGGGAGCGGGCACGTCCACGCTGGTGTAGATATCGTCACCCTCCAGGCGGAAGACCCCGCTGGGCTGAAGGCGGACGGTCAGGTAAAGGTCGCCCCCCCGACGGCCCTTTCCCGCCAAGCGGATCCGCTGACCGTCTCGCACCCCGGCGGGGATGTGCACGTTGAGCCGTTCTCCACCGACGGTCAGGACTCGCTCGCCGCCGCGGTAGGCATCCTCGAGCGAGAGCGAGAGTTCGGCCTCCACGTCCTGCCGCAGCGAGGTCCGGGCGCGGCCCACATTCCCGAAGAGGTCGCCGAATCCCCCGGCTCCCCCACGCCCGCCCAGGTTGCCGAAAAGCTGCTGGAAGAAGTCGGAGAAGTCGCCCCCGCCGGGGATGTTCTCCGTCCAGGTCCCGCTTGGCGGCGCCGAACCGGCCTCGCTACCGTAGCGGTCATAGAGCCGGCGCTTCTCGGGGTCGGAGAGCACCGTGTAGGCTTCGTTGATCTCCTTGAACCGCTCCTCCGCTCCGGGGTCTTTGTTGACGTCGGGGTGGTATTTGCGGGCCAGCTTCTTGAAGGCCTTCTTGATCTCGTCTTCCGAGGCGTTCTTGGAGACCCCTAGCGTAGCGTAGTAATCCTTGTAGGCCATTGGAGTCCGCTCCTTTCGCCACGCAGCGGGGTGAGCTTTCAGCTATGGTTGGCCCCAGACTCTTGGCCCCCGACCTCCGAGACCCCTCCTTTGCCCACCACGACCCGCGCCGGGCGCACCAGCATCTCGCCATACCTAAAGCCCTGCTGGTAGACGTGGAGCACCTTGCCCTCCTCGCCGTCCACCGCCCCGATGGCCTCGTGGTAACGCGGGTCGAAGTCAGCGCCGACCCCGGCCACCGGTTCCACCCCCAAGCTCCCCAGGTTGCGGCGGAAGTTCTCAACCACGCTCCGCACTCCGGGAAGAAGTTCTTCGGGTTTGGCCTGGGCGAAGCCCAGGGCCCGCTCGAGGTCGTCCAGCGCAGGGAGGAGGACCCGGATGGCTTCAAATTTGCCGCTGCGCTGAGCGTCGGCCAGTTCAGCGGCCATGCGCTTGCGGTAGTTTTCAAAATCGGCATAAAGCCGGACGTATTTGTCCTTGGCGGCTTTGAGTTCGGCCTGCAACAATTCGTTCTCTCCCCTCAGGCGCTCGAGTTCGGAGGTACCCGCCTCGGCCGGGGCGGTCTCGAGATCGGCGATTTCGTTGGAGTTTTCAGCGCTCATCCTACCTCCAGCCTAGTCCGCCGGCTTGTAATCCGCGTCGATCACGTCGTCACCCTTGCCCTGAACATTTGGGTTCCCGCCCGCCGCGGTACCTACCGTAGCCCCTTGCTCGTAGGCCTGAATGGCCTGGATCAGCTCCTCGGTAGCGGAGCGCAGATCGGCGTCGGGGGCGTCGCGGTCCACCAGGTCTTTGGCCCTGCTGACGGCGGCCTCGAGGCGGCTCTTGGCCTCGGGGGTGCTCTGCTTTTCGCCCATCACCCGCTCCGCCTGGATGCGCGCGGTGTCGAGATTGTTCTTGAGTTCCGCGTGCTCCTTGCGCCGGCGGTCGGCCTCGGCGTTGGCTTCGGCCTCCTTCACCATCCGCTGGATCTCGGCCTCAGAGAGGGTGGTGGTGTTCTGGATGGTGATGCTGGCTTCCTTGCCGGTGCTCTTCTCCTTGGCGGTCACGTGCAGGATGCCGTTGGCGTCGATATCGAAGGTCACCTCGATCTGAGGCATGCCGGCCGGCATCGGCGGGATGCCCTCGAGCTTGAAGCGGCCCAGGCTCTTGTTGTCCGCAGCCATCGGGCGCTCGCCTTGCAGCACGTGGATCTCCACCCCCGGCTGGTTGTGCTCGGCGGTGGTGAAGATCTCGCTCTTGCGGGTGGGGATGGTGGTATTGCGCGGGATCAGCACCGTCATCACCCCGCCTTTGGTCTCCACCCCCAGGGAGAGCGGGGTCACGTCCAGAAGCACCACGTCCTCTACGTGACCGGTCAGCACCCCAGCCTGCACGGCAGCACCCAAGGCCACCACCTCGTCGGGGTTCACGCTGCGGTTGGGCTCCTTGCCCAGCATCTCCCGAACGATCTGCTGCACCGCCGGAACCCGGGTCGCACCACCGACCAAGATCACCTCGTCGATCTTGCTGGTGGGTATGCCCGCGTCCTTCAGGGCCTGTTCGACGGGTCCGCGGATGCGCTTGAGCAAGGGCTGGATGAGCTCTTCGAACTTGGCCCGGGTGAGCTTTTTCTCCAGGTGCAGCGGAGTCTTGGAAACCGGGTCGAGCCCGATAAAAGGCAGGCTAATGGTGGTCTCGGTGACGTTGGACAGTTCAATCTTGGCCTTCTCCGCGGCCTCGATCAGCCGCTGGAGGGCCTGCTTGTCGGCCTTGAGCTCTACCCCTCCGGATTCCCGCTTGAACTCCTCGGCCAACCAGTTCACGATGGCATAGTCCATGTCCGAGCCACCCAGGTGAGTGTCGCCGGAGGTGGATTTGACCTCGAACACCCCCTCGCCGATCTCCAGCACCGTCACGTCGAAGGTCCCACCGCCTAGGTCAAAGACCAGCACGGTCTCGTTGCCCTTCTTGTCCAGGCCGTAGGCCAAAGCTGCCGCGGTGGGCTCGTTGATGATGCGCAGAACCTCGAGGCCAGCGATCTTGCCGGCGTTGGCGGTGGCCTCGCGCTGGGCGTTGTTGAAGTAGGCGGGCACGGTGATCACGGCCTTGGTGATGCGCTCCCCGAGCTTCTTGGAGGCGTCGTCCACCAGCTTGCGCAGGATCATCGCGGAGAGTTCTTCGGGGGTGTACGGCTTGTCCCCGATGCGCACCCGCACCCCACCGTCCGGCCCCGGCTCGACCTTGTAGGGAACCCGGCCCGCCTCCTCGCGCACCTCGTCCCAGCGCCGCCCGATGAAGCGCTTGATCTCGAAGACGGTGCCCTCGGCGTTCAGCACCGCCTGGCGGCGGGCTAGGCGGCCCACCAGGGTCTCGTTGCCCTTAAACGCGACCACGCTGGGGGTGGTGCGTTCGCCTTCGCTATTCTCCAGAACCACCGGCTGACCGCCCTCCATGATCGCGATCACGCTGTTGGTGGTGCCCAAGTCAATACCTACAGCCTTTGCCATTTTGTCACCTCGTCCGTCCGGAACAGCAGCCACGCTATGTGTTGGCTAACCCCAACTAAGGGTAGCTCACTAAACCCTAGCCTAGCCTTTCCATATCGTTATGTCAATAGACTTGAGTGTATCCATATCAAGCTTGACCGACTCCTGGTTGCGCTGGTCCCACGGGGCGCAGATCCAGCGGGAGGCTCTCTCCCCCGGCGTGGTGTGCTCAACTACCTTCGCCTCATACTCAAGGTGTACCCTTAGTCATACGAGGACCAAGACGATGAACCGACTCCCCTTCAACCTTTGGATTGTGCTGATCGCCGCCATTCTGATCGCCTGGGCGTTTAGTCTGGCGGGCACCCAAAATCAGCCGGGAAGTATCGGCTATGCCACCTTTGTGCAGGAGGTTGAGCGCAACCGAGTACAGGAGATCACCGTCGAGGGAACCCGCCTCACGGGCCGACTCTCCGACGGAGAGCGCTTCACCACCTACGCCACCCAGCCCCCCAGCGATACTACCGTGCGGGACTGGATCAAGAAGGGGATCAACGTGGTGGTAGCCGCCCCGCCCCGCGACAATCCCTTGGCGGGCATCCTGGTCCCCATCCTGGTGTTGGTGCTCATCTTCGGGCTTTTTTGGTATTTTTCGCGCAACTTCCGTGGCGGCGGCAACGACGGGGCTTTCAGCTTCACCAAGAGTCGGGCCAAGGTGCTCACCGAGGCGCCCAAGACCAACTTCCGCGATGTGGCCGGTTGCGACGAGGCCAAGGAGGAGCTCAAGGAACTGGTGGAGTTCCTCAAGAATCCCGGCCGTTTCCACGAGATGGGGGCCCGTATCCCCAAGGGAGTACTGCTGGTGGGACCGCCCGGCTCGGGCAAAACCCACATCGCCCGGGCGGTGGCGGGGGAGGCCAAGGTGCCCTTCATCACCGCTTCGGGCTCGGACTTCGTGGAGATGTTCGTGGGCGTGGGTGCGGCCCGGGTGCGCGACCTCTTCGAGACCGCCAAGCGCCATGCCCCTTGCATCGTGTTCATCGACGAGATCGACGCGGTAGGCCGCCGCCGGGGGGGTGGGGTAGGGGGTGGTAACGACGAGCGCGAGCAGACCCTGAACCAACTGCTGGTGGAGATGGATGGCTTTGAGAAGGAGACCAGCATCATCGTGATGGCCGCGACCAACCGCCCGGACGTGCTCGACCCGGCCCTGTTGCGCCCGGGCCGCTTTGATCGCCAGGTGCCGATTGATGCCCCCGATGTGAAGGGCCGCGAGCAGATCCTCAAGATCCACTCCAAGGGCAAGCCGTTGGGCGAGGACGTAGACCTGGCGCTTTTGGCCAAGCGCACCCCCGGCTTCGTGGGGGCTGACCTGGAGAACCTGCTCAACGAGGCTGCCCTTTTGGCAGCCCGCGACGGGCGCAAGAAGATCGCCATGAAAGACCTCGAGGAGGCCGCCGACCGGGTCCTCATGGGTCCGGCCCGCAAGAGCCTAGTGATCACCCCTAAAGACCGCGAGGTCACCGCCTATCACGAGGCCGGACACGCCCTGGCCGCGCACTTTCTGGAGAACGCCGACCCGGTCCACAAGCTCACCATCGTACCGCGCGGGCGGGCCATGGGCTTTATGATGCCCAGCCGCCAAGACACCCTGCACTGGTCGAAGAAGCGCCTGACCGACCAGATCGCCGTAGCCTTGGCCGGCCGGGTAGCCGAAGAGTTGGTGTTCGACGACGTGACCACCGGGGCTGAGAACGATTTTCGCCAGGCTACCGACCTAGCCCGGCGCATGATCACCGAGTGGGGGATGCACAAGGACTTCGGCCCGGTGGCCTACCAGGTGCGCGAGGACACCTACCTGGGCGGCTACGACGTGCGCCAGTACTCCGAGGAGACCGCCCGCCGCATCGACGAGGCGGTAAAGGTGCTGCTCGAGGAGCAGCGCGAACGGGTGGTCAAGCTCCTGACCGAGAAGCGGGACGTCCTCGAGCGGGTGACCCAGGCTCTGCTGGAGTACGAAACCCTCAATGCCGAGCAGTTCGTCCGGGTGGTGGAGGGTCTGCCCGTGGAGGAGCCTCCCTCCGAGCCACCCAAGGACAAGGAAGAGCGGGAGGTTCCTCGCATCGTGCCCAAGATCAAGCCAGGGGGCGCGCTGGGTGGGGCATGAGCCCCCGGGATTGCGCGCAGCCTCACACGCCGCCCAGATCGTTCGCGACTAGACTGATCTGGGCCTAGCGGCCAAGGAGGGAACATGGCGGTAAAAAGACTCAAAGCGAACTCCAAGGGTGAGCCCCAACTTCTCCCTACCCACAACGACCTCGCCTTGGATGCCCGCCACGCGGTGGTCACTCTGCTACAACCCCGCCTGGCCGATGCGGTGGATCTGCATTGGCAGGCCAAGCAGGCGCACTGGAATGTGAAAGGGCCGAATTTTATCGGTCTGCACGAACTCTTTGACCGCTTGGCGGAGGCTGTGGACGAGTGGGCCGACCTCTTGGCGGAGCGCATCGTCCAACTCGGTGGGATCGCCGAGGGCACCATCCAAGTTGCCGCCGGACGCTCGACCTTGCCCGATTACCCCCTCCACGCCACGGATTGGACCGAACACGTCGAGGCGGTTTCCCGATCCCTCTCGAGCTTCGGCAAAGAGGTTCGGCAGGCGATCGGTCGGGCCAGCGAGCTGGGCGATCAGGACACGGCCGACCTCTGCACGGAGATATCCCGCGCGGCAGACAAGCTGCTATGGTTCGTGGAGGCGCACCAGCCCGGGCGCTGACTCGAGGGACAAGCAAACGGGAGACGCAACGCGCCCCCCGCCGGAAGGGAAGGCAAGAACTTACTTCTTGACTTTCTCCTTTAGGGCCTTGCCGGGCTTGAAGGCCGGGTAAGAGGAAGCGGGGATCTTGATCTTCTGGGTGGTGCCGGGCTTCACCCCGGTGCGGGCCTTGCGCTTGCGAACCTCGAAGGTGCCGAAGCCGGTGAGCTGCACTTTGTGGCCACTCGCCAGGGCATCTTGCAGGTGGCTCAGAAAGTGATCCACCGCGGTCTTGACGTCCTTCTTCTTCATACCAGCGGAGCTAGCGATGATGTCGATCAGATCGGCCTTGGTCTTGGTCTTCTTAGCCATCCGTCACCTCCTATATTTCCCTTCGCCAACGACTATAGCACACCTGAGCCGCAAAATGCAAGCTGGTGACCGGGTTTCTTTCTCTTAATGCTTAGGCTTTTGATTGCGTAAGATTTGACTCGGGACGGTACCTGGGTGGCAGAAGTGCGATAACTGCGGCCTCAATTTGTCGTGTGAGCGCATCCAGCTCCCGGTGATCGAGCTTTTGTGGGCTCACTTGAATGGGCTTACCGTAAACCACCCGGATGGGCCGACGCAAGAAGATCCTGCGCCCGTAGGGCCAGGCCTCGTAGCTGCCGATCACCCCCACGGGGACGACGGTCGCACCGGTTCGGGCGGCGATGGCAGCCACCCCGGTTTTAAAGGGCAACACCTTGCCTTCGCGGCCCCGGGTTCCCGAGGGAAAGATGCCGAAGGCCCTTCCCTCCCTGAGCACCCGGATGGCCGCTTTGATGGCCCCCAAGTCGCCGGTTCCGCGCTCCACCGGGATCACGTAAAGCCGAGGCAACAGCCAAGAGAGGATCGGCATCTTGAACGGTTCAGAGCGGGCCATGAACACCACCGGACGGCGAATGCCCGAACCCACAGCGATGGGATCCAAGATGGAGAGGTGGTTGGCGGCCAGGATCACCGGCCCGGTTTGGGGAACATTTTCCGCCCCTTCGACCCGGTAGCCAAACAAGACCCGCAGCAAAAAGTTGGCGATTTGCCAGGCGATACGGTAAACCATGGGGATAGCTTATCCTGAACAGCGCACCATCGGCGGCTCATTTGGAAGGGCCATCCGGCTGTAGATAGAGGGTCGGATCGGCTTCGGGGAAGGGGTTGTCGAGGGACTCGAGCTCGGCCAGCCGGGCTAGGTCTACAGCCTCGCGGTACAACATGGCCTCGAGCTCGGCAAAGCGGGCGGCATGGTCTATGTAGCGTTGCCGGGCGTACCCGGCGGCTTGACCAGTTTTGATCAGAAAAGGCCAGTCCGAAGCCTCGAGCAGCAGCAACTCGCGCATCATCTGGCGTAGGATGCGCCGCGCAACCCCGCTCTCCCGCCGGGTGTGCTTGACCACCTCCCCTATACGCGCTTCGGCCGTATACACCCGTTGCCAATAATCCTGGGTGGTGGGATTTTGCCAGATCTGGTGCATCCCGCCAAGGCCCCAGGACCCTTCGGGGATGGCCGCGCGCATGGTGGGGCCGCGGGTGGCGCTACGGGCGGTTTGTGCGGTGAGGTTAGCGGCGCGGTGTAGTTCGCGGTAAACCTGCTCGAGCCAGATGGGCCCCTCGTGCCACCAGTGGCCGAACAGCTCGGCGTCGTAGGCGGCACAGATCACCCCGTCCGGGTGCTGGTCGGCCAGCCGGGAGAGCAGGCCCACGAAGTGCCGGGCGTGCTGCTGGGCGAGCTGGGTGGCGGCTTCGGGGTCGTAGGGTTCCTTTGCACCCAGCTCGGTGCTGCGCTCGGTGATCTTCCAGTGGTGCAGCCCGGAGGTGGCGTCCTTGCGGTGGAACTCGCGGTAGACGCCAGAGCCGGGATAGCCCAAGTCGTTGCTCCAGACCTGGAGGGTGGTTTCGCGGTTGCGCGCCAGCAGGCGCAGGCCGGACTCGAGCTCCAATACCCGGTACAGCGCCGCGCTGCTCTCGCCGGGCGTCGAACCGGGCTCGGCGTAGGGTGGCAAGGGCGCACCCCCCTCGACCAGGTGGGCGTCCACGAAGGTATAGCGCAGCCCGGCCTTCATCAGCAACTCATCCAGGCCCGCCCGGCCCTCCTTGCGGGGTCGGTAGGCCATCTCCGGCAGCCAAAAACCGCTGGGCTCGCGGCGGTAGTGGCGGCGATAGGCCTCGAGCCCGGTCTTGATCTGGGCCCACACCGCCGCATCCGTCAGCAAAGGCAGATAGGCGTGGGTAGCGGCACTGGAGATGAGCTCGATCTGGCCCTTCTCCTGAGCCTGGGCGAAAAAGCCTACCAAGTCCCCCTGGAGGGCTTCGTACTGCTCGAGGGCCGCTTGCCAGTGGTGCCGTTGGTGCTCGGCGCTGGCTGCGAAGGCTGTCCCGAAGTAGCGTTCCACGTCCCCGTGGGCGCGCTCGAGGCGGTCTTGGATGTAGCCCCGGCAGCCCTCCTTGACTTTGGGGTCTACGAGTTGCTCGGTGAGGATGGGGGTTATGCCCAGGGTGAGGGGGGCTGGGATGCCCTCGGCCTCGAGGCGCTGAAGCATCCGCGTGAGGGGCAGATACACCTCGGCGACAGCTTCGTAGAGGGTTTCCTCACCGAAAGGCCACATCCCATGCGCCCGCACATACGGCAGGTGGGAGTGCAACACCAACACGAAACGGGTCATAGGAGAGGGCCGGGGGTCTGGTCAGTGCCGATCAACCCTCAGCGGTGGTCATTGTACCCCATCCGAGTGGAGAACCCGATGCGCTCCCCACCGCTTCGGAAGACGCTGGTTCTTGGGTAATATACCTCAAGTGACCCTGGTTCACTGGACCCTAGCCTTCCTCTTAGCCCTGGCCTGTGGGCTGGCCTGGCGCCTGCGCGGCTCCCGTTACGGGTGGGTCCCGCTTTTTCTGGTGGTGTTGGCCTGGGCGGGGGACTGGCTCTTCCTGGGGAGCCGCTCGGGGGGGCTGGTGGAGAGCCTGGGAGCGCTCTCGCTGCTGATGTTGCTGCTGCTCAATCGGTCTACGCCCCACACCCCCCTGGAACGCCAGATGGCGAGGGGGACGGCGGGGGCCTTCGCCCTGGTGGTGCTGATCTACGCCTTCGCCCCCAGCCTGCGCCCGCTGGCTCCGCTACTGGTCTTCGGGCTGATCCTGGTTTCGCTGGCGGTGTTCACCCGTAGGCCCCGCCAACCCTAGCGAACCACCGTCCCGGCCCCCTCGAGCGCCCTACGAATCGGTTCCTCGCCCCGGGCATCCCCGAAGATCACCCGGCCCACCCCGCCCCGCACCGCCTCCACCGCGCCCAGCACCTTTTTCTTCATGCGGCCCTGGGCCACCGCCATGTACTCCGGGTCCTCTACCCGGCCCGCCGGAATCTCTCGAATGAGGCTCGACTCGTCGGGGAAGTCGGCCAGCAGACCCGGGACGTTGGACAATAGCAGCAGAGCCTCGGCCTTCAGCGAGACGGCTAGCAGCGAAGCCGCAGTGTCCCCATCGGTGTTGATGGCCTCACCTTGGTAGCTCACCGCGGGCGGGGTCAGCACCGGCAGGTATCCGGCCTCCATCAGCAGCATGAGCAGGCCGGTGTTGACCCGCTCCACCGAGCCGGTGTAGTCACCCCGGTGGATCTTGATCTTGCCGTTCTCCACGTACTTTACGGCCTCTTTGCGCCTGCCCTCGAAGATCCGTCCGTCGAGGCCAGAGAGCCCCACCGCGTTCACCCCCTCCTTCTGCAACATTTCCACCACGCGCTTGTTGACCAATCCGCAGTAGACCATCTCGAAGATCTCGAGGGTGCGCCGATCGGTGAGGCGCGAGGTCATCCCTCCGGGGTGGGTCAAAAACTGCGGCGGGTGGCCCAGGGCAAGGGCCAGCCTATTGGTCTCGCTCGAGCCTCCGTGGACGATGATCAGCCTCTGGCCCGACTTCCACAACGCGGCGGCATCCTTGGCCACCGCCTCATAGTTGATGCCTTCCGAACCCCCGACCTTGACCACGATCATGGCAGTATCTCCAGACGTCCTAAACCTTTGGGTTTGAACAGGGCGAAGTGGCGCCGATCCAGGGTCAGCACCCGCCGAACCTTATACCGCTCGGCCAGGGCTACGATGCTGGCGTCCACGAATCCTATCTCGGCATCTTGGTATTGCTCCATGACCTCGAGCGTGCGCGGCAAGTCTTCCTCCAAGAGCGGGGTGTAGGTTCCCTCACCCTTGGCTAGGCCCTCGAAAAACCTCCGCATCTTATCCCGGCCCAATAGGGCTGCGCCCAAGTAGTCCAGCTCCGGAAGAATCGTCGCCGGGACCAGCAGGTTGCCGTCCAGAGCAGCCTTGGCCGGTGCGTGCAAAGGGTGCTTTCGCTCGAGCAGCACCAGGATGCCGCTGGTGTCGGCAAGGAGGCTCAGGAGCGCCCCCTCTTCGAGCGACGGGAGGTGGCCTCCTCGATCAGCTGGGGTAGAAGTTCTTCATCCCGCTCGATGTAGCTGGGGTCATCGCTCGAGCCGATCCCCACCCACGAGGGAAGCTGGGCGGTTCGTTGCTCGGCCAGGTAGCGATCCAGGGCTTCCCGGAGCAAATCGGCCTTGGAGCGCTTGGTCTGCCTGGCCAGCCGCTCCAGTTGGAGGTCGGCTTCCTCGGGAAGATAGACCATCGTGCGCTTCACAGCATATATGCTAGCACATATCACAGCAGGCTGTTTCCTGCGGGTGGCCTGCCCCTTCACACGCCGGGGCCGATTCCCGCAAGGCTTCATGCTCAGGGGTGCAGACCGCTATACTCGAGCCCCGCTGTCTCCGGCCAGCCCATGCGGATGTTGAGGGCTTGGATGGCGTGCCCGGCGGTACCTTTGACCAAATTATCTATAGCCGAGATCACCACCAAGCGGCCGGTGTCGGGCTCGAGCTCGAAGCCGATGTCGCAGTAGTTGGTCCCCTCCACCACCTTGGGGTCGGGGTAGCGGTGGATGCCCTTCCTGACCTTGACCATGCGGATAAAGGGCGCGCTGCCGTAGACACTGCGATAAGCGCTCCAGACGTCGCGCTCGCTCCAGCCGTCCTGCAAGAAGGTCTGGGCGGTCATCAGGATGCCCCGCACCCGGTCGGTGGCGACGGCGGTGAGGTAGAGCTCAGGCCGGCCGGGGAGGTTCTCGAGGATCTCGGCGGTGTGCCGGTGCCCGGTGGGCTTGTAGACCCGGATCGAACCCGCGCGCTCGGGGTGGTGCGAGGCCAGGCTGGGCTCGGCCCCGGCGGCGCTGGTCGAGATCATCACGGTGGCGAAGACCGGCTTGGGGGCCAGCACCCCCTCCCGGATCAGGGGGTAAAGGGCCAGCAGGACGGCGGTGGCGTTGCAGCCGCAGCAGGCGATGTGGTTGGCGGTCTTCAGGGCCTCGCGGTGCAGCTCGGGGTTGCCGTAGACCCACTGCCCCACCAGGTCGGGGCGGGGGTGCTCCTCGCCGTAGTACTTCCGGTAGAGCTCGAGGTTCTTGAGGCGGAAGTCGGCGGAGAGGTCGAGGATGATGGGGGCCTTGTCCCGGTACTTGTCGAACTCCTTGGCCGCGACCCCGTGCGGCATGGAGAGCACCAGGATGTCGGCGGGCTCGAGCGCGGCGGGGTCTACGAACTTGAGGTTGGTGCGCCCGCGCAGGTTGGGGTGGACCAGGCTCACCGGGTCGCCCAGGTAGCGCCTCGAGGTGACCTGCCCCACCTCGAGATATGGATGGCCCAAGGCCAGCCGCAAAAACTCGCCCCCGGCGTAGCCGGAGCCTCCCACGATGGAAACGGTCTTTTTGTCTATTGCCACAAAGGATCCTCTTTTATGTGAACACCATTTATCTGAAGCCAGTGCAGGGGCTCTTCTTCCCCTTCGGGCGCCATAGCGCGGCTAAGCCCTAAGCTAAGAATTACCCGAGAGTTGGGCAGTCTGTCACGCAACTGCTCCACCTTCTCAGTGTCCAAGGCGTACTTGCCATCAGCCTCCAAATAAAAACGCAGATCGGTGACGGCGGCGCTCAGCCGTCCTACTCCCTCTACGTTGAACCTCCCCCTCAGCCTTTGCCCACCTTCATAACGCTCCACGGTGAGGTCGAAGCGATCAACCCAAAGATCGCCCAGCGAAGCCACCCCGCTATTCGCTGCAACCACCATCGTTCTGCGATGGGGGCGTAGGTAGTCGTGGCCGAAGATCTCAAAGATGTTCTCCCTGGCCGACTCCGACAGGAGAGACCAAAACTCTCCTGCAGGAAGATTTCTTACCCTCTTCGCATTCGCAAGCCTAAAGTAGCAGTCCTCAACTTCAGGTGGACAAGCAGGCTCTTTGAACCTATGCCAACCTAGGTCGATCTGGGAACCCAGGCGCAGTGTACCCCTCTTGACCGCTTCCAGTGTTAGCTCTTCATTTTTTCCAACTACAGGCCTTACATAACGTCCTTCCCTGTCCAGACCAGCCACACAAATCCTGGGATAACGCATACGGGTAAGGTGGGTGACCACTATCATCATAGATGAACGATCTCCACCGAATCCCAAGCACGGGCAAGATGCTCCGCTACCAAGCGCCTGTGACAAAACTCGGGCGTCGGCTCGCTGCACAGCAGGACTGTGGGCCGATCAAATAGGCTCCTCGGTATTCGTTGCTCGATCTTTCGCTCGCGTAAGAGGGTGAGGAAGCTTTCCTCATATCTGTTCCAATCTATTTTCCCCTTTTGGTAGGCTTTCAGGAGCTCGCCGGTAGGGGCAAGCAGGGGCTCGTGCAGGTACTGAGCACCCAGGATCTGATTGAGAAAATAGGAAAGGTCGTTTTTCTTGCTGAACCCTGCAAGCTGTGACGTGTTGTTCAAGCGAACGTCTATCAACCGGCGGATGCTGTGCTGCCTCAAAAGCTCAAAGAACTGTTCTGCGCTTTTGTGGGTGAAGCCGATCGTATAGATTTGGGTGAGCGCCATGGCTTTGCCTCCGTGAAAAGCGGCTGCTCAGTCTGTTCCCTGCAGCGAAGTTCTGATTCCCGCTGCAGCTCTCCATTACCCCGAATATGGGCTACCAGCTCACACAAGCCTGGCTCTTCGTCGCACAGCACCCGCACGATCAGCAATCGGCGATGGCATTCGTTGGGATCCTCTTCGCTACACATCAGAGCAACCCGGTAGCGCTTCATCCCCTGCCTTAGCCTTTCCAGGCCCTGTCGAAACACCTCCGTTCTGGACATTTTGGCATAATCGGCGTGCCCTTCAGCGTCGTAAAGATCAGGACTCTGAGGCCGCCCCCCCAGTTCAGAGCCCATCGGCACGTAGCGGATACCTATAGCCTTGAGCAACTTCTTCAGCTCCGGGGCGTTGAAATGTGGGAAATGACGAGAGAAGGGACTCGAGCGCACATCGGCCAGGGCTTCGATCCCATAGGTTTTCAGGAGCTGGGCGAATGCCTCAGGGTGGTGGTTGGAGTGGCCAATGGTGTACAACATGACACTAGTCTATCCCAAGCTCCAGGCGTACTCCAGGATCTTCCCCGGGATGTCCACGCCCGTCGTGCTCACCGAGTTCTTGAACTCCATGGTGTGGTTGACCTCGTTGACCAAAAGCCCCCCCTCGCTCTCGAAGAGGTCGATGGCGACTACCCCGCCGCCCACCGCCTTGGCGGCCCGCACCGCCACGTCGGCGATTTCGGGCGTGACCGGGCAGTTGGAGGCCCTGCCGCCGCGGGCGGTGTTGGTGATCCAGTGCTCGCTCGTTCGGTAGATGGCCGCAATGCACTCCTCGCCCACCACGAAGGCCCGGATGTCGCGGCCCCCTTTGTCCACCAGCTCCTGGATGTAATAGAGCTGGTGCTGGTAGCCGCCCAGCACCTCCTTGTGCTCCAGGATGGCCTCGGCGGCGTCGCGGTCGTTGATCTTGGAGAGCAGGCGGCCCCAGCTCCCCACCACCGGCTTCATCACCACCGGGTAGCCCATCGCCTCAATGAGCTTGAGGGCCTCTTCAGAGTCGGTGGCGAGGGCCGTCTTGGGCTGGGGAACCCCGTGGGCCTCGAGGGCGCAGCTCGTGGCCCACTTGTCGCCGCAGACCTCGATCACCTCGGGGCGGTTGACCACCGGGACGCCCAGGCTGGTGAGGTAGCGGCTCACCGCCAGGCCCTTGCTCTGGCTTACCAATCGCTCGACGGCAGCGCTGACGCCCTCGAGCTCGGGCGGGCGCTCCCCCAGCCGCATGGGGAGCTGCTTAGCGTAGATCTTCTTGAAGGGGATGCCCAAGGCCTCGGCGGCCTTGAAGAGCATCTCCTCGTCGGGGCGGATGCGGTCGTAGAGGATGGCAAGCATAAGGCCCTCCGTGCCGCTAAAGCGCCGAACGCCAGCGGCATCGAAGATTTTACGTACGACGTTGGGCGTTAGACGTTCGACGGCGCTTCGCGCTTACTCCCCCCAGTCCTCGGCTTCCTCGGGGGCGGCCTCGAGCCGGGGCGGATCCAGGCTCACCACCTCGAACTCCATGCCGGTCTCGTCATCCACCACGATCTCGCCCAGCTCGGGGTTCTCCAACACGATCTCTGCGCCGGTCTCAGGGTTGATAAAGGTGACTTTGGCCATGTGAGAAGCTCCTTTTGTCCATAGCTGAAAACGGGCATCAATTCAAGTACTCCGCTTCCCCCTCGTCCTCGTGCACTTCCGACCAGTCCGGCACGAAGGTGAAGCCGCAGTTCTCGCAGGTTACCGATTCGCCTTCCTCATCCGCCGAGACCGCGATCTGAGTTTCGCAGCGCGGGCAGTCCACGTAGAACTCGTGCACGTTGCCCTCCACCACCAACAGCTCGAGCGGTTCGATGGAAACGACCTCGAGGGTCGCTCCACAGGAAGGACAGTCCATCACATCGCCTTCGGCTAGCGCGTCGTACTCCTCGGCGGACATGTAGTTGGCCTCGCCGCAGACTGGGCAGTTGACCTCGACCTCGTCCATAGCACCCTCCCTCCCTAAAGTTTACGACGGACTCTCGCCGGGAAATCTCCCATGTTTCTTGTAGTATTCAAGGATCGAGCCCTCTTTGAGCGCCTCGAGCAGGAAATCGGGCGGGGGCTTGAGCCGAAAAATCTGGCTACCCCGCTTGAGGATTCCCCCCTCAAACTCCAGCTCCACCTCGTCGCCGTCCTCGAGGGCGTCCACCACCTGGGGGGCCTCAAAGGGCATGATGCCCAGGTTGACCAGGTTGCGGTAGAAGATGCGGGCGTAGCTCTTGGCGATGATGGCCCGCAGGCCCAGGCGCTTGAGCGCCTCGGGGGCGTACTCACGGCTAGAGCCCAGCCCGGTGTTGCGCCCCGCCACCAGGAGGTCACCCGGCCTGAACCCCTGGGCAAACTCGGGGCGGAGGTGGGCGAAGGCATAGGTGTGGAACCGGTCCTCGCCCACCATGAAGGGGGCGTACTTGCCCGGCAGGATGTCGTCGGTGTTGATGGAGTCGCCGAATTTCCAGACCCTAGGCATGCTTTCCTCCCCGCTCGAGCGCCTCCGGCGTGGTGATGAACCCGGCCACCGCGCTCGCCGCCGCCACCCTGGGGCTTGCCAGGTAGATCTCGGCGTCGGCGGCGCCCATCCGCCCCCTAAAGTTGCGGTTGGACGTGCTGACGCAGACCTCCCCCGGCGCCAGCACCCCCTGGTGGCGGCCCATGCAGGGCCCGCAGCCGGGGGTTCCCAGCGTGGCTCCCGCTTGCAGGAGGGTCAGGAGCGTGCCGTCGGCGGTGGCCTCCTCGAGCACCTGCGAACTGGCCGGGATCACCAGCATCCGCACGCCGGGCGCGACCTTACGCCCGCGCAGCACCTCGGCCACCTGGTGCAGGTCGTCGAGGCGCCCGTTGGTGCAGGTGCCCACGAAGACCTGGTCCACCTTCTTGCCCATCACCGAGTCCACCGTCTGCACGTTGTCCACGTAGAAGGGCACCGAGACCCGCGGGGTGAGGGCGGAAAGGTCAATCTCCACCTCGCGCACGTAGACCGCGTCCGGGTCGGGGTAGAGCCAGCCGGGCAGGTCATAGAGCTCCAGGATCTCCCCGCTCGGCACCACCAGACCGCACTTGGCCCCGGCCTCCACGCTGAGGTTGGCCAGGGTCAGGCGCTGGCTGCGGCTGAGGGACTCGGCCCCGCCCTCGAGGTGGATCTCCACGCTCATGTACGTCGCCCCGTCGGCGGTGAGGAGGCGGACCATCTCGAGCGCCGCGTCCTTGGCCGTCACCCCCGGTGCGAGGGTGCCCCCAAACACCACCTTGACCGACTCCGGCACCCGCAGCCAGGTGCGCCCCGAGGCCGCTGCCAGCGCGATGTCGGTGGCCCCCATGCCGGTGCCGAAGCAGGCCACGCCGCCGTAGGTGGTGGAGTGGGAGTCCGAGCCCAGCACGATCCCCCCGGGCAGGGCCAGCCGCTCCTCGATGAGCACCTGGTGGCAGATGCCACGCCCCACGTCATAGACCCGGCAGCCGTGGCGCGCCCCCCACTCCCGGATCCCCTTCTGGGCCTTGGCCACCTCCACGTTGGCCGCCGGGGCCACGTGGTCGATGACGATGGCGACCTTCTCGGGGTAGCGGGGACTGGCCCCGAGCTGCTCGAGCCGCCCGAAAAAGCTGCCGGCGATGGAGTCCACCACCATCACCTGGTCCACCTCCACCACCACCAGCTCACCGGCCCGCACCTCGCGCCCGGCCCGTTGGGAAAGGATTTTTTCAGCCAGGGTTAGACCCATCTCGACCTCCTATAACTAGGGTATGAAACGCAGGTACTGGGTGTACATCTACAAGGATCCGGAAGAGCCGGACGTCCTGGCGGTTCCTGGGGTTCATTCCGACGGCGATACCCGTGAGGAAGCCATCGGCAACGTTTTGGAAGCGCTCGAAGACGGCAAACCCTTGCCTGACGACGTGCAGACGATGAGGGTGGAAGTGACTGCCGCCTAGGCCGGAAGAGGTAGCCCGCAAGCTCAGACGAGCCGGTTTCATCGAGCGCAGCGCCAAGGGCGGGCACCGCTTTTGCCAGCACCCCGACGGGCGAACCACGGTCATCCCCTTTCACAGCGGCGAATTGCCCAAAGGCACCTTCCGGAAAATCCTCAAAGACGCCGGGATCAGCGAGGAAGAGTACGGCAATCTCTGACATAACCCTCTAGTCCAGGTTCTCCAGGCGGGCGGTGGGCACTTCCTCGGGCAGCGCGTGCTTGCGGATGCCGTGGGCGTGGGCGAGCTCGAGCAAGAGCTCCTCGGGCCTCTTGCTGCGCCCGATCTCGCCGGTGCGGCGCTTGAACTCCTGGGCGATCTCCTTGGCCTGCTCCTTGCTGATCTCGAGCGCCTCGACCTCCTTGAGGTAGTAGTAGATCAGGTTCCAGCCCGACAGCGGCCCCAAGAGAAGCTGGTTCTTGTCCACGCCGAAGTCGTGGAGGTTGTGGGCCTCATAGACCTTCTTCTCGTTGAGCACGGCCTTCTGGTGAACCCCGGCGGTGTGGGTGCGGTTGGTGAGCGAGACCGGCTCGGTGTAGGGCACCAGGGTACCCAGGATCGAGGCCATGAGCACGTTGAGGGGGTAGCACTGGCTGAGGTTGTACTGTCCAAAAAGCTCAGGGTAGTGCTTGGAGAGGTTGAAGAGCACCCCCGTCACCGAGGGGATCCCCGAGCGCTCGGCCAGGCCCCAGATGGAGGCGTCCACGTAGCGCACCCCCGCCCGCACGGCGGCGAGCACGTTGGCGAGGGCCAGGCCCCGGTCGTTGTGGAAGTGGCACTCCAGGTCGGCGCCCGGGTAGCGCTCGCGCAGCGCGCACACCAGCGCGGTCACGTCCTCCGGCTCGGCCATACCCACCGTGTCGGGCAGGCCCAGGGTGTCGACGTAGGGGGCGACCGCGTCGTAGAGGCGGAAGAGGTCCTCTTTGGGGGTGCGGAAGGCGTCCTCGGCGCTGAAGCGCAGATAGAGGCCGGGGTGGCGAGCGCGGGTGCTGCGGACGACCTCGCCGGCCAGCGCGACGGCCTCCTCAAGGCTCTTCTGCGCGTTGTGCCGCTGGGCCAGCGGGGAGACGCCCAGGTAGAGGTTGAGCCCGTTGCAGCCGACCTCGAGCGAGCGCTCGATGTCGTCGGGGTGGCAGCGGCAGTGGGCCAGCAAGCGCAGCTCGCGCTCGGTGAGGCCCTTGGCGTAGGCGATCAGCTCGCGCACGTCCTGCTCCTCGGCCATGCCCACCACGGGCGAGAAGAACTCGATGTGGGTGACCCCCAGCTCGAGCAGGCCCGCCAGGAGCAGCCTCTTCTCCTCGAGGGTGAAGCGGTACTTCTCGGTGTCGAACAGCAGCGGCGACTGCTGGCCATCGCGGAAGGTGGTGTCCACGATCTCGATGGGCCGGGTTGGAGGTTGGGCTTGGGTCATGATCTCCTCGAAAAAAATCGGCCCGCGCAGGGGGCGGGCCGGGATACGCAGTCGCGCGGACTAGCTCAGGCTAGCCCCCCGGCACTCGGCTTTTTTGCACTTAAGATCATCCTGGGAGCAAGGTTATACAACTCGGCTTTTCCTGTCAAGCCGCGCTTACTTCCCAAACCGCCGCTCGCGCCCCTGGTAACTGCGGATGGCCCGCAAAAAGTCCACCTTGCGGAAGGCCGGCCAGAAGGCATCGAAGAAGTAATACTCGCTGTGGGCGCTTTGCCATAGCAAAAATCCCGAGAGCCTTACTTCGCCCGAGGTGCGGATGATGAAGTCGGGGTCGGGGATCCCGGCGGTGTACAGCCGCTCCCCGATGTGCTCGATGTCGAGTTCGGCGGCCAGCTCCTCGGGGCTCTTGCCGGTCTGGGCGGCCTCGAGCAGGAGGGTCTTCACCGCGTCCACGATCTCCTCGCGCCCGCCGTAGCCCATGGCGATTTGCAGAAGCATCCCCTGGTGATGCTGGGTGGCCCGCTCGAGTTCCTCCAACGCCTCCAAGACCTTAGGGGGGAAGCGGTCGCGCCGTCCGATGACCCTAACCCGTACCTCGTTGGCGTGGATGCGCGGGTCCACCGCCATGCGCCGGGCTTCCTTGACGAAGAGGTTCATCAGGGTCTCGACTTCTTTTTGGCTGCGGCCCCAGTTATCGGTGCTGAAGACCCATACTGTGACGGTCCTAATCCCCAGCTCCAAGCACCACTCGAGCACCTCGTAGGCCTTGGCTACCCCGAACTCGTGGCCCTCGTGGCCCTCGAGCCCCAGGCTCCGGGCGAAGCGCCGGTTGCCGTCGAGGATCATCCCCAGGTGCTTGGGGACATGCCCGCCACGCACCTCGGACTCCAGGCGGCGCTCATACCACCAGTAGAGGGGCTTGGTGAGGGCCCTAAGCCAGCCGATGGCGCGGGCTTGCCAAGGGGGAGAAGAGGGGGAAGCCGTAGCTGCCACCCCTCAAGCCTAGCACTTTCCCCATAGGCCCATTAGACTGGCCGAACATGGCATCGCAGGTGGTGGAGCGCGAATCCCTCCCGCTCGAGAGCGACTGGTGGGAAGCCGGGCTGCGGGTGGCCGGGGTGGATGAGGCCGGACGGGGGGCCTGGGCTGGGCCGGTGGTGGCCGGGGCGGTAATCCTGCCGAAGGGGAAATACCCCTTCCGCGACTCCAAGACCCTTACGGCCCGCCAGCGGGAGGAACTCGAGACTGAAGTCAAGGCGCTGGCCCTGGGTTGGGGGATAGGGTGGGCTGGAGTGGATGAGATCGAGCAGCTGGGCATCTTGAAGGCCACCCATCTGGCCGCACGGCGGGCGCTCGAGGGCTTGCCGGTGCTGCCCGACGCCCTGCTCACCGACTATTTGCCCCTCGAGGGGCTGAGCACCCAGGTCCTGCCCCTGCGTTCGCCACCCAAGGCTGACCGGGATAGCCCCACGGTGGCGGCGGCGAGCATCCTGGCCAAGGTGGCGCGGGACCGGCACATGCTCGAGCTGGAGGCGCTGTACCCAGGCTATGGTTTCGCGGCCCACAAGGGTTATGGCACCGCCGCCCATCGGGAAAGCCTGGCCCGCCTGGGCCCCTCGCCCGCGCACCGCAAGACCTTCACCCCGGTGCGGGCTTGGCTCCTTGGCCACCCAGATTAGAGGGCGTTGATTCAAGCGGAATTGGGGTGCGATTCAGGTTTTCTTCAGATTGCCGGGATAGTTTAGTGGTATGCAACCGGGTCGGAACTTCCAACTCTTGAGCTTGATTTTGCTGGCCTTGCCCCTCTCGGCCTGTACGATTGGGATTCGCCCCGGCACGGTGAGCGTGGGGGTGGGCTTTGGTGTGGAGCTGAGCCCGGTCATCACCCAGTTCCGCCCCGACCGGGGAGAGGGTAGCTATTACCGGGTCGGCGAATCCGTGCGCTTCGTGATCACCCTGAACCGTCCAGGTTACATCACCCTGGTAGGGGTTGATCCCGATGGGCGGGCTTACGAATTCGACCGCTTCTACCTCAACCCTGGGACCTACACGCTCCCCCTGGCGAGCCGGCAGGTCCAGTACACCCTGACCTACCCTCTGGGGCTGCAGCAGGTGCGGGCCATTTACACCAACACCCCTACCCCGGGCTCGGTGCGTTTCGAGGGGCGGATCTACAGCGACGGCCTCAACAGCCGCACCAGCAGTTACCTTCAGTTGAGCGGGGCTCAGGTGCGGGACGTGAGCGACACCTACTTCTACATCACCCAGTGAGCCTCCCCCTCGCGGGGGCAGACGCATAAACCCGATCTGCTCCAGCTTGAACCCGGGTGGGGAGTTGCATATAATTACATCGCGCCATCAGTGCGTAAAACCCGTCTTTAGGAGGCCATGTGGATAGACGCGATTTTCTCAAGAAAGCCGGCGTGGGTGTAGCCGCTAGCACGGTGTTCGGGCCAGTTTTCGCACAGACCGCCCCCACGATTCGCTGGCGCCTGGCCAGCAGCTTCCCCAAAAGCCTGGATACCATCTTCGGAGCAGCCGATGTTTTGGCGGAGCGGATCAGCCAGCTCACCGGTGGCAAGTTCCAGATCCGCGCCTTCCCCGCCGGTGAGATCGTGCCGGGCCTGCAGGTGCTCGATGCCGTGCAGCAGGGGACGGTGGAGATCGGCCACACCGCCAGCTACTACTACGTGGGCAAAGCCCAAGTGCTGGCCTATGACGCGGCAGTGCCGTTCGGCCTTACCGCCCGTCAGCAAAACGCTTGGATGTACTACGGGGGGGGGATCGAGCTTTTCCGCCCCATCTTCGCCGACTTTAACATCATCAACTTTCCGGGGGGCAACACCGGGGCCCAGATGGGAGGCTGGTTCCGCAAGGAGGTGAATACCGCGGCTGACCTCAAGGGCGTTAAGATGCGCATCCCCGGCCCCGGTGGCGTGGTGATGAGCCGGTTGGGGGTGGTGCCGCAGGTGTTGGCGGGCGGGGATATCTACCCGGCCCTGGAGCGCGGTACCATCGACGCTACCGAATGGGTAGGCCCTTACGACGACGAGAAGCTGGGCTTCTACAAGATCGCCAAGTACTACTACTACCCCGGTTGGTGGGAGCCAGGGCCGCAGCTTTCGTTCTACATCAACCTGGCCGAGTGGAAGAAGCTCCCCAAAGACTACCAGCAAGCCTTCGAGGTGGCCGCGGCCGAGGCCAACCTCACCATGTTGGCCAAGTATGACAAGGTGAACCCCGAGGCTCTGCAGCGCCTCCTTAAGAACGGGGTGCGCCTGCGCAAATTTTCCAACGACATCCTCAAAACCGCCCAGAAAGCGGCCTTTGACTGGTACGAGGAGGAGTCGGCCAAAGACGCCACCTACAAAAAGGTCTATACCGCCTGGCGCAAGTTCCGCGACGATGGGTACAAAGCTTTCGCGGTGTATGAGCTAGGCTACGAGCAGTTCGCTTTCCCAAACGTCGGATAAGCCCCTTGAGCGTACCCCACACCGTACCTTCAGCGGTGTGGGGTACGTCTTTACCTCAGCCAGTGGGTGACCAACTGAGGGTTGAAGAGCAGCAACAACGTCATGATGACCTGGATGACCACGAAAGGTACCGCACCCCAGTAGATGTCCGAGGTCTTGAGGCTAGGCGGGGCCACACTGCGCAGAAAAAATAGGGCGAAGCCAAAGGGTGGGTGCATAAAGGAGGTTTGCAGGTTGACCCCCAGCATCACCCCGAACCAGTACAACCCGATCTTGTAATCCTGGGGGTAGAGCTGTTCCATGATCCCAGTCACGGCGGGCAGGATCAGCGGGATGACGATAAAGGCGATCTCGAAGTAATCCAGAAAAAAGGCGATCAGGAAGACCAGCAGGTTGATGAGCAACAAGAAGGCGATGGGGTTATCGGGCAAGGCGGTTTTGAGAAGGTTCTCCACCCAGCGGTCTCCGTCCACCCCCACGAACACCAGGCTGAAGATGCGCGAGCCCACCAAGATAAAGGCCACGAACGAGGTCAGCCGGGCGGTGGACTCCATGGCCTGGAGCATCAGCTTCCAATTGAGCCTGCGCCTGGCGAGGGCCAGGGCGATGGCCCCTATCGCCCCCATCGCACCCCCTTCGGTGGGGGTGGCCACGCCGATAAAGATAGTCCCCAGCACCAAGAAAATCAGAACGACCGGGGGGATTAAGGCTATGAAGACGCGTCTGACCAAGGCCATTCCCTTGTAGATCCGGGCTTCCTCGGGTAGAGCGGGAACCGATTGGGGACGGAAGATCGCCATCAGGATGATATAGAGGAGGTACATCCCAGCAAGGATTAAGCCCGGCACGAAGGCCCCCCGGTACATGTCACCCACGCTGACCCCCAACTGGTCGGCCATGATGATGAGCACCAGGCTGGGTGGGATGATCTGGGCCAGGGTGCCTGAGGCGGCGATGGTCCCTGCGGCGACCCGGGGGCTGTAGCCGTAGCGCAACATCACCGGCAGCGAGATCAGGCCCATCGCGATCACCGAAGCGGCGACCACGCCGGTCGTCGCCGCCAGCATGGCTCCCACCAAGACCACCGCATAGGCGATACCCCCGCGCAGCCGGGCAAAGAGCTGCCCTACGGTCTCGAGCAGCTCCTCGGCCATGCCGCTGCGCTCGAGGATCAACCCCATGAAGGTGAAAAAGGGGACGGCCAGCAGGGTCTGATTTTTGAGGGTATCGAAGATTCGCAGGGGGATGTTTTGCAGAAACACCGGCTGGATGAAGTCGTACTGCACCCCGATCCAACCAAACAGCAAGCCCACCGCCCCCAGGCTAAAGGCCACCGGATAGCCCAGGAGCAAAAAAACGATGAGGCCCGCGAACATCAGGGGAGCCATGACCTCAAAACTCATCGCAGCTCCTCCTTTTGCTCCACCAGAGCCTTGACCTCCTGAACCTCAGCCTCCTCCTCCGTCTTGTACTCGGGGATCGCGAGATGCCCCGTGAGCATGGCGATGCGTTTGATCACTTCGGAGACAGCCTGCAGAATCAGCAGGGCAAAGGCCACGGGGATCAGCAGCTTGATCGGCCAGTAGGGCAACCCGCCGGCGTCGGGCGACATCTCCCGGGTGCTGATGGAGTTCGCTACCCACGGCAGCGAGGTCAGCAAGATCACCACTGCGCTGGGGATCAAAAAGGACAGGGTTCCCAGAAGGTCCACCCAGACCTTTACCCGCGGGGGATACTTGCCGTAGAGCACATCCACCCGCACGTGGCCGTTTTTCATAAAGGTATAGCTGGCCCCCAGCAGAAAGATCGCCCCGAACATGATCCATTGCAGCTCGAGCCAGGCGTTGGAGCTGTTGTGCAAGGTAAAGCGGACCAACGCGTTGACCGCCGAGACCAAAGTAGCCAGCAGGACCAGCCAGATCACCACCTTGTTGACGTTGAGGCTGAGTGCGTCGATAGCCCGTGAGATACCCAGCAAAAACCTCATGCGACCTCCTTTAAACTGACCCGGTCATTGTATTGGGACCGCGTTGCCCTGGTCAATGCAAACTTCAGATCAATGGGGCTAACGAACCCCGCGGATCTGCCGCACCAGGAAGGTCCCCAGCAGGAAGAACACCGCCGCCGCCAGGAAGATGAACGTATACCCCGACCCCGCCGCGGCTTGGTTGGCCCGGTCGATCAACCCGCCGAAGCTCCCCGCGATCACCTGGGGCAGCACAATCGAGGTCTGCCATAGCCCCATGTCGGTGGCGTAACCCTCGGGGTCGGGGAGCACGTCCGCCACCAAGGCCCAGTCCACCGCCAGATAGATGCCAAAAAACACCCCGAAGATCAGGGCCAAGGCCACCAGCAGATCGAAGCGGGGCAAGAGCAGGATCGGCAGCATCACCAGCGCCAGGCCCACCCCCGAGATATAGATCAGGCGTTTGCGCCCCAGTTGGTCCGAGCGCCGTCCGGCGTAGATGGCCGAGAGGGCCCCGCCCACGAAGATCATCAGCCCCAACACCCCCACCGCCTGGGCCGGGTCGCCCAGGCGCAACCCGAAGGCGTTGAAGCTGCCGACCACGTCGCTTAGGTAATAGAGCAGGTAGGTCTGCACGCTATACTGGCCCAACATGGCGAAGAAGCGAGTGGCCCATACCCAGCGAAAGTCGGGATCCTTCCAGGGAGCCAACATACTCTGGCCGAAGCCGAGCTGGCGCTGGCGTAGTCCCGGCACCTCCTGGATGGCCTGCAGGACGAGAAGCGCCCCCAGCAGGTTGACCCCCGCCAGCACGTAAAACTGCGCGGTGACGTTGGGCAAGGAGAAGATCAGCACCGCCGCCGCAATATTGCCGATCATCTGCATGGTCCCCAAGTATCCCGAGGCGGTCCCCCGCCTCGAGCGCGGCACCAGGTCGGGGATCAGCGCCGAGTAGGGGCCAGTGCCGAGGTCGTCGGCGATCTGCAAAAGGATATAGGCCGCGAACAGCATGGCGTAGCTAGGAGCGTGGGCCATCCAGACCAAGGCCACCGCGGTGAGCACCGCTCCGGCGGCCAGGAAAGGCATCCGGCGGCCCAGCCGGTCCGAGAGGTAGCCCATCACCGGAGGGCCGATCAAGGCCATCACCGCACCGATGGCGAAAAGGAGGCCCAGCGCCCCAGCCTTTTGCTCGTTGGGCACGAGTTGCGCCACCCGTCCGGGGAGCAGGGCCAGGAGGATGGCCGCCCACTTGAAGCTGCTGGCAAACCAGTAGGAAGCCAGAACCGTGTACCAGCTCGAGGTGAAGTGCTGCATTGAGCCCAGTATAGACGTGATGGTTTTTGTTGACAGTCCTCAAGGGGCTATGCTATCTTACAGGACGCGAACTTTGGGCCCGTAGCTCAGCTGGATAGAGCGACTGACTACGGATCAGTAGGCCAGGGGTTCGAATCCTCTCGGGCCCGCCATCGCGACAAATTCACAAGGGCTTTGCCCCCGTACGGTGTGCGGGGGTTTTGCCGTTAGGATCAAGCTAGATAGGGCCGGAGTGGACCATGCCCCGCTCGAGTGTCGCCGCGCGGGCTGCCCTGCTTCGGAAATCCTGCCCCAGACGCCGTCGCGGCTGGGAGGTGAAAAGTATTACCCGAGCGGATATGCTCGAGGGCGCTATGGAATGGTGGAAAACCGCGACCATCTACCAGATCTACCCGCGCAGCTTCCAGGACTCCAACGGCGACGGTATCGGCGATCTGGAGGGCGTCCGCTCGAGGCTCGGCTACCTCAAGGACTTGGGGGTGGACGCGATCTGGCTCTCCCCTTTCTACAGGTCCCCCATGAAGGACTTCGGCTACGACGTGGCCGACTACTGCGACGTAGACCCCATCTTCGGCACGCTGGCCGACTTCGACCGGCTCCTGGAGGACACCCATCGGCTGGGGCTCAAGCTGATCATCGATCTGGTGCCCAACCACACCTCCGACCAACACCCCTGGTTCGTGGAATCGCGCTCTGGGCTGGATAACCCCAAACGCGACTGGTACGTCTGGCGTGACCCCGCGCCGGACGGCGGGCCACCCAACAACTGGATGGCCTTCTTCGGCGGCCCAGCCTGGACCCTCGACGAGAGAACCGGGCAGTACTACCTACACCAGTTCCTCCCCGAGCAGCCTGACCTCAACTGGAGGAACCCCGCCGTGCGCCAAGCCATATACGAGGTGATGCGCTTTTGGCTGCGCCGGGGGGTGGACGGCTTCCGGGTGGACGTGATGTGGCTGCTGGTGGAGGACGCCCTATTCCGCGATGAGCCGGAAAATCCCCACTGGCAGCCCGGCCAGTGGGACCGGGGGCGGCACCTGCACCTCTACACCGAAGACCAGCCCGAGACCCGCCAGATCGTGGGCGAGATGCGCCAAGTTCTGGATGAGTTCGACGGCGACCGCATGATGGTGGGCGAGATCTACCTGCCCTACGAGCGGCTGATGCCCTACTACGGCACCCCGGAGCGTCCCGGCTGCCACCTGCCCTTTAACTTTCACCTGATCACCCAGGGCCTGCCCAACTGGACAGCGGAAAACCTCCGGCGCGTCGTAGAGGAGTACCAGGCCAGCTTACCCAGTTGGGCCACACCCAATTGGGTGCTGGGAAACCACGATCAGCACCGCCTGGCCAGCCGCATTGGCCACGCCCAGGCCCGGGTGGCGGCGATGCTGTTATTCACCCTGCCGGGCTCCCCAACCTGGTATTACGGCGATGAGATCGGCATGGTGGACGGGGTGATCCCTCCTGAGCGGGTGCAAGACCCCGCGGCATTACGCCAGCGCGGGGTCGCGGGCGATCAAGGTTTGGATCCCGGGCGTGACCCGGAGCGCACCCCCATGCAGTGGACCCCCTTCGCCTACGCGGGGTTCTCGACGGTCGAGCCCTGGCTGCCGGTAAACCCTGACTACCCCGAGCGTAACGTAGAGTCCCAGGACGCTGATCCCTTCTCCATGCTGAGCCTGGTGCGCACCCTCCTGGTGGTGCGCAAGGCGACGCCGGGCCTCCTGGAAGCCCCCTACGAAAGCTACAAGGCCCCTGAAGGGGTGTTCGCCTATCTGCGTGGGCGGGTGGGGCTGGTGGCCCTCAACTTCACCGGCGAGCCCAAGACCCTGGCCGTGCCCCCGGGGGAGATCCTGCTCTCGACCCATCTGGACAGGTACGGGGTGGTGGAAAACGCCCTCGAGCTTCGCCCCCATGAGGGGATCATCCTCAAGCTGAGCTGACCATGATCCGGGTGCTTTTCGTCTGTTCCGGCAACATCTGCCGCAGCCCGATGGCCGAGGGCATCTTCCGGCGGATGCTGCGCGAGCGCGGCCTGGAGGCCGAGTTCGAGGTGGACTCGGCGGGGGTCGGGGCCTGGCACGTGGGCGAGGGGGCCGACCCGCGAGCCCAGGAAGTGCTGCGGCGGCACGGGGCTGATTTCCCCCACATCGCCCGCCAGCTCGAGCCCCAGGACCAGGCCTACGACCACATCTTCGCCATGGACAAGGACCACCTCGAGCACCTGCGGCGGATGTTCCCCGGCGCTCAGGCCAAGATTCGACTCCTGCTCGAGGACGCCGAGGTCCCCGACCCCTACTACGGCGGCCCCGAGGGCTTTGAGGAGGTCTACCGGATGCTGGAAGGGGCCATCCGGGACTTCCTGGGCCGCTAGCTTCCCACGGAGTCCCCCGCACCGTTGCGCAGCGCTCGAGCGGGATTCTTGCCATCCGACTAGGGGCGAATAACCCAACCCCGCCCCGCTCGCCCCCTATCCTGAGGAGTGTGGAAGGCAACTTCAGCCTGCTGGGGCCGATTGACCTCTTGCAGCTTTTGAGCCAGAGCCAGCAGAGCGGGGGTTTTTACGTACCGCGCGGGGAGATCTACCTCGAGCAAGGACGCCCGGTGCACGCCAGCTACCGCGGGATCAGCGGGGTCGAGGGGCTTTACCGGATTCTGGGCCTGCGCGAGGGTCCGTTCCGCTTCTCGCTGGGGGACCGCCCCCCCCAGCAAACCCTCACCGAGTCGCTCGAGCACTACCTGCTCCAGGCCATCCGCCAGCTCGACGAGCGGATCGAGGTGGGGGTCTTCGACCGGGTGACCCTGACCGTGAAAAACCTGCCCGCCCAGCTCACCCTGCTGCCCAGCGAACTCGCCGTCTTGAACCAGCTGGACCAACCGCTCTCGCCGCTCGAGCTTTCCGCCCGCAGCAAGTACGGGCTCGAGGCCATCACCAGCCTGCTGGGCCACCTGGCCCGGTTGGGGTTGGTCAAGGTACAAAACCGCCTGGCCCATACCGCCCAGCTCCGCACCGCCCTTACCGAAGGGCGGGGAACCACGGCCCGGCTGGACCCCCTGGTGATCCAGGCCTGGACGCACCAGTACGGCCGCTTCGAGGCGGTAGAGGTTCAGGCCGGGGAGCGCCAGGTGCGGCTGATGATCGAGGCCCGCCCCGGGGCCGGCGCGCGGATGCTCCTGACCGCCGAGGGGCTGGTGTTCCACAACCTGCGGGCCGAGCAGGAGGTTTTGGTATGGCCGGCGCTGTAGGCTACACCCCTCGGGCAGCTCGAGGCGAGTCCTACAGGCGGCGGGCTCTAGGTTTCTTTGAAGAAGGCCATAAAACCGCTACCCTATCGGTATGCGCCTATCCGCCGAAGTCGAAGCCGCACTGCGGGAGGGCCAGCCGGTGGTGGCCCTGGAGTCCACGGTCATCACCCACGGGCTGCCGCGCCCCTTGAACCTGCACACCGCGCAAGGGCTCGAGGCCGCCGTCCGCCAGGAGGGGGCCGTCCCCGCCACCCTGGCCGTGCTGGGGGGTGAGGTGGTGGTGGGCCTGAGCGCCCCTGAGCTCGAGCGGCTGGCCCTCGACGACAGGGCCGATAAGGCCAGCCTGTGGAACCTGGCGGCCCTGGCCGCACAGGGCAAGAACGCCGGTACCACCGTCGCCACCACCGCCTTTTTGGCCCACCGGGCGGGGATCGCGGTGTTCGCCACCGGGGGGATCGGCGGGGTCCACCCCGACCCCTACGACGAGTCCGCGGACCTCACCGAGCTTTCGCGCACCCCCATCATCGTGGTGTGCTCAGGGGCCAAGAGCATCCTGAACCTGGCTGCCACCCTCGAGCGGCTCGAGTCCTACGGGGTGACCCTGCTCGGCTACCGCACCGACCGGCTCCCGGCCTTTCACACCCCCGAAAGCCCCTTTAGCCTCCCGGCCCGGGCTGAAAGCCCCCAGGAGGTGGCCCGGATCTACGCGCGGGCCCGGGAGCTTGGGCTCCCCTCCGCCACCTTGGTGGCCAACCCGGTGAGCCGGGGGCTCCCCTTCGAGCAGGTCCAGGGCTGGGTCGAGCAGGCCAACCAGGAGGCGGCTCGCCAGGGCATCCAGGGCAAGAGCCTGACCCCCTACCTGCTGCGGCGGATCTCCGAGCTCTCCGGCGGCCAGACCGATCAGGTCAACCTGCGCTTGCTCGAGGAAAACGCCCGGCTAGGGGCCCGCATCGCCGGGGCTAGTTTTGACACTCGGTAGCCCGAAGTGGCATAGAATGGCAGGGCGATGTGTGAACCCGGGCGGAGGCTCAAGGAAGCCCGCGAGGCCCAGGGCAGAAGCCTGGCCGAGCTGGCCCAGCAGCTCTCCGTGCGCAAGGCCATCCTCGAGGCGCTCGAGGAGTGCCGCTACTCCGAACTCCCCGAGGCCGCCCTCTCCCGCGGCTATCTTCGCCGCTACGCGCAGGTTCTGGGCCTCGACCCCGAGCCCTTGTTGGCCCAGTTCCCGGCCAAGACCGGGGCCCACCTGACCGACTCCACCGGGGAGGCCGCGCCGCCGCGCCGGGGGATCCCGGTCTGGTGGTGGATCTGGCTGGCGCTGATCCTGGTGGGGGCCGGGGTGGCGGCCTGGCGGGTCCTCACCGCCCGAAGCCAG